>CAXMUH010000068.1:0-5944 GCA_964196565.1 uncultured Legionellaceae bacterium | reverse complement strand
ATACGACAAGTACGCAAGCAGCAAATATTAATAAGGTGAAAATGATAAACCCGGACGTCTTCAGCCGCGTAGTAAGTGCATTTGGTACTCTTTTTTTTAAACGCCAGCCTTCTTCTGTAGATTCAATGTATTCTGAAACTCTTTCAAGAGCACCATCCCATGCCCCAGATTTATCAAGAACGCCATCTATGGATTCGCAAGCATCATTCACAGACGGGGTTACAGGAACCCTCTCTGCCGCCGATGATCCCAACTTTGCAGAACCTTCTGACGATCCGGAGGAGTCTTTAGTGCAAGCGCTTAATGGTATTGCAAAAGAAAAGCCAACCTACGGCATGCTTTTTAGTCAAAACGCTACTTACTCTGAAGATAAGAAGACTGACGATGGAAGTTGTATACCGCAATAATTCCTTGTTAATTACGCATCTTTCGGCTTGCGCTTTCGCGCTCGAAGTATATAGCTCATAGAACAGTTACGTCTATTTAATATATATTATCAGTTGTAGTACTTACCATGAAGGGGTGGATTTAAGCCCCTAATGCAACGCGTACGTCTCATCAACTTTCCAATCGGCAAATTGTAGATCGCTTTATTGAAAGTCCTCGTTCTTTAGGATGTAATTAGGGTGAGTAAGAGTCAGAATCAGAATCAACTATAAAGTTAAGACCAAACCCAAGTTCACGAAAACCTGAGCCTAAACCTTTAGCAGCTCTAGCAAGATTTTCCATAAGTCCACCGCCATTGAAACTTTCGTCGTCACTACTGCTTCTTGAATCTGCAGGCGAACCACTTCTGGGCGGCGGCGGTCTAAATAAAGTGTGTGTGCCATTTTGCTGCGCCATGGGAAACACCGCGGGGCGACTCAACACCGGCGTCACCGGCAGAGGATCTTCGTCAATGACAGTGCCATTTGGCATCCTATGAGTGCTTTCAGATTCCAAAGATGAATCCGGAGAACCACCTCCATCCACTTTTTCATCTCTACTACTAAAACTTGAGCACTCCTCAAACCTCTTTACTTCCATTACGTCGCCTGATAAATCTGTTTCACTCGCATAACCACTTCTCGCTTCCGATGGTCCCAACAAAGGATCAAGCCAGGGTGCAACCGGCGTTGCGTCCTCTTCATCATCATTTTTTTTATTTTCACTTACCGCATTTTTGCTACTGGGTTTGAGAGCTTTTTCAAAAGCAAGTTGCAAAAAAAGCATCAACGTAGAAAGTCCAGTCAAAATGTAAATTACCATGGGCTTTGTAACAAAGGTGCAAAATTTAACAACCGTAACACCGGCCATGGAAGCACCAGCCAATATTAACGTGGCAGCAACCGCCTTAGCCGCCACAAAATACATAACTGCAGATAATGCTAACCCCAGCCAATAAACCACGGTTGAAACCCGCATTGATTTTTTTCTACTAAATCCCCGTGCGCGACAAGTTTCATATGCCCACTTACGTTCGTCCTGCGCTGAGGCAATCGGCGAAGTTAACTTATGTCCCAAAAAAGCGACGAATTTTAAACTATGTTGGATCACCGTAAAAGCAAACCATACAATACTTGCCATCAACCAAGAAAGACCAAAAATAATTTTGGCGCAGGCTCTGACTGGGCCATAACCTCGATTGCTTTCAATAAGCGCGGCTCGCATCCAGTCAGCTGCCCATCGACGTGGAATACGCACCACGCATTCCAAAAAAAAATGGCAGGATTTCAGTAACAAATTTGATGATATCTTTAACTATAACCAGCGGTATAAATACAACACTCTTAAATAGAAAGCCTTCCCAACCGCTTTTATTCTGAATATAGTTCTTCCAGTAGCCCATTAAATTAAAACTTTTACAAAACGTAGCGAGAAAACGTAACAATATGCGATCTGTAAACCAAAGTGGCCTTTCACTGTGTGAATCCAACAAACTATCACGCTGAGTTAATATCAGAAGCGATGCATGAACTTTTTCGCCCTGTGCTCGAAGCACTAATGCACGATGGGTTAAGATATCACGCAAAGTAACATAAGTGGTGACATTATGATTATAGCCATACTTTTTAAATTTGCGTGCCCAATAACCTGATTGACGTGACTTTAAGATAAAGCCTTGCTCCAGGGATTTCCACCATTGAACCAATTCTGTTAACTGTTTAAGGTTACACTCGGCCGCAACCACATCCATCAATTCAATGGTCAGCAGCTTCATTTCTTTTTCATAAAAATGGAGATAATAATCAGCTTCTAATCGCTCAACTGCTTGCTTAAATGCTACAACAATATCAACTTCCCCAGAATAATCAGTAAATGTAGTAAGCAATTCAGTTTTTATTGAATTGATTTTATCAACCGAAATATAATCATGATATTTAGCAAGATGATCAGACTTGATTTTCCACAACGCAGCTCTAAAATCTTCATCCCCATGAAGTGGTCCTGCCACAGACAGCTCTCTAAAAATAGCGATTTGAATTTTAGCAAACTCAACCGCAAATAAGTGCGGAAAATCACACATTGCTTCACGGCGAAAAAGTATATTTTCTTGTTGCGCTAACTGTGAAGATCGATAATGCGACCAATCTTTATAAAATTGATTAACATCAAAATTCAACAATCTTTGCAATCCCTCAACAATACTTTCTTTACGTTTTGAATCATATTGCGGCAAGGTAGATAAATATCTAAACGCCTCAACATCTTCTCGGGTATAACGCCCTGCGTTATTAGTGATTGATTCGGCTTCTATCGAGTTTGCTGCGATGGATGGGTTGTGCCCGGGTTTTGAGTCTTTAATTTCCGGAAAATTCACAATGTCATTTAACGTCACCTTAAATTTACCAAAAGGTGAGCCTATTTGTGACTTGCGCGTCATATCAAAATTGGCGCCAATAGCACTTTGAAATAATAAATCAAAATCTATGGCAAAGGCTTTTACATCACCCTTACCATCAAAATAAAATCCGTGATTGCCCTTGTGCAGATCATCTTCTTGCAAAAAATTACGAATAAACACAATTAAATAATAATCAGAAAGATATTGTAAGCGACGAGCCTCACCTTGTGCATCATCTGAAAAATAGACTTTAAGGCGTTGAACCAACTCAGGACTACCATGCCCATAGTTATGCTCTCTAATATCACCCCGCTGAATATCGGCAATAAGGCGAATCACATTTACTTCACAATAATCAATTAGGCCTTCTTTACAATCAACTGCAACACCTTTAATCTGATACTTACCCTTTTCCTCTTCAGATTTATCGCAAACTAAATCGATATCTGGCGTATGTTTAGGTAAAAGTTTATGAATTACTTTGCTGTTAAAAAACTCAATAAGAGAATACACGGCCTTGCCGTGCTTATTTAGCTTTACAATTTTTTTGCGGTCTTTTGAAAAATCCCAGCCATGGCCACTGCCGCCACGTGGGGAGAATTGATCATTCGTAATGGCCTTGAAATGCTGCATCAGAAAATTTGATCCATAGATTTATGACAGAATAAAAGTATAAAGCATAGATATTAAACTTTTCTTAAACTGTTATAGAATAGAACCAACAGCGTGCGGTAAATCAACGACCATTCCCACTAAAAAAAATTATGTTATGATAAGCGCCAAACTTAAAAGGGATTAATAATGGCTACATATTCCACAATTGAGTATAAGGTAAGCGATTCTGTCGTCACCATTACTCTAAACCGACCAGATGTGCACAACGCTTTTAATAAGACAACGATCGCTGAGCTACTCTTGGCATTCGAACAGGTTGATAAGGATGATAAAATTCGCGTGGTTGTGCTCAATGCCAATGGACGTCATTTTTGCGCAGGCGCTGACCTTAATTGGATGCAACAAATGGCCGAAAATTCAGCTGAAGAAAATAAGGCAGACGCCTTAGAGTTGACCAAATTATTGCACCTTATGGCTATGTTAAGCAAACCGATTATTGGCCTTATTCATGGTCGAGTTATGGGCGGAGGTTGTGGCCTGGTTGCCTGCTGTGATCTAGTGTTAGCGGCTGATGACAGCCAGTTTTGCTTTTCAGAAGTCAAGCTTGGACTTATTCCTGCAACGATTGCGCCCTATGTGGTTCGACGCCTTGGTTATAGCACCACGTTGCGCTTTTTTATTAGTGCTGAGTTAATCGATGCCAAAAAAGCCATGAGCATTCATTTAATTGATGAGATCAAAAAAGCCGATTTGCTACTATCGAGCGGCATGGAACTCGCTAAAACCCTCCTCCACAATGGCCCACAAGCGATTAACCGCGTTAAAAAGCTGCTCAATCAACTCTATCCAATAGATGCTAAAATTATAGATATAACAGCCAAAGCACTTGCCGATGTTCGTGCTTCAGAAGAGGCTCGAGCTGGCCTTAAGGCCTTCTTTGCAAAACAAAAACCCAGCTTTGCTAAGGATTTATAAAAGCATGCTAAAAAAATTATTAATTGCTAATCGCGGTGAGATTGCGCTACGCATCATCAAAACCGCCAAAAAAATGGGTATTGAAACCTTTGCTGTTTTTTCACAAATCGACGCCAACGCACAACATGTTCAACTTGCAGATCATGCCTTTTGCATTGGACCACCACCCAGTCAACAAAGTTATCTTGATCAAACAAAACTAATTAACTTATGCAAAGAACATAACATCGATGCAATCCACCCCGGATATGGTTTTTTAAGTGAAAATGCAGAGTTTGTGAATCGTTGCAACAAAGCGAATATTATTTTTATCGGCCCCCCGGCAGACGCCGTATTGTCAATGGGTAATAAATCCATTGCCAAAGGCATTATGCAAAAAGCAGGCGTTCCTACCACGCCCGGCTATCAAGGCGAAGACCAAAATGAAAAAATTCTTGCTAGCGAAGCCAATAAAATCGGTTATCCATTATTAATTAAAGCCTCAAGCGGTGGTGGTGGCAAAGGCATGCGTTTAGTGTTGGATAAAAAAGATTTTTTAAACCAACTTGAAGCCGCTAAATCTGAGGCCAAAGCAAGCTTTGATAACGATGAAGTTTTGCTTGAAAAATATTTACATCCATCGCGCCACGTCGAAGTACAAATATTTGCGGATCAAAAAGGCAATGCGGTTTATTTATTTGATCGAGATTGTTCGATCCAACGTCGACATCAAAAAATTATCGAAGAAGCACCTGCGCCCAATTTAAGCGACACCTTGCGCAAAAAAATGGGCGAAACCGCCGTTAAATCTGCACTTGCGATTAATTATGTTGGCGCCGGAACGGTGGAGTTTTTATTAGATCAAAATAATCAATTTTATTTTATGGAAATGAATACGCGCTTGCAAGTAGAACATCCAGTCACCGAAATGATTACCGGCCTTGACCTGGTTGAATGGCAACTCAAAATAGCAAGTGGCGAATCTTTACCGCTAAAACAAAATCAAGTCAAAAAGAATGGGCATGCTATTGAAGCACGTATTTGCGCTGAAACGCCATTAAAAGATTTTATTCCCGCAACCGGTACATTAGCGCTATTGGACTTTCCACAACAAAGTGAGCATGTGCGCGTTGACAGTGGCGTTATCGAAGGCGATGCAATCTCACCCTATTATGACCCGATGATCGCTAAACTGATCGTATGGGCTGATACACGCGAACAAGCGATCACTTTATTGCAAGAACAATTGGCACAGACTTACATTCTGGGTGTTAATACCAATGTTGCTTTTATCAGCCGCGTGATTCAAACCCAAGATTTTATTAAAGCCAATATTCATACTCAGTTTATAGAACAACACCAAGCTAAATTATTAAAACAAGATCAAACCATTGCTGATGTTGTTTTAGCGTTAGCATCAATATCAGAACTTCGCCATCAAAAAAACACGGCTTTTAATGACGCCAAACAATCAACCGATAAATTCTCACCCTGGTTAATACGCGACAGTTGGCGCAGCAGCATGGCTTATAAACATCAATTGCAATTCTG
>CAXMUH010000067.1:0-9699 GCA_964196565.1 uncultured Legionellaceae bacterium | reverse complement strand
GCGTTAAACCTTTAATATACCAAGTTTTAGATGTTTGGCATCTCGTTGGCCAGGATGTAGCCCGGACAAAAATTTATTTTTGGCCGAGACTAAAAGTATGAATCCAGCTTCGCTGGATGCTTCCCGGCCGACAAAGCCTGTCACGCGCGAAGCGTGAGGATCGTCCGGGCTACTTCTAAACCCGACACGAGAATAAGTCACTCAGATTTGGTTTTAGCATCTCGAATTTCAGCAATCATCAATTGAAATGCTGGGTGTTCGGGCTGTTCGATTTTCAGTAACCAGGCGTTTAACTGTGTGTCATCCACTTCCAATAAACGCGCAAATGTTTGTTTCTGTTCCTCACTAAGCGTATCATAATGTTTGTCGAAATAGGTTTGTAAAAAAATATCTAACTCCAACATACCTCGGCGGCATTTCCAGCGCAAACGACGTTTGGTAATTTCAGCTTCATTCATTAGCGTCACCTGTTTCAATAAATCTAACGCGTGAGGTTATACTGCATAATAACTCATAGCCAATGGTGCCCGCCAAACTGGCGATTTTTTCAACCGGTAAACCGTCACCCCACAAGGTCACTTCATCTCCCACTTTTGCATTCGGCGAAGCACGTAAATCCACCGTTAATAAATCCATCGATACGCGCCCGACCAGCGGACAAGTTTTCCCAGAAATCAACGTTGGGGTCTGCGATGGAGCATGGCGCGGATAACCATCGCCATAGCCTGCAGCCACAACACCGATCAGCATATCTTCAGGGCAGCGCCAAGTGCAGCCGTAACCAATCGTGCTATTTTTTTTAACTTTCCTTATGGCAATCAATTTAGCTTTTAAGGTCATCACTGGGCGCAAGCCTTCATCTAGACCACTGCGATCATCCAATGGTGATACACCATAGAGCATGATTCCAGGGCGCACCCAATCTACATATGCCTTTTGATATGACAATATTCCGGCTGAATTTACAATGCTTTTAGGGGCTGAATACTTATCCACACATTGAAGAAAATCATGGATTTGCTTTTCTGTAAACGTTGATATTTTATTATTTGCATCGGCTAAGTGGGTCATTAAACCCAATGGTTTCGCAACAGATGATAATTTCACCAAGTGTTGATAAACATCATCTACCTGATCAGGGCGGAATCCTAAGCGATTCATCCCGGTATCAATTTTCAACCATGCAGGCAAAGGGTTATCTAAGGACACTTTGGCTAACATTTGCAGTTGTTCTGAATTATGGATCACCGGAGTCAAATTGTGCTGCGAAAATATTTTTAATTCACTTTGATCATTAAATCCTGACATAATGATTAATGGTGTAGTAACGTTCGCGTTGCGTAAAACCAGC
Source organism: uncultured Legionellaceae bacterium (assembly GCA_964196565.1). Classification (GTDB taxonomy): domain Bacteria; phylum Pseudomonadota; class Gammaproteobacteria; order Coxiellales; family Coxiellaceae; genus 2-12-FULL-42-15. Next base: position 8,348 of record CAXMUH010000067.1, on the reverse strand, counting down.
GCCTCATCAATACAAGCCACACCAAATGCATCTGCTTGATTTAATTTTTTTGCAATTCGCAATAATCCATGTCCGTAAGCATTGCTTTTAATCATCGCAAGCACTGAACAATGGCCGGTTAATTTTTTTAAATAATTAAAATTATGTTGCAATGCTGCTATATCGATATAAGCAATAACATCCCTGGTCACACAGGCACCTCACCAAATGGAATATCTGAACGCGTTTGTTCATATGAATAATTATCAAAGCGAGTATAAGCCCCTCGAAAAGTTAGCATCACCTTGCCAATTGGACCGTTACGTTGTTTGGCAATAATCACTTCGGTTTTATTTTTTTCAGGTGTATCTGGATTGTAAACCACATCCCGATAAATAAAAGCGATTAAATCTGCGTCTTGCTCGATCGCGCCAGATTCACGTAAGTCTGACATCACCGGACGTTTATCTGTTCGACTTTCAAGACCACGATTTAGCTGCGAAAGTGCTACCACAGGAACATTAAGCTCCTTTGCCAGTGCTTTCATATTACGTGAAATCTCAGAAATTTCGGTGCTGCGATTTTCTTTGGTGCCAGAAACTTGCATTAGCTGCAAATAATCGATAACAATTAAACCTAAACCATCTTGATCACGGGCAACGCGACGCGCACGCGCACGCACTTCTGTTGGCGATAACGCCGGGGTGTCATCGATAAAAATTTTGGTTTCTGATAACATTTCTATGGTTCCGGTCACGCGAGGCCAATCATCGTCGCTTAATTTTCCGGTGCGCACTTTATGCTGATCAATTAAACCAAGTGAAGAAATCATCCGCATAACAATTGACTCTGCTGGCATTTCCATACTAAATATTAATACCGGTTTTTTAGCTTCTATCGCGACATTTTCAGCAATATTAATGCCGAGCATGGTTTTACCCATCGATGGTCGTCCCGCCACCACAATCAAATCGCCCGCTTGCAACCCGGATGTCATCTCATCAAAATCAGCAAATCCAGTTGAAACGCCAGTAATTGCATCCGTTGAATGGTATAAAGTATCGATTTTATCGGTAGTTTTTGCGAGCAAGGTATTAATATCAACCGGACCACTGCCGCGTGAGCCATGTTCTGCTATGTTAAACACTTGGCGTTCAGCGGTGTCTAATAGTTCTTTAATGTCGGAACCATCTGGGTTTAACGCCCGTTCGGTAATATCGGTTCCCGTTGCAATCAATTGTCGTAATACGGATTTTTCGCGAACAATTTCAGCGTAGGCAATAATATTAGCAGCGCTCGGCGTGTTTTTTGCTAACTCATATAAATAAGCCTCACCGCCACCGGCTTCCAATTTATTGTCGACTTTTAATGCTTCCGCAATGGTTAAAACATCAACGGGTTTAGACTGCTCAACTAAACGGGAAATCACCTGAAAGACTAATCTATGATCATTACGGTAAAAATCTTTAGCAATAAGCTTATCCGCAATCCGATCCCAAGCACGATTATCAAGCATTAAGGCGCCCAACACCGACTGTTCAGCATCAACGGAGTGTGGAGGCATTCGAGGTGAAAGCTTTTGATTCACGGGATTAGACACATCTATATCTGATTGGTTTGACATTATGCAAAAATCATCCTTGGCTTGGCTTGGCGAAAAGAATAGGATATAACAAAATGCAGATTGCAGCAATCGATGTTTATTTTTCCATAATTTTAGTGAGGTGCGTCAAAGCTAGCAATGTTAAAGCCCATACTAAAAAGGCCTAATTCTATAGTGAACTGACTATATTTTCCCCGGCCAGCCGACACGGATGTCGTCCCGAGCGAAGCCGAGGGATCTGCTGACCGGGCTACATCTTTTGTCAGACCTTTACTTTTCAGCCTCTACAACAACTTTTAACTTAGCTGTCACTTCACCGTGCAGGCAAATATCGACCTCATATTCACCAACCATACGAATTGGACCTTCTGGGAGATGAACTTCACTTTTGTGAATTTCAACACCCAATACAGTTGTCGAATCAGCAATTTCACGAGGAGAGATAGAACCAAAAAGCTTGCCTTCTTCACTGGCTTTAGCACTCATCTTAACGATCAGCTGAGCCAATTGCTCTGCTTTTTGCGTAGATTGCTCGGTACGCTCTGCTTCTTTTTTCACTAAATCAGAACGGCGCGCTTCAAATTCTTTAATATTCTCTGGCGTAGCAAACACTGCCTTGCCACCTGGAATTAAATAGTTACGACAAAACCCTGGCTTAACAGTAACTAGATCACCCACATTGCCTAAATTGGCCACTTTTTGCTGTAAAATAATTCTCATCCGTTTACCCTCTTTATTCTAGTAAATTTTAAATTGCGCAGATTAAACCAACTATCTGCAACACATGCTATGGCTAATAACGGAACTGCAACTGGTGACGCAAACAATATCACCAACAATACAACCGTCATCACAAAAAAACTTGTCAATGCGCTCTCTGTAAGTACAGCTACAAAATAGCGAATTAAACTAAATCCTGCGAAAATAAACATAACAGATACAATCAGCACCAAAGCTGATAACCATTCAGGTTTCCAAATATAAGATGCACCAATAAGCAACACAGCAACGGTTACGGCAATCCGACTTATTCTGATATTGTAAAACTCGATCCGATTTTGGCCTGGCGCTATCAATAATAACTGCCACAATCGCGCCAATATTAAAAGCAATACCGAAACAAACGCAACTTCTGCATATATCACGCCAAACATCAAAACCGGTGATAGCAGATCAAACTGTTTGACTATCATAGTATCTGGTTGCATCACTTTAGAAACAGCCTCAAGAATAATAACCTTAAGCGCTGTTGCAAATTCCACGCTAACATTTGCAGGTAGAAAATAGATAGCAAACACAATGATTGCACCCACGCCAACAACAGATTCTAATACGCGAGGCCAACTTCGCCATAAACGCAATAACGATGCAAAACCCCAAACAAACACAGCCATTAAAAAAGCCACATCATACGACATGGCATTTTGAGCGATTGGATGCAACTTCCAGCTAACAGCAATAATCGGTAATGCCGCCCATGCTAGCGCGCCCAGTCCAACCATCGCGCCGCGCTCTAAAGTTGCCAAAGCAACTAGAATCACAGCAACTGCATTCAATGGGAAAACAGGCAACAACATGCAAATCAGTATTGCAATACTATATCGCAGATTACTCGCTAATAAATATTTACCTAACTTTTGCATATCATAACCTTGGGGTCAAAACCCAAACACGTCATTACTTGTGGGTATCACAATAAGGCAAAAGTGCCAAATAGCGTGCCAACTTAATAGCCTTGGAGAGCTGACGCTGATATTTAGCGCTGGTTCCCGTAATTCGGCTTGGCACGATCCGGCCAGACTCCATTATGTAGTCCTTCAAAATTTCTAAATCTTTGTAATCGATTGACTTTACTTTTTGTGCTTTAAATGCGCAATATTTCTTGCGGCGAAAATATGATGCCATTGTATTTTACCTCACTCTTTTTCAGGTGTTGCTTCAGGAGTAGGAGTTACTTCAGCAGTTTGATCTTGCTGAGACTCGCGGGGCTCAGGAGCACCCTCTCTTGGACGATCTCGACGTGATGATTTTCTCTCAACCGCCTTCATCATAGGAGAAGCTTCTGTAGTCGCCTCATCTTGAAGCAAAGTTAGGTTACGCAACACGGCGTCATTGTAACGAAACGAGTTCTCAAGCTCTTCAAGCGCTTTATTGTCGCATTCGATATTCATCAATATATAATGAGCTTTGTGGATCTTATCGATCGAATAGGCAAGCTGACGGCGTCCCCAGTCCTCTAAACGATGGACATTGCCACCATCTTTGGAAATAACGCTCTGGTAGCGCTCAAGCATCGCAGGCACTTGATTGCTTTGATCTGGATGGATCATAAGTACAATTTCATAATGTCTCATTTTTGTCTCCTATCGGTTTGGACAGCCCCCAGCACAATGCTGTGGAGCGAGGAGTTATGAAGTTCAACATATTAACAAAATTCCGTCAGAAAGCAACCATTTAACAACATTGTGGCCCTACACAGGAGAACTCTAGTTAACTTATTGATTTTTGAATAGCATTAAATGCCAATTTGGTAAAACTCTGCTGCATTATCCCACAAAATCCGGTCGATCTCATCCGGCGTAAAAAGCTCAACCATAAGGTCAATATCTTGCAAAGTAAACGGGTGACGCGCTCGTGTACCCGGTAAATCAGTTCCAAACATTAATGCTGCAGGATTAATTTTATTAATCTCAGCCATCGCATTTTTAATATCTAAATCGACCCGGCCAAATCCAGTGGCTTTGACTCTAGCGCCCTTTTCGACTAATGCCAAAAGGTATGGCAAGCCCTCTTCACTTAATCCCAAATGATCAATGCTATACGCTGGAAGTTTAATTAAGGTGTCGCTTATTTCGGGTAAGTGACTAGAATCTACATAGAGCTCCACATGCCATTTCACCAAATCATAAACACGCTTGGCTAAACTCTCCAGTTGGTCGATAGACTCAGAACCGCCACGTTTTAAATTAAATCGCACCGCACGAACGCCTGCCTTATTTAATTCAATAATTTGTTCGTCGGTAGTTGATGCTGGAATCTGGGTGACGCCGACAAAATTTTCGCCCAATTGCTGCAGTGCATCAATTAAATAACCCTGATCAAATGCTTGAAACGAACCGGAAACCACAGCCCCACCTTTAATTTCCAAATCATCGACAGCACTCCAATAGTCTGCCACAGTAAATTCATTAGGCAAAAAATCTTGATTGGGTACAAGTGGAAAGCGTGGATCGATAATATGAAAATGCGCATCAAAAACCATATTGTTGTGCCATCTTTTATGAATCTATCACTAATAATAACACACAAACATGCTATAATAGTATTCTAAAAAAGAATAGGCGAGACTCAGTAATGCAACTAACCGAAGACCTCAATACGGCTAAATTTAAAATTAATGCCTATGAACCAGGCGCTATCACCGTAAATAAGACCGTGTACACTAAGAGCCTAATCATTAGTCCCGATCAACTGATTACCGACTGGCGCCCACAAAATATTGATCAGTTAACGGATGATAACCTTGAAGAAATACTCAACCTTAAACCCTCACTGATCTTGCTTGGTACGGGGAAACAATTTATTATGCCAAGCCACAAGGAGCTGAAGGTTCTGCACCAACAAAAAATTGGTGTTGAATGCATGGATACTGGTGCCGCTTGCAGAACGTTTGTGGCGTTAACATCAGAGGGCCGCAATGTGGTCGCTGCATTACTGATTGACTAAATAACAGGAATCCCCTGCATGAAAAATCTCATCATCGTTGCTGCACAAATTAATCTTCTGGTTGGCGATATAGAAGGCAACACGGACCTTATTATTAAAAGCACACTCGAGTCTGAAAAAAAATACCAAGCAGATTTAACTGTTTTTCCTGAACTTAGCCTGACCGGTTACCCACCCGAAGATTTATTATTTCGCCCCGTCCTTTATACACGTGTTCACGAGGCATTAGATAAACTCTGTCAATCTCTTAAAGATTCAACATTGATTGTTGGTTATCCCGATCACATCGACGGTAAATATTATAATATGGCTGCTGTCATTCACAAGGGTAAGATCATCAAAACTCACACTAAACAACAGCTGCCCAACTATACTGTTTTTGATGAGAAACGTTATTTTTGTCCTGGAACAGAGCCAACCGTGTTTGAGTTAAAGGGCGTAAAAATAGGCTTAATCATTTGTGAAGATACTTGGTTTGATGCACCCACAGAACAAGTAAAAAACGAGGGCGCACAACTTCTGGTTTCCATTAATGCATCGCCCTTTGCACAAGATAAATCACATGCGCGCCACAATCTTTTAGCCGAAAAAAGTAAGCGATTTAACCTCCCCATTGTTTATGTGAATATAATCGGGGGTCAAGATGAACTCGTGTTTGATGGTGGCTCAATGGTTTATGATCACAGTGGCCAATTATGCCAACAAGCGCCTTATTTTGAAGAATGCCTGATGAAAATTGAATTTGATGTCGATAATCAGCTTAGCCTTTTAACCACTGAGACTAAGATACCAGAACAAACAAATGAACAAAAAATTTATCAAACATTGGTCCTTGGGGTTAAAGACTATATCGAGAAAAATCGCTTTCCAGGTGCCATTATCGGATTATCCGGCGGCGTAGACTCAGCCCTAACGCTGGCAATCGCCTGTGATGCCATAGGATCTGATCGCGTTCACGCCGTGATGATGCCAACGCGTTACACCACTGAAATGAGCTTGGAAGATGCCAAAAAACAAGCTGAAAAACTAAATTGCAAATATTCCATCATTAATATCGAGAATGTATTTGAATCTTTTTTAAATGCACTTAAAGATGAATTTAAAGGCTGCAAAACAGATAGTACCGAAGAAAACTTGCAAGCTCGTTGTCGCGGCACAATTTTAATGGCAATTTCAAATAAAAAGGGCTCGATTGTTTTAACCACCGGCAATAAAAGCGAAATGGCTGTCGGCTACGCAACCTTATATGGCGATATGGCAGGTGGATTTTCAGTTTTAAAAGACGTGTATAAAACCATGGTGTATCGATTATGCAGCTATCGCAATAGCATTGATGCGATCATCCCAGAGCGTGTTATCGAACGCCCACCCTCAGCGGAACTTGCAGACGATCAAAAAGACCAAGATGTACTGCCACCCTACCCCGTGCTGGATGAAATTTTATATCGCTTTGTCGCTAAAGACGAAGACGCTTACACCATTTCTAAATACGGCTTTGAGCTTAATTTGATAAAAAAAATTGTGCGCATGGTTACCCGCAACGAATACAAACGCCGTCAAGCGCCGATTGGTATTCGCATTACCGAAAGAGCATTTGGCAAAGATCGCCGTTATCCAATTACTTCAGGTTATTTTAAAAAATACGATAATATTTAATTATACCCAGCGCGGCTTGAAATTAGATTTTAAAACTTTAAGGTGCCACGTATAAACGCACACTCTTACGCGGCGACGCAGCGGCTATGACAAGGCGCAACGGAATAATGTTTTTATCAAGTACGGTATTGCGTTGATACGATAGTTGTTTAATATGATATTTTGCATTTGGGGAAAATTCACATGCAATTATCTTCTTTGCGTTCTTGTCATAGCCGCTGCGCCGCCGCGTAAGAGAAAACATCTTCGAGCGGCTTTTTAGCCAAAAAGTCAAGGCTACCAATGTCAAAGCCCGTACTAAAAAGGCCTAATTTCAAAACGATTTGAGGCAAGTCTTGGTTCCATGACTAAAAGACCAACATAACCAATAAAATATGTCTCATAATATTCTTTGGTCTGCGCACTAAATACTGATTAAGGTACCCATATACAACCCTAGACTGATCACTCCTCTTCGATGAAAAACCAATAAACAGTCTGTTTTGATCAAACGTGGATTGACCCACCCAGGCCGGTCTAATCAATCCAATAAAAACTTCATTAGAAAAAACGAAGGTTAATTTTTTAGATAAAATATAATCCCAAGTGAGTCTTTCTCTCAGGCGTAATGCCATTTTATATTCACCTACTCGAAAACGTTCTTCAAGCTGAGAATGGATAAATATCCTTTGCTCTTGCAAAAAAGAGGTGGCCCACCCCACCGTTTGATAAATACGATTCACATAAAGATTACTTCTGTTAGGTCGATTGACATTAAAGAAACGATAACCCCCACCAAAGTTCCAGCTCTTTGATGCAGTATAAAAAACACCAGCATTCAGTAATGCTTGTTGATAAATTTCGGGACGATTCAATAGCCGCAGTTGCGCTATTAACAGATAATTCCATTTGCTATTCATGGCAACAGGATTATCATAAACAACACCTAACCAATTACCCCAATTCTGATCCAATGTGTTTGCACTTGCCATTGATGTAAAAACACAAAGTGCAGTTAAAATTAATATTTTTAGTTGCTTTAGCATTATTCATCCTTGATTATAACGATCATTCAGTCATTAACCTAGAATCCGCAGTTGAATCACGATTCTGGACCCAACATCTTAATACATCTAGCACTTTAAAAAATGCTCTTATCACCAACAAGGTGACCACAAGATTTTTTTAAGTGCTATCTAAATCAATCTGTTGCGCCAGAAAGTCGCGATCAACTGCAGATTCTAGGTTTAAGCAGGCTGCCAGCTTTGCAAAAAAATCGGTAATAAATTTTTGAGAAATTTGCGCGCGCACTTCTAAATAATAAAAGCGATCATCCGCAAATTCTTTACATTTTACTGCATCTTTCTCTGTCATAATAACCAAATCATCCGGGCTAAGATAACCA
>CAXMUH010000066.1:0-22901 GCA_964196565.1 uncultured Legionellaceae bacterium | reverse complement strand
TTTATTATCTGCTTTAGCCTTCCAAATTCAAAGTTTAGTCTTATTACTGTTTGCTCGTTTTATTGGAGGGTTGACCTCAGGCGATCAAGCGATTGCTCAAGCTTCTGTTATCGACTTATGTGACCCAGAAAAAAAACCTGTCTATTTGGGTTTAGTCTTATTATCGGTAACACTGGGGCTGGTTGTGGGGCCACTGATTGGTGCCTATCTTATTAACCCTCACATCGTGTCTTGGTTTAATCTTAAAACACCATTCTATTTTGCGGCCATACTAACGGTAATTAATATCTTTTTACTTCAGGTATTTTTTAAAGAAACACACCCAAATAAGAAAAAACACAAACTGGAATGGACTCGCGCAGTTCATGTTTTTATTGATGCTTTTAGATATAAGTCAATTCGATTTTTATTAGCAGCCTATGTATTAGGCCAACTGGGTTGGGCCATGTTCTATGTCTATACGCCAAACTTTTTAGCAACTAAATTTAATCTCAGCACCAGTCATATCGCTTGGTATATTGCCTGCATTGGCGTCGGCCTTGGTATCGGACTAGGACTTTTGCCCTCTCTTATTAAAGGTATTAGCCATAAAAGACTAGGGGCGCTTGGCTATGGTTTTATCGCAATAACCAGCATCATTTTTGTTATCTCAACTCATATGCTACCGTTATGGATTGTCATTATTCCTGCCGCAGCATTATTAGGTCTTGCCTATGCAAATATACTGGCTTTATTTTCTGAAGCGGTATCCAGTAAACGCCAAGGCTGGATTATGGGTGTCACCGGATCTGTCATCGCCTTATCAGCAGGTATCGATTCATTAATCAGCGGACCGTTAGCGAATATCAATCTGCACTTGCCTTATGTATATGCAGCGGTGGTCATTGTTATCGGCGTATTGCTGTTGCTGGGTTATAAGCATCAAAACTTATCATCTTCAGCTTCCTAATAAAGCAAGGGGGCAAGTCTTGACATTACCATATTGAACTAATCAAATTGTAATTCAATATGGTAATGTCAAGACTTGACCCCCTCCCTCAAAATTCAACCAGACTGGTCTACAAATAAGCGCTGACGCTGCGCTTCATACAAACTAACTGCGCTTGCCGCTGATACATTAATACTTTCTACGTCACCTGCCAATGGAATTTTAGCAAGATAATCACAATGCTTGCGGGTAAGTTTTCGCATACCTTGGCCTTCACTTCCTAAAACCAGCGCGATACTGCCGGTTAAATCAATCTCATGCAATGCGGCCTCGGCCTCGTCCATCAAACCAACAATCCACACACCCTGTTGTTGTAACCATGTCAGTGTACGGCTTAAGTTTTTCACCTGAATAAATGGTGTGAGTTCAGCGCCTCCACAAGCCACTTTACGTACCACGGAAGTTAATCCGCAGGCGCGATCAGAGGGTGCAATCACCGCATCCACTCCAAAGGCATTAGCACTACGCAAGCAAGCGCCTAAATTATGCGGATCTTGCACTCCGTCTAATACCAACAATAATAATTCGCCTTCCGTTTTACCTTGTTCAACTAAATCATGTAGCACATGGTCATTTAATCCGGTGAAGTGGCGGCACTTAGCAATAATGCCTTGATGTACCGCGTCAAGGCCCAATAATTCTTTTAAAGCCACGCGCGATGATTTATGTATCGGAATATTCTTTTCTTGTGCTAACGCAATTAAATCACGACAACGTTGATCATTTCGCCCTGAGAGCAAATAAAGCTCGGTGATTAACTCAGGCTCAGCACGTAATAATGCATTGACTGCATGAAAACCAAATATATATTCTTGTTGTTTCAATTTTACATCCTCATTTTTTCTACTATAATTTACCCGAGAATAACCCTCAGCTCAATATAAGTCTTATGTGTGGCTAATATTGGAGCAAATAAACACAGGAAATGCAATGTTATGCGCTTAGCTTCTTTTGTAACTGGCCTATCTGGTTTAGCTTTGATCAGCGGCTGCTCAACTTTGCAAGCTGATGGGCCGCCCACACAAGATATTTATACCAGCAATACTCCCCAAGTTATTCCAGGGCCATTAAAAAAAAGCCGTTATGGCAATCCAGATTCCTATGTGGTTTTCGGCAAACGCTATCATGTTGCTAGCACCGCCCGCGGCTACGACAAACGCGGCGTAGCTTCGTGGTATGGTACCAAATTTCAAGGTCAGTTAACTTCAAGCGGTGAAGTTTATGACATGTATAAATTAACAGCCGCCAGCCGCACGATCCCCATTCCAGCCTTGGCGCGCGTAACCAACTTGGAAAATGGCAGATCGATTATTGTTAAAATCAACGATCGTGGCCCATTTGCACACAATCGTATTATTGATTTATCCTACGCCGCTGCAAAAAAATTAAAATTTGCAAAACAAGGCACAGCTTTCGTCGAAGTTAAGACCATCACCTATGACAATGACGAGCCAAAACTTAATCCAATTCAATATGCTAAAATTACTCACACCTATTTACAGGTCGGCGCATTTAGCAATCATAAGAATGCCATTGAATTAAAATCACGCCTTAACAGCCTCACCAATGAACCGGTAAAAATCCTGCCTATCTTGTCTCATCATCGAACATTATATCGAGTGCAAATCGGACCCCTTGTAGACAGCGCAAAATCTGATAGACTACACCTAATGCTAAAAAACCTAGGCTTAGGCAAAGCAGTTACCGTAAACATTTAAGTCTAACTTAATCTTGAGAAGCAAATATGTCGATGGGAACTTGGAATTCAGTACTGGGCGAAGAAAAAGAAAAGCCCTATTTTAAAAAAATCATGCAATTTATTATTGATGAGCGCAGCAAAGGTAAAATTGTTTATCCTGAAAAAGCCAATATTTTTAATGCGCTTAACCTAACACCTTATGATGACGTTAAGGTAGTGATACTTGGTCAAGATCCTTATCATGGACCAAGGCAAGCGCATGGCTTATCTTTTTCTGTCAAAGCCGGTATCAAGCCACCACCTTCACTGGGCAATATTTACAAAGAATTACACGCTGATCTTGGCCTCACGCCACCCAAGCATGGCTGCCTCCAGAAATGGGCAGAGCAAGGCGTACTGCTGTTAAATTCATCACTGACTGTTGAAGCAGGCAAACCACAATCACATGCCCATATCGGCTGGTATGAGCTCACCGATAGAGTGATTGATAGTTTAAACCAGCATCCACAAACCATCGTTTTTTTATTGTGGGGGTCAGCCGCACAAAAAAAAGAGCATTTAATAGACAAAGACAAACACAAAATACTCAAAGCACCCCACCCCTCACCACTATCAGCACACCGAGGCTTCCTCGGCTGCCGTCACTTTTCCAAGGCCAACTCACTACTTGAACAAAATGGGCGCACACCAGTTGATTGGAGCCTGTAGAGCCGTTGACATTGCCTCTCTAAGCCATTATAAATAACGAGGATTTAAGTAACCGGACATGAGTAGCGAGCTTGCTCGCCACGCTCGGTCGAAATGACGATACTGTGAAGATTGGCCGCAAATGAGCACGGCATGGACGCTCAGTTGCGAGACAAGGTTGAACGAAAAATTGATGGAAATGCGGAGTGTACATGCGAGTACATGACAAATTGGAAGAAATTTTTCGTTCAAGATTGGCCGCAAATGAACACGGCATGGACGCTCAGCTAAAAGGTAAGTTTAAAGAAAATGATGCTCGGAATACGAGGACACAGATTGGTGCAGCAAGTTTACGCGAAAAATTGATGAAAATGCGGAGTGTACATGCGAGTACATGACAAATTTGAAGAAATTTTTCGCGTAAAATTGCCCACCAATATGCGTCACTTAAAAAAACTCCGAACAACAACGCCGAGGTGGTGAAATTGGTAGACACGCAAGCTTCAGGTGCTTGTGGAGGCAACTCCGTGAAGGTTCAAGTCCTTTCCTCGGCACCATATTTTGGTAATAAAGAATAAGAACAATGGCAAAAATTCGAATTTTACAATACCCAGACACACGCTTAAAAACAATTGCTCGCAAAGTTGAAAACTTCGATGACGCGTTGCAAAAAATCATTGACGATATGTTTGAAACCCATTATGCCTCAGATAACTGCGCTGCCCTTGCCGCCTGCCAATTGGATATTGAAAATCCTCCGCATATCACCGTTATTGATTTCTCACCTGAAAAAAATAAACCGTTATGTTTAATCAATGCAGAAATTATCGAACGATCAGGCGAAACCAATGAAGAAGAAGGCTGCATGTCAGTCGGACCTGGTGCCACTGTATTTGCAAAAGTTAAACGCGCAGAAAAAATTAAAGTGCGCGCTTTTGATCGTCATGGTAAAAAAATAGAATTCGAAGCCGAGGACTTTATGGCAAAATGCATTCAGCATGAACTCGATCATCTCAACGGAAAAGTTTTCCTAGACCACCTGTCATCATTAAAACGCGCACGTGTAGTAAAAAAACTAGAGAAACAAAAACGAGAGTAACCAGAGCCGGTGTGCATTCATTTAATACCCTGCCGCTGCGTAAGGACCTTGGCCCTTTTTATAAACCAAAAATGTACGTTTAAATGAAATAATAACATTACCATCATCATCATAACAATGGTCGATTACATTCACAATGCCCTGAGTGGGGCGAGAATGTGATTCGCGCTTGCTAACAATAGTAGATTTCACGGTGATGCGCTCATTCGGAAAAATCTCACGGTTCAGCTTAATTTCAGTCCAGCCTAAATTAGCCACTACGCGTCCAAAAGTTCTGGTCGTTAATGCCGTTACCGCCCCAATCAAATGCGCTTCTGCAATAGGGCAGTAAGGTGGAACATCCGCATTAGCGTTTTGTTGGAAATAGCGTTGATAATATTCGCGATCAATATACTTAGGATTCCATTCAAGCGATGATAGTGCATGTTGAGTAGCTTCTTCGGGTGAAATAATTTTCGATGGTGCATGTTCATAGATTTCACCTGCTAATAAATCTTCATAATAAATCCCCACCTGTTCCTTAAAACTCCCGTCTTCCTCTGTTTGGTATGCAGAAAATTTTTCTTCTGTTAAGGGATCGTTCAATCCCATTTTTCCATAATATGGATGTTGACCTTTTTTATAAATTCGTATGCGATATTTTATCGTTGTAACAACCACACCCTTTTGGTTAAGTCCACGGGTTTCAACGCATAATTCGCCACAAGAATCATTTTTTAAATCAGCTACGCTCAGAATTTCACTTTCTGCATATAAAGTATCACCGCCAAACACAGGCTGACTCATTGCAATATTTTCAAATTCGGTAATACGATCTTTTCGCGCAAAAGTTTTCCAGGTAGCACCAATGATTTTTTGTATGGTTAAGGTACTAACACCTAGACAATGCTTCCACTCGGTTTGCTCTGCATAATGTGCATCGTAATGTAACTGAGCGGAGTTTATTGTATTGGTTGCTTCGGCCATATTATCTTGCTGTGAAATCGTAATGCCAGGGCGATGGTGGAAGACTTGCCCTTGTTTAAATTCTTCAAAGTCTAAACCAAACACTTCACGGTAAATACCATTGCTAATTTTTTCGTATGCACTAAACATAATAATCTCTCTGTTAATAAATAAGACTCATTGCTTTGGCCTCTTCCGTTAATTTCTCACGAAAAGAAGGATGCGCTAAACTAATTAATGTCTCTGCTCTCTGACGATTGGTCATGCCTGCCAAATTAGCACAACCATATTCAGTAACAACATACTGCACGTCAATTCGTGAAGTTGTTACAATATTATTTAAGCGGGGCACTATTTTCGAAATAGTGTCTTGCTTAGTAGTGGCGTGCGCGGCTAAAATACTTTTACCACCTATTGATGCGCTAGCTCCGCGCACAAAATCCACTTGCCCACCAGAGCCTGTTAATTGCTTGTAGTGAATCGATTCTGATGAAACTTGACCATACAAATCAATCTCAATAAATGAATTAATCGAAATCATATTATCTATCTGCTGAATTATACAGGCATCATTGACATAGGATGCAGGGTAGCAAAGTACAGAAGGATTATTATCTAAGGCTTGGTAATACTCAGGGCTAGGCAACATCGCAACATTAAAAACAGTGTGGTATCGATTTAACTTTTTATATTTATTGGTGACATTACCATTTTTCATTAAGTCAACTTGCGAAGCTGATAATAGCTCTGTATGAATACCTAAATCATTTCTATCAAGCAGAAATTTCCCAACGGCATCAGGTACCCCTCCAATACCTAATTGGATACAATAACCATCTTTAATAAAGTCAATAATATAATTTGCTATTTTATTATCAATTTCATTCGATGCTTTCAAGGGTATAACAAGTAAATCGCTTTTGTGCTCAACTACAGCATCAATTTGACTGATATGTATAATTCCATCACCAAAGGTTCGTGGAAAATTGGAATTGACTTCAACAATAACTTTTTTAGCTCGTCTAGCAGCGGGAATAGAAAAACTACCATCTAAGCCAAAGCTAAAATATCCATGCTTATCCATCGGAGATACTTGGAGCATGTGCACATCAGGATCACCATATTGGCTTATAAGACCTTTTTCCATTGTACTAAAGTGTGAAGGCACATATTCAGGATGTTGAATTAACTCTGGATACAGGTGCGCCAAATCAACCAGCGAACGCATATCTTCGCCCATGAATGGAAGAAGCAAGTGAATATTTTTCAATACAGCAGTATCTCTAAAATACTTAACCACGTCCGGTGAACTTCGAAATAAATAAGTATCAACACGGTGTTTGAAAAACCCCATGATGGCTGCCTTTGCATAAGCGCGAGTTAAAGCAACAGGTGTCGCGGCATAACAACCAAATGTAACAAATTTTACTTTATTGCCCATCGATTTTATAGCATCATCTGCTGACATTATTTTTTGCTGATAAATATTGTTGATAGATGGACTTATTAAATTGCTATTCATGATTTTATCTCACTAAAATGTTTCATTTTTTCTAGTAATTCTTCACATTTTTTCACAACAGGAACATCCAACATCTTTCCTTGATATTCACAGGCACTGCCATTGGCTTTTTTGTATGTATCGACAATGGCTTTTGCTTCTTTTATTTCATCGTCTGTTGGTGAAAAAATTTCTACAATAGGTGCTAATTGCACGGGATGAATGGCTAACTTTGCATCAAACCCCAAGTCTTTTGCTCGTTTGCTTTCTATTCTCAATCCCTTTTCGTCTTTAATATTGAGGTAGGGAACATCCCACGCAGATTTACCAGCATACTTTGCCGCTTGGATGATACGGGAACGATATGCTATCGTACTATCGAAATTAAGTTTAGCGCCTAAATCAACCGCCAAATCTCCACCACCAAATGCAAGTCCTAACACCTGTGGGTGAGATGCAATCTCATGCGCATATTGCATACCATAGGCAGTTTCAATTAATGCAATAAACATAACAGGCTTTAATGCATCCTGATTCAGTAGCGTGGCATATAATTCAATTTCTTGTCGATTTTGTACTTTTGGCAAGAAAAAAGCATCTGGCTGAATGCCTGCGTCAACAAATGCCGCTAAATCTTTAATTCCCGCTAAAGTTGAAATGCTGTTTACACGCACTGCAGTCATCATCGGATGATTTGCGGGGATATTTTTATGTGCTTTTAGGTAATTAATTAAGGTTTGACGCGCGCTATGTTTTTCTGCTAGAGGAACAGCATCTTCTAAATCTAGGATTACGCCGTCAGCACAAGACAATGTACCAGCTTTCTCATAACGATCAGCTCTATTAGCTGGCGTGAATAATGCAGTTCTGCATAATGTGGGTAGTATCATAATGTTCTCTGTTTAAAGATTAGAATGGGTGGTATCGATATGAGCAAATATTAACAAATTTTCCTTATTACTAATATTGAATTCTCCTTATTGGTATATTATAATTAGTTATAGGGGTAATGTTAATTATATAGGTAACCATATGTTTATTAACAAATTTTATAGGATGCACTGCTATTAAAATCACCTACAGGCAAGTCGAAATATTTCTAAAGATCTTGCGCTCTGGAAGTATGCGTTTGGCAGCAGAAGAGCTCTTTATCACCCAACCAGCAATCACTAAACAGATGAGTCAGTTGGGGGAATGCCTTGGTAAAAAGCTATTCTATTATGACGGTAAAAAGCTTCACCTTACTTCAGCAGGAGAGCATATACTTCCTTTTTTTGTTGATATTGAAAACAGTTTCCGGCAGTTAACCGATCAAGGTGCTCAGAAGCCGCAGAGAACTTTTTCTGCTGTGATTACACCCTCGCTAGAACCATTGCTATTTTCAATTTACAAAGAAATAGCTGAAAAACTTAACCTAGAAGATGTTTTGATATATTCTTCCTTACCTGAAGATCTCATTACCAAGTTTTATTATTATAACGCTGACTTTATTTTTTCTTCGAGCAAAGTTATTCATAATGCTATTACAAGTAAGAAAATCGCGTCATCTCCAATATTGATGGTATGTAGTCAAGCCTCTCGATTAAGTAAAATTAAATTTGATTACTCAGCAGCTAAAGCCACCCCATTTATAAGATGGGAAGGTCAAGTTTCCTCCCTCATGGAGAATCTTATATTTAAACAGCAACTGAAAGTGGCGCCTAAAGTTATTACGGTAAGTACTGGAGAGTCTGCAAGAAAAGCAGTTCTGGCAAATCTTGGCTACAGCTTTCTTCCCAAACATATGATCAATAAAGAATTAAAAAGTGGGGCGTTAGTTGAGATAAACTATCCTTTTCCGGTCAAAGAGCTCGATATTTATATTTCATATCAGTCATCAAAACCATTAAAAGATACATCAAGTGAAGTAATGAAACAAATACAATACGCATTGGAAAAACACAGTTGAAAAGAAGATTCAGGCCGACTCTGACAAAATAAGTAAATTCCCGATGTAATTTTGCATGGTTTGCCAGAGCCGACAATGCTCTTTTTTTAATTTCAAAAGCACGGTATACTCGCAGCATGGATACAATACAAAGATTTTTATTCGACAAAGAAGACGCGCGCGGTGAAATCGCTCATTTGACCGACAGCTTCCAAACCATCATTGCACAACGCGATTACCCACCTTATTTACGCAAACTTCTAGGCGAAACACTGCTGGCAGCCGCATTGATGGCAAACACCATAAAATTTAAAGGCGAGCTCACCATCCAATTCCAAAGTGATGGCCCAATTAAAACGATCGTCGCCAAGTGCAACCATGAAAATCACATTAGAGGATTTATTGACTGGGATCCGTTAGCAACTGAAGAAAGGATGCAAATTCAACTCGGCGCTGGACAACTGGTTATTACGATTCAGCAAGAATCGCAGCCACCCTATCAAAGTTTTGTGCCCTTGCAGCATCACACAGTAACTGAGGCTTTAGAGCATTACTTTGCGCAATCAGAACAATTATCTACGCGTGTTTGGTGTGCAGTCAGCGAAAAACACGCCGCAGGGATGATGCTGCAACTAATTCCTGGCAATCAAAACTCGAGCACAGCCGCACAACGCGAACGATTTTGGGAGCATGCTACACGCTTAGGCGAAACAATCACCGCGACTGAGTTATTAGAACTCGACAACCAAGAAATCTTACATCGACTTTATCATCAAGAAGACATACGTGTTTTTAAAGAAAGGCCAATTATTTTTAAATGCACTTGCACTTTAGAACGCATGGAAAATTCGTTGCGCCTAATAGGAAAAGACGAAGTTTACTCTCTATTAAAAACAAGTCGTGAAGTTGAAGTCACCTGCGAGTATTGCAGCAATATGTATGCATTTGATAAAAATTATATTGACAAAATATTTTCCGATTAAATAAGCTGTTCATTTACTGCCGTTATAGTTTCCTCCAAGGCGGCGCTCTTAAGGTTTCAACGGCTTGATTTATAGTGATAAATAAATTCTTATGCTCCTTGAAGCAGTGTTAAGGTTTGGAGCAAAAAATTCTTTTTAAGATATTATCCTTATCAATAAAATGATGTTTTAATGCCGCTAAAACATGAACAACCAAGAGAGCTGTAATCCACCAGGCAAATATCACATGCAACCAACTGCATGCACTCGCTAATGCCTTGTCATGCGGGATCAGTGGCATTGAAAATTGAAATAACCAGAAAAAGTTCGGCGGATGTCCTGCGGCTGTTGACATCGCCCAGCCAGTTAATGGCATTAAAATTAATAGCCAATACAGCATGGTGTGCACTGCGTGCGCGCTGTATCGTTCCCAACGTTTCATTGAATCAGGCCAGCTCGGTCTAGGGTTCATCCAGCGCCATAATACAAAAATAATCGCGACAAATAAAATAACAATGCCCGTCGATTTATGCAAAGTATAAGCAACATTAGCCCATGACTTGCTCATATACCCCATACACAGGCCCAATAGCAGTTGAAATATAATTAAAACAGAAATAAGCGCATGCAGAAAGCGAGTGCCACAACCATATGTTTGCAAAGTATCACGACAAGGCATAATTTAACTCCTTAATAATTTATGCTAATGGGTCCTTCAATATAATTGTTTCTTCTCGATCAGGTCCCGTTGAAATAATAATAATTGGTACTTCCAACAACTCTTCCAAGCGTTTAATGTAGCTCTTAGCCGCTTCTGGTAAATCAGCATATTTTTTAACGCCAAAAGTAGAACTTTTCCAACCCGGTATATCTTCATATACAGGTTCACATTGCGCCAGTAAATTAGGATCAAATGGCAGCGTGGAAATCATCTCATTGTTTAAGCGATAACCGCGACAAATGCGAATTAATTCGAATTCATCCAACACATCAAGTTTTGTTAAAATAATTCCAGATAAACTATTTGCCTGAATTGAACGGCGCATAGCCACAACATCAAACCAACCACAACGTCGCGCGCGACCGGTGACAGAACCAAACTCATTGCCACGCTTTGCCATCATTGCGCCATCTTCATTATTAAGCTCAGTTGGAAAAGGTCCAGCTCCGACTCGAGTCACATAGGCTTTGGTCACGCCCAGCACTTCATCAAAATACAAAGGACCAAACCCGCTGCCAGTGGAAGCCGCACCTGCCGTTGTATTTGATGAGGTAACATAAGGATAAGTTCCAAGATCAACGTCCAATAACGTTCCTTGCGCACCTTCAAAAATAATACTTTTCCCCATCGTTCGTAATTGCGCCAATAAATTCGAAACATCACTCACCATGGGCTTAATTTCTTCAGCAAGTTTTAATAAATCTTCAATCACGTCATCAAAAGGCAATGCAGGTTGTTTGTAATACTCAGTTAATTGGAAATTATGCAGATCACTCAGTTTTTTAATTTTTTCTTTAAGTTGATCCGGATGTAAAAGGTCAACCACACGAATACCGCGGCGCGCTACTTTATCTTCATAACAAGGCCCTATTCCCCGCCCCGTGGTACCAATGGCTTCTTTGCCTAACGCTAATTCACGCGCCTTATCAATAGCAACGTGATAAGGTAACAAAATATTGCAAGCCGAACTGATACGCAGACGTTCGAATACAGGAACATCATTAGCAACCAGCTCATTGATTTCTGCCATTAATGCAACAGGCGATAAAACCACGCCATTACCAATCATAGAAACAACACCATCATGCATGATGCCAGATGGAATCAATCGCAAAATTGTTTTTTTACCGTCAATGATAAGCGTATGACCTGCATTATGCCCACCTTGAAAACGCACCACTGCAGCAACACGATTGGTCATCCAGTCTACGATTTTGCCTTTGCCTTCATCGCCCCACTGGGTACCTAAAATAATTATATTTTTTGCCATTACAGCCCTTGCTAAATTATGAACATTATATGGAAAATTTCCACAGAACACAGTATTTTACGAGCCATAAGCGCATTTGGCAACTAGTAGTTATGCGATCATTTTCACCAATTTTTGATCTAATAACCGTTCTAATTGTGAACGCTGCATCCGTACCTGCAAGAGAACCTCACCGGTCTCGAGCGATTTCTCGGATATCACCACGCCGTCATCGTATAACTTTGCCCGAATTCGACCCGCATGAACATCTATTACAATCTCACACTCAATAATTAAATCTGCCATAAGATCAATAATCGCTTGGCGCAACAAATCTAATCCATGTCCGGTTAAAGCTGAACACCAAACTCGCCATGGTTTGCCGTCATCATCATAATCCACGCGAGGCTCCAGATCCGAGCATAAGTCAATTTTATTGTAAACTTGAAGCGCCCGCACGTCACCCGCGCCAATTTCTTCTAAAACTTCATCAACAGCCGCACGTAATTCTCTTTTTTCAGAATGATTTGCATCAATCACATGCAACAATAAATCAGCTTGTCGCGTCTGCTCCAAAGTCGATCTAAAGGCAACCACCAAATCATGCGGCAAATCACGAATAAATCCAACCGTATCAGCAAAAATAACTTTTCCTAAAGGCGGAAGATGTTGAGTGCGCAATATCGGGTCGAGCGTTGCAAAAAGTTGATGGGCTACATAAACTTGTGAAGCGGTTAGCACGTTAAATAAAGTGGATTTGCCGGCATTGGTATATCCAACCAATGAAACCGTCGAAATTTCAGCGCGCGATCTTCTGCGCCGACTTAAATTTCGTTGTTCCGAGACCTTTTTCAAACGCTTATTAATATATTTAATGCGCACACCAATTAAACGTCTATCAGTTTCAAGCTGAGTTTCACCTGGGCCGCGTAAACCAATACCGCCCTTTTGTCTTTCTAAGTGAGTCCAACCTCGCACTAAACGCGTACTTAAATGTTTAAGCTGAGCCAATTCAACCTGCAACTTCCCTTCAAACGTTTGTGCGCGCTGTGAAAAGATATCAAGAATTAAACCGGTACGATCAAGAACGCGGCACTCTATCATGGCTTCAAGGTTGCGCTCCTGAGAAGGAGATAAATCATGACTAAAAATGACAATATCAATTTTATTAATTCTAACAATATCGCGTAATTCTTCGGCTTTACCACTACCCACAAAAAATTTAGGTTCCGGTTTATTACGCTTGGTACTGATCACATCAAAAATCTCAGCGCCAGCACCACGCACAAGTTCTTTAAGCTCATTCAAAGCATCGTAAAATTGATCTTCAAAAAATTCAACATAAACCAGAAGTGCTCTTTCACCACCCGTATGTCTAGAGGCTGTAAGATCTGTATTTTTTTGTTTTGATGTAGTCAAGTTGTCATATTCTCATGGTGAAGCTGGCCGTTCATAATGGTCAAGGTGCGATTCATTTTTTTAGCCAAGACTTTATTGTGGGTGACAATTACGAAACTGGTTTGTAATCTTTGATTTAAAGATAACAGTAAATCCGTCACATGCGCTGCGGTACCTTCATCTAAATTACCAGTTGGTTCGTCCGCTAAAACACATTTGGGCTCAGTCACCAACGCACGTGCTATCGCAATTCGTTGGCGCTCGCCGCCTGAGAGTTCGCCTACGCGATGAGTCAAACGGTCAGTCAACCCTACTTGATCGATATAATAGCAGGCTTTTTCTTTTACTTTGCTGATGCGCTCCCCGCGAATCAAAAGTGGAATACACACATTTTCAAGCGCATTAAATTCCGGCATCAAATGATGAAACTGGTACACAAATCCTAAATACTGATTGCGCATATCGCCCTTCTTTTTAGGGCTTAAAGAACTAAAATTTAATCCCGCCAAACTGACTTCACCTGACGTTGGGCTATCCAGCCCACCTAATAATTGCAGCAGAGTTGTTTTACCCGCACCGGATGCACCAACAATGGCAATAGTCTCACCGGTTTTAACACTTAAATTCACTTTATCCAAAACTACAATTTCTTGTTTGGCGTCGGTGTATATCTTACTAACATCACAAACAGCTAGCACTTCAGTCATAACGCAATGCCTCCGCCGGTTGTGTTCTAGATGCCACCCAAGCAGGATAAATCGTTGCCAATAAACTTAACACCCAAGCTAAAATACCGATGTTAATCACATCCGACCACTCCAAGCGAGAAGGCAAATAATTAATAAAATAGACAGAAGATGAAATAAATTGTACATGGAAAAGTGTCTGGATCCCATTTACAATTTCAGTCGCATTCAGCGCCAATAAAACACCCAGCCCAACACCAAGTAAACTACCAATTAACCCAACCAAACCACCTTGAATAATAAAAATCGATAAAATCGTGCGTGGACTCGCGCCCATGGTACGCAAAATAGCAATGTCGGTCCGTTTGTCATTCACAGTCATCATCAAAGTCGACACCAAATTAAATGCAGCAACAGCAACGACCAATAATAACAACACAAACATCATAACCTTTTCCATTGCTAATGCTTTAAAAAATGCACCTGAAGTTTGCGTCCAGTTGCTGGCAAAATAACTTGAAGGTAATAGATTATTTATTTTATTGGTAATTTGCTGCGCTTGGTAAACATCTTGGATTTTAAGATGAAGGCCACCCTGAATTTGGCCGCTGGCATAGAGTTTTTGCGCATCATGCATATTAATATAGGCAACTCCACTATCAAACCCAAAGCCACTATTGGTTTTAAATATTCCGGTAATGGTGAATTGACGATAACGTGGAATAACGCCAAACGGTGTCATGCTAGTCTGCGGCGTAAGTAAATTTGCTTTATCACCCACCATAAGCCCTAAATTAGATGCAAGCTTAGCGCCTACAATCATATGATAACTGCCTGGAATCAATGAATCATATTTACCCGCGATCATCATGTGTGAAATTCTTGAGATATTTTTTTCTTCTTTTGGCAAAATTCCCATGGTCGCAACTCCACTCACCAAGCCTTGATTGGTCAGCATGCCCTTGCCCATAATAAAAGGGGCAGAGCCTTGAACGCCCTTAATCGTGGAAATTTTTTTAGCCAGAGCAGGCCACGATTTCATGATGTCTTGGTTGGTTGAAATCGTAACTGGAGGTGAAACTGAAAAAAACTGTTGGCGGATCTGATAATCAAATCCGTTCATCACGGATAGCACCGTAATCAGCGCAGCAACGCCAAGAGCAATGCCCAACATCGACACTAAGGAGATAAACGATACAAAACGACTGCGCCGTTTCGCTCGCGTATAACGCAGGCCAATATATAAAGAAACTGGTCTAATCATAAAGTCACTATACTTAAAAATGCCTGCTAAGGCTAGCCTAGTGCAGATAGGAGCCCTAACCCACTATAAATTTGACTGCAACTGTATATATTTTATGCTATATTTCCGGTTGATGCTCTTGTTGTAGATATATAAGGATAGCCTCAGATGATGGTCTCGATATTCGCCTTAATTGGCATCTCTCTTGTACTCGCTTGGTTCAAACGCAGGCGGGCCGCCATTACCCTATTTTTAATTATGCTTGTCCTTAGCATCATTTGGTTTTTGCATCATGCTACTGATAAATTAAATCTAAATTTGTGATGGTTGCATAATATGAATATTGTTAAACTAGCCGATGAAATTAATATCTTGGATATTTTTGCTGTTGCGATTATTGTTCTCATTGCATCAATCGCACAATTTACACTACATGAATTACCATGCCCATTATGTTTGCTGCAGCGAATCGGCTTGCTATCGATCTCTTTTGGTTTTGTTCTTAATGTACGATATGGCATTCGACCCAGTCACTATGCATTATCCCTATTAGCAGCAATTTTTACAGCAGCTGTTTCCATCAGACAGATTTTATTACACATTCAACCAGGCTCACCCATGTTTGGTCAGCCTGTACTTGGGTTAAGCTTGTATACTTGGGTTTTCATTATCTCTGTCTGCTTTATTATATTTATTTCCATTCTAATGCTTTTTGACAAACAATTTAAACGCAGGCCAGGCCATAAATCAAAATTTGTCACTACAGTTTCATCAATCGTATTTGTGTTTTTACTTGTGGTGGTCGGCATTAATATCGTCAGCACGTATTATGAGTGCGGATTTAACCAGTGCCCAGAAAATCCGGTACGCTATAAAATGTTACAATAGGAGTGTCGCATGTTTTGTCACTCCGGGAATAGCAAAGTGGCAATTTCCCACGTTTCCCGCTTCGTTAGGAAATTGCCACTTTGCCATTTTGCTATTCCCGGAGTGAGCGAGCACCCTACGCTAAATAATACTCTTCTGCAGGTTGACGCAGATTGTATTGCGAACTCATGCTATAACCGTAAGCGCCGACATTAGCAATTAATATAATATCACCCTCTCGACATTCTGGCAGCCAGCGCGAATATCCCAACGTGTCGCCGGATTCACAAATCGGACCAACAATATTGACGCGCTGGGTATTGGGTTCATTTAATCGGGTTAAATTCACAATTTCATGATAGGAACCATAAAGTGCTGGGCGTATTAATGAATTCATTCCAGTTTCAATACCAACAAACACCAAATCTGCTTTGCCTTTAACTTGAGTGACGCGCGCCAATAAAACTCCCGCTTCTGCGACCAGGTAACGACCAGGCTCCATCCACAGCTTAAGTGTCGGATGGTTTGCTTTAACTGATATGAGCGAATTATTTAACTGCATTAAATCAAGTGAATTTTGTCCGCGACGTTCTTTAATTCCAAGCCCTCCACCCAGATTTAAAATTTTTACTAAAGGGAATTTTTCAATCAAACTCGCTAGAGATTCAAATACTTTTTGCCAATGCAATGGGTTTAAAATGCCGCTGCCGGAATGCGAATGCAGGCCTTTAATATTAATATTATTATCTTTAGCAATTTCTGCGACACGATCTAAAGATTTCAGCGGAATACCAAATTTAGATTGATCGCCTCCAGTCACTACATATTTATGATGGCCACTGCCCTTGCCGATATCAACACGAATTAACACGTCTTTATTAGCAAAAACTTCTGCCCAATGTTCAAATGGAAATAAACTATCAATGGTTACATTAACCCCCACTTTAAGCGCATGTTGGTATTCTTCTTTCGGCGCAAAATTAGGCGTAAATGAAATTCGATTATGCTCAATTTCAGGGAAAAGTTTCAACACATAATCCAGCTCTTCTTTTGATACGCATTCAAAACCCAAACCCATTTGATAAAACAACTTCAGCACTTCGCTGTTATTATTCGCTTTAACGGAGTAGTAGATGATATCAATTGCGTCGCAATTTTTAAGGTTTTGTGCACGTTGCTTTAAACATTCGGCAGAATAAATATACAACGGTGACTTTTTCAGAGCTATGGTTAATAGGGCTTGTTTTTGACGCTGCCACCAAGTCGAATCACTTTTTGACTTTTCACCAAATTCTTCTTGCCAACTTAAACGAAAATGCTCACTCACATCATTTTGTTCAATCAATAAATTATGTAATTTTGAAGCCAAACGCGGCGCTTGATCTTCATCCACCACAAACGTTAAATTTAAATCATTTGCCGCTTGAGACAATAAATAAATTTTCTGTTCTTCAAATACCGAAAAAATGCCACCCAATTGATGTAAAATCGAGCGAATATTTCGCCCCACCAAACTGATTGAAGCACAAGGTGCAATGACTTTCGCACGCGCAAACTGATTTAAATCAGATAATAAAGCATCTAAAACTCGACTGTCTTGTACTTGACCTTCTGAATCCAGTGAAACCGTAACTGAAGACTCCGATGTCGAAACCAAATCAATCGATGCGCCATGGCGTTTAAAACATTGAAAAACATCCGCTAAAAATCCAACTTGCTGCCACATTTTTAGGGTTTCAATCGTAATTAAAATAATATTATGCTTAGTTAAAATCGATTTTATTTGCGAGCGAGAAGCTTTTGCCTTCTCACAAATCTCGGTGCCAGCACGCTCGGGCTGGGATGTAAATCGCACATACAATGGAATGCCTTGGGCACGCACAGGCGAGATACATTTAGGATGCAAAACCTTAGCACCCATGGTGGAAATTTCTTGCGCCTCATCATAATCCAAACTCGTTAATAAACGCGCCTCGGGAATATGTTTTGGGTTGGCGGTATAAATACCGGGTACATCGGTCCAGATTTCGCACCTTGCGGCACCTATTTTTGCAGCCAAATAAGCCGCAGAACTGTCAGAGCCGCCACGCCCTAACAGCACCGTATCGCCTTGCTGATTTTTAGCGATAAAACCTTGCGTGATCACCACATCACTCTGAATCTTATTCAGATGATCAACCAGCTTAGGATCTGGGTCTGATGCACAACGCGCACTTAAATACGCATCCGGATGGCGAAAGTCGCCATGTTTTTCAACTTGCAGTAAATCACGCGCATCTTGCCACTGGGTATTGATGCCTTGGCTCTGTAAATACAATGCACCTAAATGCGTTAAAATCAATTCGCCAAAAGCTAACACACGCGCGTGAACTCTCGGCGTGACTTCACCCGTTAGCCGAATGCCTTCGATTAATTGTTTTAATTCAGCAAAGGTTGAGGTTAAGTAATCTTGGCAATCAATGCCAAGTTTAAGTGCGAGCTGCTGATATTTTTGTTGGATTGTTTCGAGTATGCCATTGGGCTTGGCACTGGCCGCCTCTTTCAACAAGTCTTCAAGCAAATTAGACACGCCACTCAAGGCAGAACAGACGACTAATGGACGCCGCCCTTCACTTAAGTGTTTATTAATTATTTTAGCGATCTTTTGCCAATAATCACCGCTTGAAACACTGGTTCCGCCAAATTTAACGACTACCCACTGCATAATTTTTCCTCAAATATAATAGAGGTGAATTATAACTCAAAGCGAGAACGAGGAAAAGAAGTGCGAGGCAACTCGCACTTCTGAGCAGATAAGGCAATTAACTCGCCGGCTGTAAATCTGCAGAGGTGATATATTGACCGAATTTTTTACACCAAATAACCACGGATTTTATTTTCGAATAATCAATGGTATTGGGAATTTTATAAACTTGACTGCCTTTAAAGCTTTTCAAACTTCCTAGATCGTAGCTAATGGAACTTTTAAATTCGGCGTTACTTTTTATATTACTGGATTCAGAAACGTAAACATGGAAAGCAGGCCCAGCACCTACTTCAAAATTTTTGTTGATAAATACCTCGAAGCCTTCTGACCCCTTATAAATGCTAACATTACCACGCCCCCAGTGAATGGGGTTATGCTTGCTTTGATCATAAAATGCAGCGCTGGCAACCACTTTTTTAGCACTGACATTGGCAACTTGCTCATTAACCACAGCGGGTGGAAATACGTAAGGATAAACAAAAATAGTGACTAAAACACCGATCACAAAACCAATAATTAATGACACCAGCACTAACGCAATTTTTTTACCCATTATTTATCTCCTTTTGAAAATTTTAGCTGTCAACTGACAGCTAACTTTAGCTCAAAATATCAACAAACGCAAGTAAATTCAGAGAGTTAAAAAAAAGGGCCAACTTAAAGTGGGCCCTTTTGAATTAAAGATTATTAAGCTGATAATTTAGCTTCATCTGACACTTGTAATGCAGTTGCGCCATTGGTTCGCTCAGCAAATAAGCCATTGGCTCTCAACAACGCACAAGCCACTTCTGGGGAGATTATTTTGACTGCTCTCCCCAAGGCCGTTGCCGCAATTTTTGACCTTTCAAGCTCTAACAACTGAGGATTACTTTTATAAACGTCAGCCACTAACTGTTGCGACTCAGACTTGGCACTTGCAACAAGAAGTGCTTCCTGTTTTCTAAGTTCGGCTACTGTGATAGCAGCCCGCGCTTTAATGGTCGATACCGTGGCTTCGCTCTGCGCTTTTTGGCGCGCAAAATCAGCTTGCATCGATATCGCCGCCAGCTTAGAGTTCGCATCAGCAACACCATAGGATTGCTCACTGAGCTTTGCTTCAACTTTTGGATTAAGAATTTTAATATCTTCGATATTTAAACGAACCAGATTAATCCCATACTCAGCCAAATCCTTAACAAGTTGACGTTTCACATGATCTTGCCAAGTGCGAATAAAGGGTGGCGCAGAAGGTGCGCAAGATCCCGTATCTTCTGACTTAGCCTCATGTCGAATGCTCGACATATCTGTGGACAGGATTTGTTGCAATGACGTTTCTTGCCCAGCAACGGCCATATCCGCATGCGTTACATGTCGAATATGATTGTCAATTTCACCTGGTCTGAGCTTAGATAATGCTAAGCCCGGATCTATAATTTGATAGGCAACAAAAAACTTTACCCCAACCTTTACAGAGTCTTGAGTCAAATATTCATAATACTCTTCTTTCTCATGCTCACCCGGATAATTGCGATTTTGCAGACTGGTGTTTAATGTCCTTGCATAAGATACGTTGGGATTATCAATAATGATGGGTTCTTTGTTAGGCGTGCCATTTTCTGGGAAAATACAAATCTCACTGCCATTATAGTATACAGCAACGTCACCCGCTTTTGGATTCAATCGCAATAAGCTTCCACATTTAATGGATGGCTCTGAACGATCAAAAAAAATTGAGTTATTTCCATTTTTATTAATGATAACATTACTCGAAGTAAATTTATGAGTCCCCGACTCTAAAAAATATGGCTTATTATCAATTAAAATTGAAACCAATTTACCCGCAGGAACTTGCAGCAAGTGACAATTACCATAAGTAATATACGACTCTGATTTGTTCACAAGGCCGTTATATCTAAAATTACTGGTTTTAATCACATGGATTCCCTCATCCAATAATTTTGCCTGACCATCAATAATGACTTTCGCATATTGACCTTGCGCCACATTCACTAAATGGCGATCGCCATAGCCAATATAACCTCGAGTTTGCAAATCTTCATAATTGCATACTGCCAGCGTGCTTGAGTTATCTCTAAAGGCATTAAACCACGTCCAAGGTTTCCATATCGACCAAACTTTTTGTCTTCGCTCGGGTTGGCCGCTATAACTGACCAACTCTGGAATACCATTACGTTGCACCAAACGTAATTCATCCTGTTTTAAAAAACGATGCCTAAAAAAAGATAATCCAGTCCAATTGATAATAGTCATAATGGTCGACCGAGACCGATCATTATCATCACTATTAAATCTCTTTTTGATCGCGGTTAATGTCTGGCTATTAAGTGTTTTAAAACAAGCAGGTTTTATAATGTTTTGTTGAAAAGAATCCGGTTGACGAGAATCATCTTGTTTTTCATCATTTGCATCAGACAGATCTGTGTCTTCAGCGACGCGCACATATTGTTGAAGGTTGGTTTTCCTGGTGGTTTTTCTCATAGGTATTCTCCATTTTGTAATTTAGCAATAAGCCGATAAAAAATTATAGGCAGATTTTGAAAATGGATATATATCAACGCAGAAACACATTGTTGCGGTGAGCCGTTCAATCTTAAATTAAGCATTGACTGCATAGGCATGAACTTATACAATTCCCTTATTAGAATAAACTTACAAAACGATTGGAATGGTATGAAAAAACAACATGTACTTATCACCGGTGGTTCACGCGGCATAGGGTTTGCATTAGCTAAGCTATTTATTGAAAAAGATTACCAAGTCACGATTTGTTCCAGAAGCGCAGAATCTTTAGCTAACGCTAAGGCTAAGCTCCCAAGCGTTGCAACAGTTCAGGCAGACCTCAGTACCTCACAAGGCCGAACACAACTTGTCGAATATAGCAAACAACATCCGGTTGATATTTTTATTAATAACGCCGGCATTATGCACGTGATTAATCTGCAAGACTGCGAAACAGAAGAGTTACATCAAGAAATGAAGCTTAACTTTTTTGCCCCAATCGAACTCATTCATGCACTCTTACCTACTTTTTTAAAACAAGGTATTGTCACCATTATTAATGTTAGCTCTGCACTCATTTATATGCCGATGCCGATCACACCATTATACTCTGCCAGCAAAGCCGCTTTGCATGCGTACACTAAATCATTACACGCTCAACTCAAAAACACTTCAGTCAAAGTCATTGAAGTGATTCCACCGGGCGTTGACACCGACATGACACGCGATCAAAAATTCCCAAAAATGAGTTCGGAAAAAGCGGCGAAAGTTATTTATAAAGGGATAATGCAAAACAAGGCTGAAATTAAAGTCGGCTTTGCAAAAACGCTGTCATTTATGTCGCGTTTGATGCCCAAGCTTTTATTTAAAATGATGACCGTTACTAAAGTTTAATTGCTCATATATTAATCAGATTTACCCGATCAAACAAATGGCCTTTAATGCTCCTTATTGATGCAATTTATGGTAAATTTTGTTACAGTTCCTTCCCATAAAAGTTAATAATTTTGGGTTGGCACAATGAGTTGGTTAAAAAAAATAAAGTTATGTTCAAAATATGTTCTGATATTGCCTGTTTCGCTAATGCTCTACAGCTGCGCTGGCCATAAACCAGATTTAAACCTTCCCACAATGCAACCGGCCCCACCGCCACAGGCTAAAAAGCCCAATGTGGTGGTTGTACTCGGCAGTGGTGGTGCACGCGGCTACGCTCACTTAGGCGTCCTGCAAGCGCTACATCATGCGCATATCCCCATCAATGCAATCGTCTGTGCAAGTGCCGGTTGTATCGTTGGAGCTCTGTACTCAGATAATCAAAACCCTAAAAAGACCTATCACATTATGATGAAAGCAGGCTTTTGGGATTTTGCTGATATCTCCAATCTACCGGATATGAGTGGCGTTATGGAAGGCTATCATTTGGAAAAGTTTTTAATAAAAAATATGCATGCTCAAAACTTCTCGCAATTAAAATCACGACTTTTAGTGGCTACTACAGATTTAAAAACAGGAAAGCCTTACTTAATTCAAGGCGGCCCAGTTGCACCCGCAATACTCGCTTCAAGCGCATTGCCGGGCGTTGTGCAACCCGTTCACCTTTACGGGCATGTATTAATTGACGGTGGCGTCGCTTCCCCTGTTCCCACCCAGTTTGCAAAAACGCTAGATCCAAAAGTAATTATTG
>CAXMUH010000065.1:0-41169 GCA_964196565.1 uncultured Legionellaceae bacterium | reverse complement strand
GATTCAGAAGATGATGTTGCCAAACAATGGTTGCTCTGTACCAGTATTGTTAAATATGATCCATCTGTTGATAACGCCAAGGTTGATGACAAATATCTTACGCCACTGCGAGAGGCAAATTTTGCAAAGAAAATGGGGCGTGGCAGACTGCTAACCAGCAGTCATATTAGTCCAGCTGAGCTGCAGTCAAAATTCCCTGGGTTAAATGTTGAGGCTATTACGCTTATTCACAAATCAAAGACTGTGGGTGAGTCGTTACAACGTAAAGAGGAGTCTTTACTAAAAGCTCGAGCTGAAGTAAGCCAGGAGAATACTGAATCTAAATCTACGAAAGCTCCCAAATCAAAATTAGCGAATGTCGCTAAAATTACCGCGACCGTGGCGGGTGGTGCTGTGGTTGCGGTAGTCGCAGTAAAACTTTCGCCGCTGATTGTTGGTGCATTAGTGATTAAATCGGCTGCTGGTCTTATCGGCGTTAAGGTTGGTGTTGGTGCAGCTGGCGCTGCAGCTGGTGCCACAGCTGGCAATAAGGTCGAAGGTGCAGTTGAAAAGCGCTTCTTTAGACGCATTAGCCTTTTTAGCAAGCAGCAAAAAAACGTAGCAGAAGTCGAGGATTTACAAAATTCACAGCAGCAAAAAAGTTCCGGTTAGTGTAGCCCGGACAAAAATTTATTTTTGGCCGGGAATGAAGCATAAATCCAGCCTCGCTGGATGCTTCCTGGCTTTAGATAGTGCCCAAACTATTCTTCGTCACTCGAGCCTTGAGTCTGCATTTGCTTGCTTGACCGAAGCAGATTTTGTATTTCACGATCTTTGGGCTTGAGGGCCCCGGCCTGAGTTAAATAATCTATAGCCTGTTTATAGTTTTTACTGTAATAGTAACTTAGTCCATGATTATATAAAATTTCAAATTCAGGTTTGAAATATTTTTCTGACATCTTATAATATTTTATCGCTTCATCGTAGTGATCAATGGCGTACATCATTAATCCTAGCGAAAAGAATATGTCATCACATCCCGGTACAAAATAGAAATTATCAACAATGCTCGGAATGTTGTCGACAACATAATCAATAATCTCTGTATTTTCTTCATCAAATAGTTCAGCCAGGCGCTCTCCAATTTGTTCGAAGATAAATGGATCCCAGTGAGATAAACATAACGTTGAGGCCAATAATTTTAATTCAGCTTCATCGTGAATGGTATCAATCAGCTCGTAAAAATTAAAAAAATCAGATGGGCTAAAACCTTCGACTGAGCTTTTTAATAAATAGGAAGTTTCGGTTAGCTCATCCAGTTTAAAGCCACTGCTAAAAACGCAGGTGGTGAGTCCATCGCGTGGACTTTGGATAAAGGCATCGCCATTGGATAATTTAAAAAATCGTTCAATGGCATGAAAATTTACCATTAGTGAGAAGCTACCATGAAAATCAAGCTCAGGAAAATCCTGTTCGTCCAGTTCAAAGGTGGTGGTATAGCCCTTATCGGATGAAACCAGTAATAATTTATCGTTGGCAATTTTTTTAAGATTTTGCAAGCCCTTTAAGCAACCTGTGGGAAATAGCATATAGCTATCTTCTAAATCCTGTTTATAAGCATCAAGCGTTTGGTTTAACAAATGGTCGCTATAATGATTATCTGTGATCGACTGTTGTTTATGATCAATTTTAACTTTTTGCCAATCTTTTGGCGTATTATTTTCAACGTTTTTTTCTGTGGTTGATAAGGTAACCAGAGATTCACTGATTGTGCCGTTCTTTACCTCAAAAATATCGTTAATAATACTGTCAAATAAATAATTGGCAAACACCATAACTGGATTATGACTGCTGTTTGGGGTAAGTTTAAATTGATGATTAATGGTGGTGATGGTTTCATCTTTTTCAATGTCAAATAAAGCGAAATCAACCAACTTGCTTTTAACAAAGGGTTTTAGGCGTTCGTGTTGTTGCCAAAATTTGATATTATTGTCAGTAAAATCTGTAATGATATAATGTACGGCTAGATGCTCTAAATTAAATGTCTTTAATAATTTGGATAATACATTTAACACGTAAAAACTAAATTGACCGGATCCAGCACCGAGTTCAATAATGTAAAAGGGGTGATTGACAGAGTCCGGATGTTTTTTGGTCCAATCTTGTAAAAAGCGCAAAACAATTTTGGCATAACTGTTGCCGATAAATGGGTTGCTGGTAATGTAGAAGGGAACCTCACCTGCCCAAGCTTCAATTCCTTTTTCGTGATAAAATGCGCGCTGCCCCTGCCAAAAAAGTGACTGTGAAAAGGGTTTATTTTCGTCGATGACAATTCCGGTTTGTTTGTTCACTCTTTTTCCTTTTAGCTGGATTTGGAGCTGTGATAATAGCATAGAACTATTTTTATTTACAAAATCTTAACTATAATATGTATAATGCTCCTGCATTGCTTAAGAGGGATACCTGGGCAAATGCGAGCCACTAATTATTATAAATTGGATTTCCGCATGATTAGATTGTTTTTTATACTACTCCTCAGCTTTATTTCTGTTCAATGTCCGGCGATGATGCAGTATGCACCGCATAATTATTTAGAAGATATGAAACTTAAGATCGACATGTACAAAAAGTACTCGTATCGAGAGCTTGGGCCGGCGTTAAGTCATGTTGGTTTGCCATTCCCACCTAAAAAAATCGCTTTATTAGTATTTAAGAAAAGCAAAAAACTTGAGTTATGGGCTCGAAACAACGGACCTTGGCATCATGTTAAAGATTATAAAATCTATGCTGCGAGTGGTCATGCGGGGCCGAAATTACGTGAAGGCGACCGTCAAGTACCTGAAGGCATTTATCATATCTCCGCCTTAAATCCGGATAGTCGATTCGATCTGTCTATGGAGATAAATTATCCCAACACGTTTGATAAAAAGCGTGCGCAAGAATCAGGTCGTAAAAATTTGGGTGGCGAAATTTTTATCCACGGTAAGAGGAGCTCAATTGGTTGTATCGCAATTGGTGATGATAATATCGAGCAATTATTTGTGTTGGCTTATTTCGTTGGTCAAAAGAATATAAAAATCATTATTGCGCCGAATGATTTACGTTACAATAATCCTATCTATAATCGCCATGCTCCTAAGTGGACGCCGTTATTGTATGCAAAGTTGAGGCGAGCGCTTAAACCTTTTCAAACGGCGATGCTTTATTAAGCTTAAAAATGATTCCATCATTTGGCACCTTGTATTTTCTATCTAAGTAGGCTTGTTATGACCGGTGTGGCAATAATAATCACTAATCTGTTGCATTGTGTAATCATAGCCAATTTTATAGAGAGGCTGACAGGCAGAAAAATCCAATAATTGAAATTGTTGTACGGGTGGCTTTATAAATAAATCGACTTTTCCGCTTTTAATTAGCTGGTTAAGATACTGATCGCTGCTTAACGTGGTTGCCCACATTAAAATCTGAAAAATGTTATTGATGGGAGCATTGGATGCAAAAGGATTCACTCGATTGCCAAGTATACTCCAACCCGTCGTTTTTTTATCGTTTGGTTTTATACCCAGTGCACCACCACCTCCAACGTCAACAGCAATCACGGTTCCACCAACGCATTTCGCGCTCATAATGTCCATTGGTACATTATTTAGAATGCCACCATCAACTAATAAATGATCGTCCTCTAAAACTGGTGGGAAAATTCCTGGTAATGAGCAACTAGCACGCACGCATTTCCATACCTTGCCCTGCTGGTGAATCACCATTTTTCCTGCGGTGAGGCTTGAGGAGATGCAAAAGAATGGTGTCCAAAGATCAGTAATGTCAGTATCGCCAAATATTTTTTTTAAGATCGTATCGAGTTTATTACCACTCAATAGTGATATCATAGGGAAATCAAGATCCATCACAGAACGTGAGTTGAGTAATAATTTTTTGGTAGTTTCCAGTAATCGTTTGGGCGTCCAACTTTGAGCGTGCGCTGCTGCCATAACAGAACCCATACTCGTACCTGCGATAAAGTCTATTGGAATATCTGAATCTTGAAGTGCTTGTAAAACACCGATATGAGCCAATCCACGTGCACCACCACCACCGAGTACGACACCTACAGCGCGTTCGCCAATTCGTCGAGCTACACTTGCAAAATCTTGAAGATTATCTTCTCGAACATGGTGATAGTTTTTCAGACAAGAGAGCTTTAGCCATTGGCGTGTATTAGTTGGTTGTGCCGTATCAGCCTTATGTAGCAAAATTAAATCTGTTTTAATTTGAACTTCAGCAATTTGTTGATTGCTAAAGACAGATTCAATGCGCTCGATTTCCTCAGTATCTAAGGCATGTGTAATAACTTGAATTCTGTCAGCTTGTTGCATACACCAATGCACCCAATTTGACTCATCAATATTACACACAAGAAGTAGAAAATCAGATTCTGTTTCATGAATAGCAACCCATCTAACGAGATCATCACGCCGTTGTTCAAACTCATTAGCTTCTGTTGGTATCTTGCCAAGGATTGTTTTTAAACTTTGACTGTCAATTAGCTCGCCTTTGCCTATTGTATTTAACAATGATTGATAGAGCATCTTTGTTGCATTTAATATTTCAGGTGAAGCGGTGGTTTTTATTAACATATATAATTTTGGTCTATTTCTTACTTTACCTAAGCCGTGACTACGCAAGAAAATATCAGTGACGAATTTAGAGTAGCACTTCAAAAAATCAGGATAAGAAGCGATAAGTGCAAGTAGCTCGGTACGTTGAAAAGATAGTACTTGTGTGTCGCGAAGTGTGTAGAGCATTGCTTGAGCTGGCATCTCTGAAAGAGTTGTTAATAAAAGCAAGAACTCACCTCGACCGGCTTCTAGATTTACTGTAACCCCAGAACCACTCGTTAGTCCAACCATTCGTACGCGCCCATGTACTATTAAATAGATTTTGTCACTCTCCCCACCTTTATCAATTATCTTAGTGTTTGCCAGCAGCGATACTCTTGAAGCAATTTTGGCAAGTGCATGACAGGCTGCCTCTGGAAGCTTGGCAAATGAATCATTGGAGGAAAGTATCTCATGAACAGTCTGACCATTTATTATTTCCGTAAGCATAATATTGTCCGCTTAATTATCTTCATACGGGTTAATTATAGTAAATATTGCAAGCAATGCTGGAAAACTGCGCTGTATTTTTTTCAACATGTTACAGCAGAGTAAGTGCCCCAATCGCAGGATAACGTATTGATCTTGAAGTTTATAAAACGATATTATGTAGCTTGAGTAAAGAATATAAAAATCATTATTGCGCCGAATGATTTACGTTACAATAAACCTATCTATAATCGCCATGCTCCTAAGTGGACGCCGTTATTGTATGCAAAGTTGAGGCGAGCGCTTAAACCTTTTCAAACGGCAATGCTTTATTAAGCTTAAAAATGATTCCATCATTCTGCTGTATCCCGCATCCCCCCCCCTTAAGGAAAAATTACATACCCCCTTTTTTGAAAAAAAGCACTCAAATTAATATTATCTTAATTTTTATACCGTAGGATTTATATTATAAATTGTATGGGAGATGATCAATGAGAAGAAGTAATGCAGAAAGAGCGTTAACGACAAAGACAGATGGTAGCACACCAATTCAAGCTGCGGCTATAGCCCGCAACTGGAACTTGGTCATAGTATTGGCCCAAAGTATTATTGATGGTGGATATAAATTTTATAATGATGAAGCACAACTTGATTACGCATTAACTTACGCTGTAAAGGCAGAAGATCATTCGCAGCAAATAAAAGTTGTTTCAACCTTACTTCAGGCGGGTGCGCGTCAACGTAGCTTTGTTCGTGAAACTGAAAATAGAGTATTACACATTGCAGCTCTCTGCGGTAACACCGCAATAGTCAAATTATTACTGAATTCTGGAGCTGATCGCACGCTGAAAAATAAGGATAATGAAACCGC
Organism: uncultured Legionellaceae bacterium; assembly: GCA_964196565.1. Taxonomy (GTDB): domain Bacteria; phylum Pseudomonadota; class Gammaproteobacteria; order Coxiellales; family Coxiellaceae; genus 2-12-FULL-42-15. The sequence goes on along the minus strand of CAXMUH010000065.1, from coordinate 35,235 downwards.
TATCCAGTTAGCAGGACATGGTGGACACTGGGATAGCGTTATCGCTATTGCAGAAAATCATACTGATGCTCGAGGTTCCGCACATTTTGGAGCGGCATTAGTTAATGCGGTAAATCACAAGCAGGTTGCAGCTGTGCGAGCCTTATTAAACGCGAAGGCCACTTTTAATTGGGAGCTGGGTGGTGATTCTGTTTTGCATCTTGCTGCAAATCATGGGAACGTTGAGATGATAACATTATTACTTCAACACGGCGCTAAGCCTAATGTCAGAAACAATGAGAATTTAACACCTATTGAAATTGCTGCTAATGATAAAAAGTGGGATTGCGTTATTGCCATTGCGCAACATTATTTTGACCGAAATCGTTCTGCACATTTTAGTCTTGCATTGTTTAATGCTGTTGATGCTAATCATCTAGCTGCAGCAGGAGCTTTACTGGAAGGGGGAGCTATAACGGACCTTAAAACGGCTGGAACTGGAAACACTGTCTTACACTTTGCTGTAGAAAAAATCTATAGCGAAATGACTCAGTTATTATTGAATTATGGTGCTAGCATAGCAATAGTAAATAATAAAGGCCAAACTGCGCTTAACCTCGCAAGTGGTTCTGCAGAATTAACCGGACAACTTTTAGCAGGACCAGAGCCACTTTTAACAGTAGGTAATCTTTTTTTACCAATACAGCAAACAGTACTTCTAACTGCTCAAGATTTAAAAACATGCGCTCCCATTATCTCGACCATACTCGGATACTATAATTTTCAATATAATATGGATAGAGTTAAAATGGATCGGCAGATAGAATCGGAAGCCTCACAAGTCTCGAGACAGCAGACTCAATGGTTTTTTAACGATCGCATTGGAAAAAGTGTGGGTTCAATTTCTTTTACTGCACTGCGCAGAGATTTTATCGACAATTATTCTGGTAATGTCTATAACATGCAAGAAGCACTAAACGATCTTAAAGAATTGCATACGCAATATTATGAAAGTATAGCCCAAGGTGAAATACAATCTTTTTATACTGAAGCAAGTACAACCTCGCTGTATCGTTTTCCCGTGTGCCTTGCACTTGTTTTTGAGTATTATAACGACAATCCGCGTTATCAAAATCCACAAGCGCTGACATTTTTTTCACTTGAATATACTAAGGTAATACAATACTATATTTCAAGTTATGATGAAAATACATATCACAAGGCAGTTAGGTGGTTGACCTCATCTTCACAATCAAGAGCGTTTGTTGAAAGTTTAAATAAAATGAGTCAATTGCCAAATGCAACAAATGAAATGCAATTCTTAATTGAGCGTTTTACATATGATTTTTATGACCGCAATGGTGAAGATAATACGAAAATACCGACTGCAATCAGGCTGATTCTTGATCAAGGATTATTTGATCCAGCTGAAAGTAGACATCAAGGTCCCCCAACTCCAGCTTTGTCTGATGAAAGACAAACATATGCCGCCGCTGCTCCAGAACTTGGTACAGAGGGTTCAGGTGAAGGCAGTGATAGAGAAGAGGGTGAGGAGGAAGGTGCCGCGCCAGCGAGTCGGTAAGGTGTAGCCTGGACAAAAATTTATTTTTGGCCGGGATTAAAAGCAATGAATCCAGCTTCGCTGGATGCTTCCTGGCCGGTTTTACCGACCAGGCTACTTTTTACCGAGGATCAATCTCAAGTGCTAGTTGAGTTAAATCGGCCGGATTTTTGCTTTTATGTGCTTTATCCACAAAAAGTGAACCAATCACAAAGCCATCTGAATGTGCAATTGCATCACCGGCCATTTTTCGGGTAGAGATTCCAAAGCCTACCACTACAGGAAGTTCTGTCTGCTGTTTGATTTGCTTTATTTTAATATCAAAGTCTGTTGGCAGAGCGTCTTTAACTCCTGTTGCTCCATTGCGACAAACATAATAAAGCATACCGCTTGCGTGCTGGTTAAACTGCTTAATTCTATCCATGGAGGTTGTTGGTGATACTAGAAATATTGGATCAATTTGATATTGTTTGCAAGCATCTAAATGTAGTTGTGATTCTTCGAACGGTAAATCAACGATCAAACAACCATCAATTTTAAGTTTTTTTGCTTGGCTGTACAGATTGCCTTTGTATTTAAAAATAGGATTATAATAGCTAAATAAAATAATTGGAATATCAGAAACTTTACGTACTTCAGCAATCAATTCTAATACTTTTTGCAGTGACATACCCTGTTGTATTGCGCGTCTCGATGCTTGTGCAATGGTTGGGCCATCAGCCACAGGATCTGAAAAAGGTACGCCGATTTCAAGAATGTCAATGCCACCATTTATTAGTGCAATAATAGAATTCAATGAGTGTTCGAAACCACCATCACCGGCGGTAAGATAACCAATATAGGCAGGGCCTTTTTCGAATACTTGGCGTATGCGACTCATAATAAGCCTCCTTCGAATAGCGAAGGCAAGTCTTTATCACCTCGCCCAGATAAATTAACAATGACAATATCATCTGCTTTAAATTGTTTTGCTTCAGGCTTGAGAAAGTAGGCCAGGGCATGTGAGGATTCAAGTGCAGGAATAATGCCCTCACGAACACTTAACAGTTTAAACGCTTCCAGTGCTAAATCATCACTCGCATCTGTATAGGTTGCTCTTTTATTTAAATGCAATGCTGCGTGATGCGGCCCAATAGCAGGATAATCCAGACCGGCTGATATGGAATGTGTTTCGGCCACTTGGCCATGCTCATCCTGTAGCACATAAGTTTCACTGCCGTGCAACACGCCGATTTCAGCTTGTTTAATTCGAGCTGCATGTTCGCCGAGCTTGTTGCCTTTGCCGCCGCCTTCAACACCAATTAATTTAACTTGCCTGTCATCAAGAAAACCAGAGAAAATACCAATCGCATTGGAGCCACCACCAACGCAGGCGATAACAGCATTGGGCAATTGGCCACATTGCTCTAAGATTTGCGCCCTGGCTTCAGTGCCAATAACAGATTGAAAGTAAGCAACCATTTCTGGGTAGGGGTGAGGTCCAAGTGCGGAACCAATGCAGTAATGTGTATTTTCAAAATTTTCGGCATAATCACGTAATGCCGAATTAATAGCGTCTTTTAGAGTTTTTGAACCGCTATCGACAACTTCTATATTCGCACCGAGTAATCGCATTTTAGCTACATTAGGTTGTTGACGTTGTGCATCCACGGCGCCCATATAAATGGTGCAATCTAAATCTAAATACGCACACGCAGAAGCAGTTGCAACCCCATGTTGGCCAGCGCCAGTTTCCGCAATAATGCGTGTTTTACCCATGTTTTTAGCTAATAAACATTGGCCGAGCGCATTATTAATTTTATGCGCTCCGGTGTGCAATAGATCTTCACGCTTTAAAAAGATACGTGGTCCATTGACAGCCTGGCTGAAGGATTTCACTTCCGTTAAAGGCGTCTGCCGTCCGGCATAGTTTTTTAAAATTAAATTATATTTTTTTAAAAAGAGCTGATCTTGTTTGCATTGTTGAAATGCAGCCTCAAGTTCTTTTATCGGCGCAATAAGCACCTCTGGTACAAAGCAGCCACCAAAAATATCAAAGCGTCCAGGAAGGTGTGGTTTATCCAACATTTGCCGCCCTCTCAATAAAGTTGTTAATTAAGTTTTTATTTTTACTTCCAGGCAATTTTTCTACGCCAGATGAGATGTCTACGCCATAGGGTTTTAATAGGTTTATACAATTTATTACATTATCGCAAGTTAAACCACCGGCGATAAAATATTTAAAGTCGCCATCATAGTGAAAATGTCGATGTGACAATGTCTGTCCGGACCCCGGGATTTTATTATCAAACAAAAGAAAATCACGCTTTGGGTTTAGCTTTTCGATATCATCAGCATCTAAATGGTAGTTGCCATGCTCATCGACTTCGACTGCAAAAATTCGGATAATGCCTTCAGGTAATAAGTGATGATCTTTTTTAGCCGTCTTGCCGTGTAATTGCACTACTTTAATATCAGTATAGTCGCAAATTTTTATAATCTCATCTGTGGTTTGGTCCACAAAGACACCGATTGCTGTTCCGCCCATACATTTTGTTCTGAGGGAGATGTGTTTTGCAGTTGGCAAGTCTTTAATGTTACGCTTTGATTTCGGGTGAAACACAATGCCAATGTAGTCAGCGCCATGTTTAACGGCGTATTCTGCAATATCAGAAGATTTAACCCCACAAATTTTTATTTTGGCCTTGTTTATTGAGTTCATTGGGTGATCTCCTGAATCATTTTCGCAGGATTAGAGGATTTAACCAAAGCTTCTCCAATAAGCACAGCATTGTAGCCGATAGATCTGTATTGTTTCGCAAGTTCAACTGTGGAGATTCCTGACTCGGCAATTGAAATGATGTTATCCGGTATAAATTGTTTTAATTTAATCGCTGTGTTTGTATCAACTTCGAAGGTAGTTAGGTTTCGATTATTGACACCAATAATTTCTGCGCCAATGGATAAAGCGTAATCAAGTTCTTCTTTAGTGTGAACTTCAACGATGGCATCGATATTGTATTGTTTACAAGTTTCTAGCAGTTCTTTGGTTTTCTGTTTGGTGACCGCTACAATTAATAATACGGCATTTGCACCATAAAGAACGCTTTGTGCAATTTGAACTTTATCAACGATAAAATCTTTTCTTAATACCTGAGTGTTTGATGACTTTACTGCATCAATAACTTGACTCATGTCTTCTATAGATCCATTAAATCCGACCTCATTGGTGAGGACAGAGATTGCAGAGGCGCAGCCTATTACATATTGTTTGGCGAGTTCAGTTGGATCATTAATTTTGGCAAGCGCGCCTTTGCTTGGCGAGTGACGTTTGATTTCTGCAATGACGTGAAACTGGTTTTCACTTAGCTTTTGTTTAAATAAGTTGGTCTGTCGGCACGTGACCGTATGCAGCGGATGTTTCTGGTTAGCGCTCATATCAAGATTCAGCTGTTTCACAATATCATTTGCTTTTTGCACAATTTGAGTTATATAGTTATGCATATTGAGCCTCAAGATTGTTATAGTAGTTGGTTAATGTATCTATAAATAAAATAACCTTGCCACTTTTAATTTGATTCGCGGCTTTTGCTACGCCTTCTTGAATAGATTTTGCATTCATGCTCGCATACAAGGCCGCGCCCGCATTTAAAATAATGGTATCGCGTATTGGGCTGGGCTCACCTTTTAGTGCTTTCAAGATTAAATTTTTATTTGTTTCGGCGTCATCACCCTGAAGGTCTTTTAATTCACAATGTTGCATTGCAAAATCGTGTACGTCGATGCTGTATTGTTTTTTAGTTTCCCCATTGACTTCAATAATGTCGGTTTTTCCGAGTAAGCTGATTTCATCGGTGCCGCAACTGTGTACGACTAAGGCGCGCTTAATCTTTGATTTTATAAGAATATCCGCATAAATTGGTAATAAGCGTTTATCATAGACGCCAAGCAAGTAAAAGTCTGGATGAGTTGGGTTTAACAGTGGGCCAACTAAATTAAAGGTGGTTCGTGTTTTTAATTCGTTTCGTAACTGTTTAAACTGACTCATTAATGGTTGAAAATTTGGTGCATATAAAAAGGCAAAATTATGGTTTGCTAGCGATGCCTGTATATTTTCAATTGGCAGATTAATATCTACCCCTAAGGCTTCAAAAAAATCAGCAGAACCACATTTTGATGAAACCGATCGATTGCCATGTTTGGCGACAGTGACACCAAGGCTTGCAACAACTAAGCTGGCAGCGCTGGAGATGTTAACGGTATTGGCGCCATCGCCTCCGGTGCCAACGATATCGAGGGTTGGGGTTGGAGTTGGAACAGAGATCATCTCTTGCTTTAATGCAGTAACAAAACCATTTAATTCATCCGCAGTTTCTGGTTTTGAATGTAATAACGTTAAAAATGCTGCTGCTTGTGCGGCATTATTCGAGCCCACCATCTGATTGACAGCTTGCTGACATTCAAAAGCTGACAAATCCTTATGCTGCATGAGCTTGTTGATGACTGAGGTCAACATGAATATCACCTACGTTACATAGTTTAAGAAAGTTAGTTAATATTTTTTCACCGTCAGGCGTTAAAATTGATTCTGGGTGAAACTGGATGCCATAACAGGGATATTGTTCATGCTTAATTGACATCACGCTGCCTTTATTGCAAATCGATGTTATTGTGATGTCAGCTGGTATTGAATTGGTGTCAACCGTTAATGAATGATAACGCCCTGCAGTAAATGATTTGGGGACGTCTTTAAAAAGTTCATCATTAATATGATGTACCAAAGAGGCTTTGCCATGAACGATTTCGACATCTCGTTTAATCTCACAACCAAAGGCATAAGCGATTGCTTGGTGACCAAGGCATATTCCTAATATTGGAATTTTATGGCCTAATTTTTTCACCAATTCAACACAGATGCCGGCATTTTCAGGTCGACCTGGACCGGGGGAGATAATAATTCCACTTGGGTTTAATTTTTCAATTTCGTCAATAGAAATTTTATCATTTCTAAAAACGCGTGTTTCTACGTGCTGTGCGATACTTTGATATAAGTTGTAAGTAAAGCTGTCGTAGTTATCGATGATAATAATCATTTTTACGCTCCTTGTTCGCATTGTAAAATTGTTTCAAGCATGGCTCGAGCTTTATGGCGTGTTTCATTGGCTTCTGTTGCTGGATCTGAGTCGTGTACAATTCCACATCCTGAGCGTACGGTGATTTTGTTATCGCTAATCACTGCGTTGCGAATGATGATGCAGGTATCCAGATCGCCTTCATGATCTAAGGCAAATACGCATCCACCATAAAATCCACGGTTTGAATTTTCAAGTTTGTCAATTAATTCCATCGCGCGAATTTTAGGAGCGCCACTTAACGTGCCAGCAGGGAATGATGCTTGTAAGGCATCTATGGCGTCAAATTTGGGATCTAGCGTACCTTGAACATCTGATGCGATGTGGATTACATTTTTCAATATCAGTGGATAAGTCAAGCGCGTGGTTGAAACAGTTCCTGGCGTTGCAATACGCCCAACATCGTTTCTAGATAAATCAACTAACATCATATGTTCTGCCAGTTCCTTTTTATCGGTGAGCAAATCGCTGATGACTTCTCCCACATCTTTTGAAATTGGTTTAGTTCCAGCCAGTGGGGTTGATGTGACGGTTTTATTTTGAATGCGAATAATCTTTTCTGGTGAGGCGCCGACAAGGCAGTAATCTGCGGTTTGCATATAAAAATGATAGGCCGATGGATTAGAATTTAATAACCGTTGATAAAGGTTAAGTGGATTTGCGCTGAAGGTTTTTTCAAATGTTCGAGACAACACCATTTGAAACACTTCGCCTTGCTCAATATATTCTTTAGCTTGGTTCACTTTTTTTGCAAAATCATCATCACTTAAATCTACGCTAAATTCTTGTTGTTGTGGTGATGCCCTCGAAGATGATTCTTGTGTTTGGCAATAAAGCTGTTGGCTAAGTTCCAATAATTCGTTCATGATCTGCTGGTAATGTTCTTCACTCGGTGGCTGTACTTTCACCATTTTGCTTACGGTTATGGTTTTTTTGCTGTAATTAAAATAAATGCCGTATTCAAAAAAATTGATTTCAATTGCTGGAATTTCCTTTTTTGATTTATGTTTTGTGGGGAGTTGTTCTATATATTTAGCTGCATCAAATCCTAAAATACCAATTGGCGCTGCGGTTAATCTGGCGTCAGGGTGCGTACATTTAGGTTTTGCGTTAAGGCTTTGACGTAATAAATTAAATGGATTGTGTGAGCTTGTGGTAATTGAATTTTTATCTCTAATCTCTGTGCTGCCATTTTTTACTTTATAAGTGAGAAATGGTGATAAGCCGATAAAGCTATAATGGTCAGGTTGGCCCTTATAGAAGTCGAGCAGGGCGATGGTTGTATTGGCCTCCTGCAAGCTCTTGGCGCACTCTAGAGGGCTAATATTAAGCTCTAGGCACTGATGAACAATCGCATTGCCGCCTCTAGCCAGCATTTTAACGTATTGATCATATGTTGTTTTTTCTAATAGTTTCATTATCCTTCCTAAAGGCTTCTTGTCTGTACTCCTGTAACAGTACAACAATCCAGGCAGGATGTCAAGTCTCTGAGTGAAGGCGGTTTTAGCTTGGCCGATGCTGAGTGCGCTGAGAATTCTCACAGGAATTTTTCATAAGGCTCTCACTCTGGCTGTATTTTCCTGATATCAACGCCCACAAATCTGCCGGGGTGCCGTCTGGACACAGGGAGTCACTAAATCCTAAACCCTTAAGGGTGGTCATACGATGTCTTATTACGACCCCGCGCTTCAAAGGCGCTCTTCCCTCAGTGATTTGTAAAATTCCGTGTTCAAATGCCTGCTCGTAGTTCACCGGTATGAAACGTTGCACAAGGCCAACCACCTGTGTGTTAAATAAACTCATTTTATCCTTCCAGGTAGCATAATCTTTGTCAGACAGGTAGTCGTCAATGTTGGTTGCTCGCTGTAAATGCTGGGGATTGAATATTTTTCCCCTTTTGGCGCACTTTGCAAATTGATGACGGAACCGATTTAATGCTTCGATGAGGGTGAGTTTCTCATTAGGCTTGTTGGGAACTTTATCGTTAAAACTAGCGCCTATATTCTTAAGAGCGTTTTCAACTTCCGTTTTGTCAGCGCGCATGATGGCCCTTAGAATCGGATTAAAATTGAAGGTTCTGTTGATTTGTTCTTTTACATGTTTTTTTATCCCGCCTGGAAAAATATCACAAAACTGTCTTTGCATAGTCTTCCATAACACTTGTGAGTTTGGAGCTTGCAAAATATGCTTTTTCATCATCTCAGCCATCTCATTGTCACCATCACACAGTGCCTTTTGAAACGGCGATAACTTGGTGATGCGATGATCAGAATAATCAATGACGGTATGAGGGACGACCTCAAAGGCCAAGGCCGGATTGTTTTTGACAATGTACTCCGCCTGTATTGCCTCACCTCGCACCACATGCTCCAATAAATGTATACTAGAAAGTGTGCGACAACGCCTGTCAATAACCTTTCCTCGTTTAAGATGAAAGATTTGTATACTGTCAAGGTAGGGGTGAAGTGTGCGACAAGGTTTGTTGCTAAGCTTTTCCTGTGCAGCAAAAAATCCCAAGCTGTTGGTGTGGATGCTATTATCTAGGACGATTCGCGTGTCTTGATATGTGGACTCAGTTTCCCCAAATGGATAGATACGTGGATAAGGGTTACGATAAGGGTTATTGTAACTCGAGATAATCGATTGAAGATCATTCGGCAGCCATTCCGATGTATTGACTGTATCATTGTCAGTTGCGGTATCCTTGCGTTGTTTTGTTAAAGGTTGCTCTTTCTTATGTTCTTTACCGTCGGTGTCGTCATGTTTACGTTTCATATTTCTACCCATTAAAAATTACTATAGTAGAGATTATACAGGCAAAACCTTAAGTATTTCTTAAACTATTCTGACAATTCTTTGCGTCGAATCTGGCTGCACAGCACAACAATCCGCTGGGATGCCAACTCTTTGGGTGAAGGCCATTTTATTTTTTTTTGAGGCTGCTTTAATTATAATGCGGTGTAACTATACTGCAGTAGTTTTTAGCGCCTACTGCATAAAGAAATTTTGCTTACACAAATACATTACGTAGATAATGCTGCTCATCTCTTTGCTCCGGCTGATCTGAAGGCTGAGCAAACAGAGTCCCAGGCTGCGCTGGAGGGATTTTGGCAAGTTGCCGACACGCTGTTTTTATAGCGAGATAGATTGAGTAGAACACACTGCAAACAATGCCCACGACACCTAGGATCATGCAGGTGAGTGCATTTGAGATAAACGCCTGGATTGATTTAATTGCGGCAGTTGCATTTTTAGCACCTGATAGAGTTGCGCGTCCTACAAAGAACATGGATTTTCCGATAAAGGAAAGATCCGAGGTTTTAATTGGATTTGATAACTGCTGTAATTCAAGTTGCTTTTCTGTTAATTGCTTTGTAGATTTTGGTTGTTGTTCTAATAAAGCAATTTCACATTGCAACTCTGAACAGGTTAATTCTTTTTGCGCCTCATATTCATTGTGCATTTTGCTAATAAACGATGAAATTGTAATAATACTAATGACGATAATGGCTGCAATTAAAGGTGCTCCGGCGCTTAAAGTACTAACGCCCAAACCGATTAAAAGAAATAGGCAACCAAACAAATACATGCCATCGGTTAAACCATCAAAACCCGATGAGATATAATTTAGTGATTTTTGGCAAGTGCTGTGTCGTTTAATTTCGTCATATGAAGTAATCGTTTTTGTTAAAATGTGATTGTACTGAATTGCTAGGTTCCGATTATTATTCATTCTTCGATACCAAACTAAATTAAACGCCAGCAACACGCCGATAACAATGCCAACGGGATTGGTAAGTGAATAAATCAAATGATGCGCGCCATGTTGAATCAGAAAACCCGCATCAACAACTGCGTGACGACCATTTTTCATTCCGCTAATAAAATCACGAAAATAAGGCCAAGATAAAACCGTTGCTAGCAAAAGCCAATGCATTTTTTGTTGATCTTTATTCGCATAATGGCTAGCAATAATCGAATAAGCGCTAAATAAAAGGATTTCAAGCAACGCCACTGGAATATCATTTGTCGCATAGAAAGATTGCTCCAGAGATCTTGCCGATTGCAAATCTGAAGTCATACAGCTAGCGGTGTAGGTCACCATACTCGCGGCGAGATAGGTTCCATCTAAAATCGAATCGGCTAAAACCAACCCGGAATTATTTAATTTTTCCTTAATGTTTCTCAAGCGCATCTTCATTATTGTTATTAATTTAATACTGATATTATTGTGCACTTATTACAGTTTTATGACATCTATACTCGGCGCTGTTTAGTTTTAGGCGTTGTTTGTGCAGCGTCATCCCGGAATTTGGTGCAGCCAAATATCCGGGATCCAGCAAATTATGTTGAACTGGGTCCCGGGTTACCTATGACCCGGGACGACAGGCTCAGTGTCTGAAACACCTACTTTTATAGTGTGCCGAGTATAGAGCATCTGTTAAATTATATGCTGCTTTACATGAGGGATTCAAGTGGCTACCATTGGGTGGGGGTAGATTATGGATATTCATGTTTTAGATAGACACTTAACCAATCAAATTGCTGCTGGCGAAGTTGTTGAGCGGCCATGTTCAGTTGTTAAAGAGCTGGTTGAGAATAGTTTAGACGCTGGCTCATCGCGTATTTGTTTGGATATCGATCAGGGCGGGCTTGATTTAATCCGCGTTCGTGACAATGGTCGTGGTATTCATGCCGATGATTTAGTTTTAGCTTTGTCGCCACACGCGACCAGTAAAATTACCACGCTTGAAGATTTGGAAAAAGTTGCCAGCCTTGGTTTTCGCGGTGAAGCGTTAGCGAGTATTGCTTCGGTTTCTCGAATGAAAATAAGCGCATGCATTAAAGACCAAGTTTCTGGCAGCCAGGTTAGAGCAGAGGGTGGTGAAATTAAAAAACCTTCGCCTTGTCCTCATCCTCTGGGTACGACAATCGAGGTTCGAAATATATTTTATAATACCCCTGCACGGCGTAAATTTTTAAAAACGGGGCGCACCGAGTTTAATCATATTGAAACCATGGTCAGTCGATTGGCATTAAGCCGTTTTGACGTGGGTTTTGAATTAACTCATAATAATAAACTGATTCTAAACACAAGTTCTGCGAACACAATTGAAGCGAAAGAGCGTCGCCTGGGTTTGATATTGGGAAAAGCTTTTTTACAACATGCATTATCAATCGAATTTAATGCGGCTGGAATGCAGTTAAAGGGCTGGATTGCAGAACCAACCTTTAATCGTAGCCAAACCGATATGCAATATTTTTATATTAACGGTCGTTTTGTTCGCGATAAATTATTATCGCATGCAGTTCGCCAAGCTTATCATGATGTCATGTTTAACGGGCGTCATCCCGTCTATGTATTGTTTTTAGAAGTTGACCCGCAGATGGTTGATGTCAATGTGCATCCAAGTAAAAGTGAAGTCCGATTTCGTGATGGACGTTTGGTGCATGATTTTGTCAGTCGCGCGATAAAAGAAGCGCTTGCCGAAGTTAAGCCGAAGATGACAAATGAGCCGTCGCCAGTGACGACACCTCTGCCCGAACCCATATCTCAAGGTGCAACCCATTACAGTTTGAAATCCCCTGCATCACAAACCGCAATGCCTTTTGCTGTTAAAGAACAAATGTCAGCAGTTTCTGAGTTGTATCAACCGCTCGAAGTTGACGCGTCACAACAAACAGATAATACAGATTACCCATTAGGACACGCTTTAGCACAATTGCATGATATTTATATTTTAGCGCAAAATAAACAGGGCTTAGTTATTGTTGATATGCATGCAGCACATGAGCGTATTATTTATGAAAATTTAAAACAACAAAGAAAACAAAATCGAATTAGAACTCAAACACTGTTAGTTCCGATTGTGATAGAGCTGAGCCGTGATGAAATGCGTGTTTGGCATGAAGGTGTTGGCAAGCTGCAACGTCTGGGTATTGAAATGGATGTGGTCGGCGAACAATCGATTGCGGTGAGATCGGTGCCGGTTTTGATTAAAGAAACCAAACTGGATGAGCTTATTCATGATGTATTGGCGGATTGGATTGCAGAAGGTGGGTCACAGCGAGTCGAAGAAAAAGCTAATGAAACGCTTTCAACTATTGCTTGTCATGCAGCGGTGAGGGCGCATCATCGTTTAAGTATTACCGAGATGAATGCATTATTGCGGCAAATGGAAAATACACAACACAGTGGGCAGTGCAATCATGGACGTCCGACAACCACGAAAATGAGTCTACCAGAGCTGGATAAGTTCTTTCTGCGAGGTCAATAGTCGATTTCTTTTATGGGTCATATTCGTTATAATCAACATTAACTAGGATGTGAAGGTGTGTCTAATTGGTTGATAATAAACAAAAAATCGTCTGCATTATGGGTCCCACAGCCAGTGGTAAAACCGATCTTGCGATCAATTTATCTAAAACTTATCCCTTTGATATCATCAGTTGTGATTCCGCGATGGTTTATAAAGGCATGGACATTGGTACTGCTAAGCCTTCAAAAGCCGAGTTAAGCCAAGCCCCACATCGTTTAATTGATCTTTGTGATCCCGCGCAAAATTATTCTGCCGGTCAATTTTGCCAAGATGCGATGCGCGAAATTAACAGTATTTTTGCTAATAATCGCATTCCTTTATTGGTTGGCGGAACCATGTTGTATTTTAATTTATTGCAAAAAGGCTTTAGTGAATTTCCAGCGGCAGATCTTATTATTCGAGATGAAATTAATCTTGAAGCTGAGACAGTAGGCTGGGCTGTGATGCATAAACGTCTTGCTAAAATTGACCCAGAGGCTGCAAAGGTAATTCATTATAATGATACTCAGCGCATTTCTCGGGCGTTGGAATTATATCGGTCAAGCGGACAGACCATGACGGAATTACAAAGCCAGCAACAATGGAATGATTTACCGTTTGAAATAATCAATATTATTTTAACGCCATCTGATCGTAGTATTGTGCATCAACGCATTGAACAGCGTTTCGATAAAATGTTAGAGCAGGGCTTGATTGATGAAGTTAATGCATTGTTTCAGCGGGATGATTTAAATCAGTCGACAGCATCGATGCGAATGGTAAATTACCGTCAGGTTTGGTGCTATTTAAATAACGAATATGATAAAAACGAAATGCGCGATCGTGCCATCTTTGCAACGCGTCAATTTGCCAAACGACAATATACCTGGCTGCGGCGCTGGCCTCGCGCAAAAATATTTTATAGTGATAAGGCGGATGTAAATGATGATGTCTGCAGCTATTTAAGAAATAAGTGACCAATACGAATTAACCACCTGCCTTAATATTTCCTTAATAACCCCATGGTATTATTTGCCCTAGAAATAATCATCCCCGAGAGGCAGGTAGTGAGGCAAATCAAAGAGAGTTATATCAAGCACTTAGACGAGTTGCTCATTGGGTCGCATCAATTTCAATTTAAACTTATGAAAATATTTGCGTTAAATCAGATGATTATAAACAACCCAAAGTTGCTGGCGGTTGAAAAGCTTCATCTGCTTGAAGATATAAAAAATCGGGTTAAACAGCAGTTAGGCGCGGATTATACCGCGGGCGTTGAGCAACAGCTTTTTAGTCATCTGCCTTTAGATGACCTTAAGCGACAGGTTATGTCGAGAGCTGGAAGTTGGCGGTTTGTCTCGACCGTCGGAGCCTGGAATAAGACATTGATTAAAGCGGCGATGTTTGCCACACGCGATGATAAAGCTAAGGCTTATTTTAAACCGGGCCAGATGCGTTTTTCACTCGATAGTTTGTTACATGGTTTCATTCAGTATTTGCAAAATCTTGCTCAAGATCAAAATCAAGATGAAGATCAAGATGAAGATCAAGATTCATTTCCAAAAGAGTATAACCCGTTTGTTGAGGTGCGACCCGTCGTGCTAAATCTTTCCGAGGTGCCTTTAACGCCGCAAGAGCAGCAGACTGATCCAAGAGATTTCGAGTTACTTTTTGACGCCACAGGTAAGCTCGAAGCTAAAGTTCAGATGAATTTTACTACTCAAAATCCGCAATTACTCTTTGGAAATCTACAACCTGCGTTAGCAGCATCACCACTGAATTCAGATAACCCCGATTCCTCCCCAGGGCAGCCATATCACTTGCTATTAATGACCACGATGTGTTTGATTTTTAATATGCGTGATATTAAAGCAGATGCTTTATTTGCCGGACATATATTAGCTGATGCCGAAGATTTTTTATCCAGCGTGGGTGCAAAGAACTCCATGCATTTTCCAAAGGTACATCTACCTTTTATGTCGTTGCTGAGAGAAACCGCATTAAACAAACGTTCGATTACACCATTGCCCGCTGATTGGAACTCTTTTGGCCATTTAATTGATCAATGGGTGCAGAGAGTCGATGATATCTTGCTTTACTTAAGTTCGCAACAGCATCATTTTGCATTATTAACGCCAGCTCAGGAGACGGAAATTCATCAGCAGTTAGATAAGATGAATGGCGGCATGACTGATTCTGGTGATGACGATACTGAAGAAGGTGTAGAACATATTTCAAATGGCGTTAAATTGCAATTAATGCATCGTGACGATGTAAATGAACGTATCGCAGGGAAAGGAAAAATTTTATCCGACTTGCAGGTGCGCGAAGTGCGAAATAATATACTTAAACTTAAAGTAGTATTTGCAGAGTACGTTGGCAGCGGAGCCGCATTAACGATAAGAGGTCTCGTTGAGCGCTTTGACAAAAACTGGGCCGCTGAAGTGAAACTTTATAAAAGCATGCTAGGCAATGCTGACAAATTACGTGAAGTGTTAAGATCGAGCAGCTGCAATAGTGAAGTTTTTCCTGAAGCAGAATCAATGTTGCGTGCCCTCGAGTCAGGGTACAGCCCTGAAGATTTAGCCGGTCGTCCCCGTCTTCAACCCGCAACGTCATGTGCTGATAAACAGTCATATGCTGATAAACAAGCCTTTATTGATCAGTACGCACCACCTTCTAGAACTTCACCAGCTTCGCCGGTTAGGCCTCGTACTGTTGATCAAAAGCAGTCGGAAGGTCATAAGAGCTCACCATTAAAGCGGAAGGTCCAAGATTATTTGCCTACACCCCCGAGCACACCGCCGCGCGCCGGAGCTGCAGCTGCAGCTGCAGATTTAGCTAAGTCTCCTGGGTTATCACAACTTTCGGCTCTGCTTAGCCGGGCGGCGGGAGTTCAAAATGTGGAAGCAGAGACAAAGGGGTCACCATCCAAGCGATTAAAACCAGGTTCACCGAAGGCTGTGGTTGATGTGAAACACCGTCGTAACCTACGATTTGGTGAACCTTCTAATGCGATTTCGCGAGACGGCGATGAGCAGGCGCATGATGTTTCGCAAACGCCATTGCGAGGAGATCAGTGCATCACACCTTTGCCTGCTGAGCTATCTATACCTCAGCCTAATACTTTACCCACGTTTGGTTCAACGTATGGCGGCCAACCACCGACGAGTCCCGCATATTCCAGTGGATTATTTCCTCAAGTACCACCTTCTGTGAATATGAAAGAGAGTGCTCTTCAAAAAGAATCAGACGCGCCTATGGTTGATCCAATAGATTATCCGCGGTAGTGGTTAGGTTCCAAGCCCGCCACCTCCGGGCTGACATAACTCGAAGGTCTCAAATCCATACTCGTCGATTGAAACGGGGTCGTAATAAGGACAGTTTACTGGCTCAGCTAATTACATGATCTGCTGATTTTTGCCATTTGTTTTTTCAACGCATTTACTGTATAGATTACTTAAACTATTTTCTGGGTCGTATTTATTTTTAATATTATCATAAAGTGGTTTATCATAAATTTCCCAGAATTCATCCGCGGTGTAAAAAGCATTAGAATAAAGTGACTTATTACCGCCTAACTCTTCAACTTTGCGTTCAATCAAACGATTGAAATAACCGTCCTGGTGAGGACTTGGTACAATATCCCAAAATCCAAAGTTTAAATACAATTGGTTTGGTTTCATTTTAAATAAACTAAAATGCGCATTTTCATCAGCTGGATGGATAGGGCAAATCCAAAACGGTCGAATACCAATATTTTCTTGAAAGAAATCTAAAAACGTCCGCGCATTATCGATCGGGATAGTAACATCTTGAATAACAGATTCTGATGGCTTTTCAAATTTTGCTGAAAGCCAGTTTAGGATTTTATTTTTTTTAGTTAGGCGCATTAATTTGGAATACACTCGAGACTTCAACATCCATTTACCCAGCAAAAAGCGCACCACTGGATTTTGCAATTTAAATACTTTTGAGCACCAAAACCAATCCGTGTCCCAACGCCAAATAAAATCTTCGGCAGTGAGATAATCCTCATTACGCTTTTCAATTGCGCGAAAATAGATATTCATAAATTTATAATTGCTGACCTCATGCGCCTGATCTGACCATTGGCCGCTTGAAATGACCATATGATCTTTATTAAATACTACGCCCTCGATGAAAGCAATATCGCCCTGTTTGCGATTTTTAAGGCAAACATCATTAAGCGTTGCAATAAATTTATCTGGATCAGAAAAATGTTGATATTTTAATTTTACATATTTTTTAATTGGGATTAGCCGAACCGTAACTTTTAATACGTAGCCTAATGTGCCATAGGAGTTTGGAATGGCGTAGAACAAGTCGCGATATTCATTGTTAGGATTGCAATCTTTAACGCTTCCATCTGGTAATAACACATCAAATTGGGTAATGGTTTCGTGGACTAAACCATAGCGAAATGACGAAGATTCAATGCCGATGCCGGACAGTGCGCCGCCAATGGTGATGGTCTTAAGCTCAGGTACAACCTGTGGCATGCAGTCATGCTTTAGCGTTTCACTGACCAGATCTTCAAATGTGGTCATGCCTTCGACCACAGCGATTAAATTCTCCTTATCGACCGAAATCACTCGGTTAAACGAACGCGCATCAATTTGATTATTTTTTTTTTGACGGTGACGAAACAAGTTGGAAGTGTCTTTTAGCAGGGTAATATTTTCATTTGATGCGGTTGCTCTAGCATGGATGCTATTGGCAAGTTGCTTAACTTTTTTTTGATAAGCGATTTCCTTAGCGGATGCTGCGGTAACCATTTATTTGACCTTTGGGTGAAAACACAAATTGCCACAGTTGAAGGCTGCGTGCACGAAACGCTCCTGCACACGATAATAGATAATATTTCCACATGCGATGAAAGCGCTCATTATAATTGTCTTTTAATTCCGGCCAGTGTTTCTCAAAATTGTCATACCATGCCATCAGTGTTTTATCATAATCATTGCCGAAATTATGCAAATCTTCGATAACAAATAAATTTTCTGACTTACCTGCAATTTGTTTAATGCTCGGTAACATGCCGCTTGGAAAAATATATTTTCGTATCCAGGGGTCTGCAAAGTTTAAGGTATTGTTTTTTCCAATGGTATGCATTAAAAACAATCCATCATCTTTAAGATTATCATGCGCAATTTTTATAAAGTTGCTGTAATTTCTATGCCCTACGTGTTCGCACATACCAATACTGATGACTTTGTCAAATTTAATATTATCTGGGTTGTAAGTCTTAACATCTCGATAATCCGTTATAAACAACTTCACCGGTAATCCTTTGCAAGCCTCTTTGGCAAATTTCATTTGTTCAGAGGAAATATTAACAGCAGTTATTTCGACACCATAATTTTCAACAGCATATTTAGCAAAGCCACCCCAACCACAGCCTAACTCCAGAACTTTTTCACCTTTTTGTAGGTTTACCTTTTTGCAGATTAGATCATATTTCGCAATTTGTGCCTCATCCAAGGTTTGTGCATCTTTCCAGTAGCCACAGGTATAGGCCATGGTTTCACCCAACATGGCAGCATATAAGTCGTTGCCAAGATCATAGTGCTCTTTTGCGACAGCGTGCGATCTGATGCGCGATTGCTGATTGATGATATAATGTTTGAAAATAAATTTAACAAAGGTTGAAAGGTGGTAAATTTCTTTGGGTTTTAGAAAGCGCATCGCGCGATAAAAAAGCTTATCTAAGCGGGCGCATTCCCACCAACCGTCCATATAGCTTTCGCCGCCACCAACCGAGGGGTCATCCCAAATACGTTTATAGGCTTCACGGTTTAGAATTTGTATATCAAAGTCTCTGGGACCGTTAACTTTAATATCCGCTGTGGACAATAGTTTGCCAACTAATTTTTTGTATTTATTCATCAGATTGCGAACCTTATGGTCATTTTTTGAATTGTTCTAGTCCTACTTTCTAACATTAATTAGCATCATACTCAAACCATCTGTTCTATACAAGGGCGATTAATATGAGCAAATGTTGGGCGGGCGTAATTCAAGCCAGGTGTGGCAAAATATGTTCATTCCCAAAGAATAGAAATTGCATCTTTTGCATATTTTGCTACGCCAGGCGTATTATATTTAATAACGACATCACCTCGACTAACCGATCATCGGCACTTTTTGCAATGGCGCTAAAGCGCAGGCGTTGCATGCCTTGCAGTTGGTAGACCTTGGGTTGTTTTTGAATGAGTAAAATAATTTTTTCAGGATTAATATTGGGCTTATCGTTAAAGTAGAGGTAGCCATATTTGGAACTGACTTCAATTTTAATAATGCCAAGTTGTTTTGCGATAAATTTAATTTTAGTAATGCTAAATAAATTTTGCGCGGAGTCAGGCAATAAGCCAAAGCGATCAATCAGTTCGGATTTTAATTCTTGAGTTTCTTCATGATTTTTGCAGATCGCTAAACGCTTATATAATGTTAGGCGCACGTGCACGTCGCCGACATAATCTTTTGGCAATAACGCTGGAATGTTAAGCAGTATTTCAATATCAGCACCCAACGGTTTTTCGAATTCTGGCTCACGCCCAGCTTTTAATGCACTGACGGCTTCCTCTAATAATTCCATATAAAGACTAAAGCCGATGGCGTGCATTTGCCCACTTTGTTCTTCCCCTAATAATTCACCCGCACCGCGAATCTCTAAGTCATGCGTCGCAAGACTAAAGCCGATGCCAAGATCACCCAACTGGCTAATGGCATCCATACGTTTTTGAGCGTCGCGGGTCATTGTTTTTGGATTTGGGATAAGCAAATATGCATAAGCTTGGTGATGTGAGCGGCCAACACGGCCACGTAATTGGTGTAATTGTGACAACCCAAATCGGTTAGCACGGTTGATAATAATGGTGTTGGCACTTGGAATATCAATGCCGGATTCAATAATCGTGGAGCAGACTAACACATTAAAACGTTGGTGATAAAAATCCGACATGACTTGTTCTAGCTCGCGTTCACGCATCTGACCATGTGCGGTTCGAATGCGAGCCTCTGGAATGATCTTTTGTAATTTTTCACGCTGCGCTTCTATGGTTGAAACTTCATTATGCAAGAAATAAACTTGACCGCCGCGCATGGCTTCACGCAGAACGGCTTCACGGATAAGCGATTTATCTTCTTGGTGAACAAATGTTTTAATGGCAAGCCTTCGCAGAGGCGGCGTTGCAATAATCGATAAATCGCGAGTGCCTGCGAGCGCCATATTTAAGGTGCGTGGAATGGGGGTTGCGGTTAAAGTTAAAATATCAATATGTGCCCGTAATGCAGTGATGCGTTCTTTTTGGCGCACGCCAAAGCGTTGTTCTTCATCAATAATTAAAAGCCCCAGATCTTTAAATTTAATCGTATTGGATAATAATTTATGGGTGCCAATTACAATGTCCACGATGCCCGCGCTAAGTTCTTGTAGCGTTTGAGTTTGATCTTTTTGAGATTGCATCCTTGATAGACCAGCCACTTTAATTGGCCATTCTGAAAATCGATCTTTGAAATTTTGTAAGTGTTGGTTTGCGAGCAGGGTAGTTGGCACCAGCACCGCAACTTGTTTATTATTGCACGCGGCAACAAACGCTGCACGCATAGCGACTTCGGTTTTGCCAAAACCGACATCACCACAGACTAGGCGATCCATGGAGCGGTTACTTCCCATATCATTTATCACAGCATTAATGGCTGATTGTTGGTCGGGGGTTTCTTCAAAAGGAAATGCATCGGTAAATAATTGCAGTTCTTTTTTGTTTGTTTTAAAAGTAAAACCTGTCGCTGCTAATCGTCGCCCATAAATGTCGAGTAATTCTGCGGCCACATCTCGAATTTGCTCGGCTGTTTTGCGTTTGATTTTATCCCATTGTTTGCTGCCGAGTTTTTGTAATGGCGCATGTTCGGCTCCGGTGCCGGTATAGCGACTGACGAGTTGTAGTGATGAAACGGGAACATATATTTTATCATGATCAGCATATTCAAGAGTTAAGTATTCGCCTTCAACGCCGCCGGTATTAATGGTTTGCAAACCTATATAGCGACCAACGCCGTGATTAATGTGCACAATGGGCGCGCCGATACTGAGTTCGGTTAAATTGCGTATCATTAAATTGGGATCTAGCGTTTTTTGTTTGTAAGTTTTTCGTGTTTTAACCTGTTCACCAAAAAGTTGTGATTCGGTAATAATGGATACGTTAATCTCATTGATCTCGACGCCATGATCGATTGCTGCGGTAATAATTCCAATGTCAGCATCCTCTTTTAGGAAAGCACTCCAATGTTCAAAGGTTTTTGGTTTTATATTAATAGAATCTAAAAGCTCGATTAGGGTTTCGCGCCGACCTGTACTTTCTGCACAGAATAATAGTCGCGCTTTGGGATTGCGCTTGTATTCCTCCATGTATTGGGATAACTTTTGCAGCGGTTCTTTGTGGCGGTGGTTAATCGTGAGATCTGGGGCCAAGCTTATATTAAATTGATAATGTGATTTTTTAGATTGGCTAAATTTAATTTGAGGATGAGGTTTAAGCTCACTAAATAGCTCGTCAGGCGTTAAAAAAATCTCGTTAGGTTCACATAATGGTCTGGTGATGTCATATTTTAATTGTTCATGGCGATGCGTAATCTCAAGCCAATATTGGTCAATGCTTGCTTTGATATCTTCTGCTAAAATGATTAATGTATTTTGTGGCAAATAATCAAAAAAACTGGAAGTGGTTTTATAGAATAATGGCAAATAGTATTCGATACCGGTGGCGGCTTCTGCATTGCTTATTTGCTGATAAAGCGGTGCGTCAATTGGATTGCCACTAAAACGTGTCCGCCATGCGCCTCTGAAATCTTCAATCGCTTTTTCATTTAACGGAAATTCACGTGCAGGTAATAAATCAATTTTATCAATTTTTTGTAGCGTTCGTTGACTGTCAGGATCAAAGCTGCGGATCGTTTCTATCTCATCATCAAAAAATTCAATTCTGAAAGGCTTGAGGCTGCCCATTGGGAAAAGATCGATGATGGATCCACGAACGCTAAATTCACCGTGCTCCATCACTTGGCCGACATTGCGATAACTGTTGTTAACTAAATTGAGTCTCATATTTTCTAAGTTGAGTTTATCACCGATTTTTACCAACAAACTATTTGCGCTCAAATAGGATTGTGGTAACAGTCGCGGCATTAGTGTCGCTGCATTGGCAAGGATAATGCCGCTGGTTTGGCTGGGGAGTTTTGCCAATAATGCCAAGCGTTCTGAAACGATATCTTGGTGCGGAGAAAAGTGATCATAGGGCAAAGTTTCCCAGTCTGGGAAAAGATTGACGCTTGCGGCACACCCACTAAAAAATTTGATCTCTTGTGCTAACAGCTCAGCTTGATGAATGTTAGCCGTGATAACCAAGATGGGCTGTTTATTTTGTTCATAAATCTGACTAATGCTTAGGCCGCGGCTGCAGCCGATCAGGCCGCCCCATTGCAGGCGATTATCTTGTGTTGAAATTGTAGGAATGTTGAGCTGTGTCATCGTCTTTGATCATATTAACTGCAGGCGGCATAGTGTATCTCAGATTGCGCCATTGTGCCAGATAAGGCATTGCGCTTTGCGCAATATTCCTGGCCAACAAAGCCTGTCCTGAGCGAAGCGTGAGGATTGACCAGGCTACGGGTGCCGAAATTGGCTTTGAAGTAGCCCGGTCGGCGTGTCGGCCGGGAAGCATCAAGCTCCGCATGATTCAAATTATTTAAGCGAGCAATTCATCGACTTTCGCGGCACAAATAAAATCATTTTCAGACAGTCCGCCAATTGCGTGCGTGGTAAATTTAACGACGCATTTATTGTAACTGACCTCAAGGTCGGGATGATGACCTTCTTTATTGGCAATAAAAGCTACGGCGTTAACAAAACCTATGGTGCTCATATAGCCTTTAAAGCTAAATGTTTTTTGTATTTCTTTATTATTTAAAATCTGCCATTCATTTAACTGGGCTAATAATTTAGCCGCTTGATCTGGGGTTAAACTTTCACTGTCACCATTGCAAGGTACGCATTGCTTTTGGGTTAAATCATCCATTATTTTTCTCCTATAGTAATCGAGTCTATGGTCCCGCCACCAAGACAAACTTCATCTTGATAGAATACCACCGATTGACCGGGTGTGTTAGCGCGTTGAGGAACTTCATACTCAACTTGATAATTTTCATTATCGATTTTAGTTAGCGTGCATACTTGATCCGGCTGTCGATAACGCATTTTTGAGCCGAGCGTGATTGGTACATTTGGCGCTGTTTCGCTGACCCAGTGCATATTATTGCAAATTATTTTATTTGAAAAAAGCAGTGGATGGTCGTGCCCTTGGCCGACAATTAATGCATTGCGTTTAACGTCTTTATCCAATACATACCAGGCTTGTTCAGAATGGTCTTGTAATCCACCAATATTTAAGCCTTTGCGCTGCCCGAGCGTATAATAAATTACACCATCGTGACGACCGACTTTTTTACCATTGGGCGTTTCTATGTCGCCAGGTTGTGCGAGCAAAAATTCTTTAAGGAAAACTTTAAAGTCACGTTCGCCAATAAAACAAATTCCGGTGCTGTCTTTTTTGGCGGAGTTAATTAAACCATGCTGTTCGGCAAATTTGCGCACATCAGGTTTATGCATTTCGCCAACGGGAAAAATGCTGTGTGATAATTGCATTTGGTTTAAGGTATACAGAAAATAGGTTTGATCTTTGTTACTGTCTAGCCCGCGCAATAATTTAAATGACTCATTGTCAGAGATGCGCGCGTAATGCCCTGTGGCCAATTTATCTGCGCCCAAATCCAAGGCATGTTTTAAAAACACATTAAATTTAATTTCACGATTACACCAGATGTCTGGGTTGGGGGTTCGTCCAAGTGCAAATTCATCCAAACAATATTGAAAGACTTGTTCCCAATATTGTTTGCTAAAATTAACCGTGGTGAGTGGAATGCCAATCTGATCGCAGACGGCGCGTGCATCACTTAAGTCTTGTTCGCTGGTGCAATTTGGGTCGTCGCGATCCGCCTCCCAATTTTGCATAAAAATTCCACTGACTTCATGTCCCTGTTGTTTTAAAAGCAGGGCGGTGACGGCAGAGTCGACGCCGCCGGAGATGCCAACGGCGATTTTAAGTTTATTCATGCTACTTTCTGCAGTTAACTAGAGGACGATACTTTACTATTAATGGGAAGTTGATACAATCCCACCCCATGAGCAGAATGCAATTCAAACTAAAATCCACTGATGGCCAGGCGCGCCGCGGTGAGATTTCTTTCCCTCGCGGTGTAGTCCAAACGCCTGCATTTATGCCGGTTGGGACTTGTGCTTCTGTGAAAGCGATGACCACGGACCTTGTTAAATCAACGGGTGCCGAGATTATTTTGGGTAATACCTTTCATTTAATGCTGCGGCCAGGGCCTGAGATTATCCACAGCCACGGCGGTTTACATCAATTTATGAATTGGGATGGGCCAATTTTAACGGATTCTGGTGGTTTTCAGGTTTTTAGTTTAACCAAATTACGCAAACTAACCGAAGATGGAGTCAGCTTTAATTCACCAATTGATGGTTCGATGGTGCATTTGACTCCAGAGAGGTCAATAGATGTGCAGCACGCACTAGACTCCGATATTATTATGGTGTTTGACGAATGCACACCTTATCCAGCCACACGCGCCGAAGCTCGGCAGTCGATGGAGCTCTCAATGCGTTGGGCTAAGCGTTGTTCACTGCAACATGAAGGTTATGATAATGCGCTATTTGGCATCGTTCAGGGGGGAATGTACGAGGATCTGCGTCGAACGTCTTTGAACTCCCTGCAAGAAATTGGCTTCGATGGTTATGCCATTGGCGGGTTATCGGTAGGCGAACCTAAAGATGAGATGATGCAAACGCTGTCAGAAATTATGCCGCATATGCCTAAAGATAAGCCGCGATACTTGATGGGAGTCGGCAAGCCGGAGGATTTAGTCGAAGGCGTGCTGCGCGGGGTTGATATGTTTGATTGTGTTATGCCCACACGCAATGCGCGCAATGGTCATCTATTTACGTCAGAAGGGGTGGTTCGGATTAGAAATAGCGTTCATCGCAGTGATCTTGCTCCGCTCGATCCGAACTGCGAATGCCATACGTGCAAAAATTATACTAGAGCATACCTGCATCACTTGTTTCGTTCGCGAGAAATTCTTTCATCAACTCTTAACACTCTCCACAATTTGCATTATTATCAGCAACTCATGCAACATTTGCGTCAGGCAATTGAAAGGGGTACATTAGACACCTTTGTAAAAAAATTCTATAAATCAATTGGGGGTTAGATATGATCGTATTACGTCTTTTAGCAGCGTTGGGCTTGTTGGGAATTACCAATGCTTATGCTGCAACAGCTGCAACAACAACTGCAGCCGCTGGTACTCACAAGAGTAGTATTTGGCAAATGTTGTTATTGCCTGTTTTATTAATTTTAGTATTTTATTTCTTATTAATTCGTCCACAAAGTAAACGAGCGAAACAGCAACGTTCACTGATTAGTAAAATCGGAATTGGCGATGAGGTCATGACTGCCGGCGGCATTCTTGGTAAAATTGTTCGCTTAAAAGACAACTATGTGGTGCTAAAGATTTCTAAAGGTGTTGAAATTACCATACAAAAAAGTTCAGTATCTACTGTGCTACCCAAAGGAACTGTTGAGTCTTTAGATTAAGGTTAAACACATATGAACCAATATCCGCTGTGGCGTTATATTTTAATTGTTGTGCTGATTGTGGTGGGGGTGATTTATTCCATTCCTATGCTATATGGTGAAGATTCTGCCGTTCAGATTACGACGCGTGATTCATCTTCGATTTCAGCTGAGTTACC
The DNA here is from genome assembly GCA_964196565.1 of uncultured Legionellaceae bacterium. GTDB lineage: Bacteria > Pseudomonadota > Gammaproteobacteria > Coxiellales > Coxiellaceae > 2-12-FULL-42-15. The sequence goes on along the minus strand of CAXMUH010000065.1, from coordinate 9,375 downwards.
CAACCAGGTCGCACAGGCTTTAACGAGTCAGCAGATAGCTTACCGCTCTATTGCTAAAGAAGGCAATAATGTGTTGGTTCGTTTAAAGAGCTCACAGGTTCAATTAAAAGCCCAAGGCGTTCTGCAAGCGACATTGGGCAATAATTACAGTGTCGCTTTAAATCTAGCTCCCAGGACGCCGAAATGGCTATTAGCCATTGGGGCGCATCCAATGAAGCTGGGTTTGGATTTACGAGGCGGCGTGCACTTTTTATTGCAAGTGGACACAGGAGATATGGTTGCTCAACGTGAAAAAGAAGATATTCGCAGCATAAGCACCGGGTTACGCCAACAAGAGATTCGTTACGCGGGTGTGGTGCCAGTGAAAGGCAAAGGATTTATGATTCGCTTTAGAAACAAAGATTCTCAAGCGAAAGCGCTGGATTATTTGCAAACTAAATTCCCGGATTATATGTTTAGCGACCAAATGAGCGCTGGTGAGCCAGTTATCATGGCGAATTTAAATCAAAACACTTTATTGAATTTACGCAAATATGCGGTCCAGCAAAACCTGGTTATTTTAAGAAATCGAGTACAGCAACTTGGAATTACCGAGCCTGTGATACAGCAACAAGGCGCGGATCAAATTAGCGTTGATCTTCCTGGCATTCAAGATATGGCGAGGGCAAAAAATCTAATTGGTAAAATGGCAACAATTCGTTTCCAATTGACTTCTGGAACATCACAAGATGCGGCGGTTGCTGCAAAAACGGGTGTGGTGCCCTTTGGAACTCAATTATTTAAAGACGAAAATGGTTTTCCAATTTTATTAAAAAGCCAAGTCATTTTAAAAGGTCAGTCAATTATTAATGCCAGTCCCGGCGTCGATCAAAATGGACGTCCATCGGTTAATTTAAGGTTGGGCGGCAGTGAAGTATCCAATTTTAATCGCATTACCGGTGAAAATGTTGGCCATCCATTGGCTGTGGTTTTAGAAGAAAATCAAACTGAAAAACAAATGGTAGACGGCAAAGTGATTAGCAAAAATGTTAAAACCGTAAAAGTGATTAACGTTGCTACCATTCAAAGTGCATTGGGTAATAGCTTTCAAATTACTGGTTTGTCGTCGATGCGTTATGCCAATAACTTGGCGTTATTATTGCGCTCAGGTGCTTATTCAGCGCGGATGACTTTTGCAGCAGAACGCTCAATTGGTCCGAGCTTAGGTGCAAAAAATATCGAAATGGGTGCGCTCTCGCTTGAGATTGGCTCCATCTTGGTGTTTATCTTTATGATAATGTATTACCGTTTGTTTGGTGTAATTGCCGATCTTGCTTTGATATTAAATATTATTTTTATTATTGCGATTATGTCGATTGTCGGCGCCACATTAACCTTGCCAGGTATTGCGGGTATCGTATTAACCGTCGGTATGGCGGTCGATGCAAACGTGTTGATTGATGAGCGCATTCGTGAAGAGTTGCGCAACGGCATGTCGCCGCAAGCCAGTATTTCGGCGGGTTATGGTCGCGCATTTTCAACCATTGTCGATGCCAATGTTACCACCTTAATTATTGCGGTGATTTTATTAGCGTTGGGTTCTTCGACGGTACAGAATTTCGCAGTGACTTTGATCGTTGGTTTATCGACCTCGATGGTAACCGCTATTTTCTTCACTCGCGCTATCGTGAACTTGATTTATGGTGGCAAGGTGAGTAAAAAATTATCCATTGGCATCAAAGTATAAAGGGGAAGATTTGTGGAATTTTTTAAACATAATACTAAAATCCCATTTATGCGCCAACGCAAATGGGCGGCTATTTTCTCAGCTGTTATTTTAATCGCCTCGATTTTAGCGCTTGCGATAAATGGTTTAAATCTTGGCTTGGATTTTACTGGCGGAACCTCAATTGAAGTGACCTATAAAGCGCCAACCAATGCCAATGTGATTCGTGCACAGTTGATTAAAAATGGTTTTGACAAAGCACTGGTGCAAGCATATACGTTAACGGATTATTCGATTCGGGTTTCGCCACATGACGGGCAGTCACAGCAACAGTTGAGAAATAGAATTACTACAGTTTTACCGGGTGCGACAATTAAATCACTTGAATTTATTGGACCGCAAGTGGGTAAAGCGTTAGTGACCAATGGTATTTTGGCGATCATCGTTTCTTTTCTTTGTATTATTATCTACATTGCTTTGCGTTTTGAATATCGATTTGCAATCAGTGCAGCACTTGCATTAATTCATGATCCGGTGCTTATTCTAGGTATTTTTGCTTTTTTTCATCTTGAGTTTAATTTAATTGTACTGGCGGCGTTGCTGACGGTGATTGGTTATTCGATTAATGACACCGTGGTGGTTTTTGATCGGGTGAGAGAGAATTTTCGACGCATTCGAAAAGGCACAGCCATCGAAATTATGGATAAATCCATTAACCAAACTTTATCAAGAACCATTATGACTTCGGGTTTAACCTTATTGGTGGTGTTGGCATTACTATTTTTTGGTGGCCCAAGTTTATTTCTATTTGCACTGGCACTTGTAATCGGTATTGTGATTGGTACCTATTCTTCGATCTACGTCGCGGGCTCTCTTGCGATTGCTTTTGGGCTGGATCGAGCTAACTTACTTCCACCGGAACAGAAGGTGGAAGACTCAATGCCTTAGCTGCGCTAAGGCAGTCCAGTATAGTTGCCACACCGTCATCTCGACCGAAGTGGAGAAATCCAGCAAAAAAAACCTGGTTGCGAAAACTCACAACCAGGCTTTAATTTATTATTAGTTGTGTCTTTCGACTGTTATAGGGTTACCAGATTGGTTTTGAATCATAATGTTGTATTTTTTAAACTTTGGGTTTACGGCATAATTGAAGCTGATCTGTCCGGGTGAGCTGCAGATTAATGTCGATGCGCCCGATGTAGTGCAATTTCCAGGGCTAGTGAAAGCAAAGCCAGCAGTTGGGTCGGACTGTGTAGCATTCTGCCCATAAAACACTACTGTCCCTTTGCCTCCTGATAAATTAAATTTAAGTGTTAGATTTTGGCCTGGGTTTGATAATGGCACACCTTTGATAGTGACATTGCCGGTTAATACACAAGGTTTGTTATATAAACTGCCATAATTATAACTAGATGCACATGCCTTTGTTGCCGCAAAAGCACCTGAAAAACCTAGGGTTAGCACAGCTATTGCGGCGCTAATAAATATTGTCTTATTTTTTAATATGTTATTCATGATTACCTCGATTTATAAGAAATGGGGAAATTTGTGGATGGGATACCTGTATAATAATTATACTACAGATTAATGTATGAACAAATATGTTTTTTTGATGAGTATTTTGTTTGGAAAATCATATAGTTGTAGCTTGGATTGCTTACACTTACTTCCACCGGAACAGAAGGTGGAAGATTCGATGCCTTAATTGGCGTCACCCCAGCGAAAGCTGGTATTTCTTGAACTTAAGCGCCAATTTACTGAGATTCCTGATTACACAGGAGTGACGAAGCCCAATTCGTTCGGTTATATTAATTATGAGAGAATGTGTCCAGCCCGAAAGTAAACGTACTCTTTATTGTTTAATTTCCATCTAAGAATTGCTCTATCATTACTCCCATTGTATATTCTTTAGCATGCAATTAATTATGTATCTTAAGGAGCGGTTCAATATGAATATAAACAAATTTAGTCTTTGTATTTTAGCGTTGTCTTTAGGCTGCACTCAGCTTGTTTTGGCGAGCACTAACGCAGAAAGTAAGATCGTGCTACCTCAAAATATCCAAGTTTCAGCAGGTGGTCCGGATGCTTTTGTTAATGTTTTATCGCCCACTTCATTTCCAGGCGGCCTTAGTGTTGATCATGCTAAGGTGATCTACGGACATGTAAACCAAAGTCATATCTTGCATTTAGATTCAGTTTTCTTTTCCATAAACTCTGATGATAGGTCAGTTCAGTATACGATAGAACCCTATCAGGTACAGGTTAATGTTTCTTTTAAAAATAAGTGGAAACCGTTTGAAGCTGGTGCCAACAATCACTGGAAACATGTTGCTAAAGACACCTGGTTTTGCACCAAAGGCAGCGTTCCTGCACAATGCCCAATTATAATAACTGGTTAAACTAAAGGTGGTGTTTAAGGTTTTCTAACAACCGCCACCGCATCGGTAACGCTTTTATAATTAGGCACGATAACTTGCAGGGTTTTTAAATTAACATAAAGCTGTGATGAGCTGCCACCATCGAGATTGAGTGCGTTATAACAGCCTAGGCTTTTCAGTACCTTTGCCCATTCATCCAAAGTTAATGCATAGCCTTGGGTTACCGCAATAATGATTTTTCTATTTTTGCTGATTGCAATGGCGCTGCGTTGCGCGACCCCGGGTTTTAGGTTTGGAATGTGGCCATTGACAATTAATCGTGGACCGGCTTGAATGGCAAATGAGATAGATGAATTGTAAGAAAACCCACGACTGGAAGTGATGCGCGGTGAATTACCTTGTAAATAAAAAACTCCCCACCAACTGATATTTTTCTTGTTAGACAATTTTTTGTGTTGACTGATGCGCAGGCCAAGTGGCTTTTGATCATGTGAAAAATAGCCACCATTAATTGCAATTAAGGCATTGGCTAATTGCCCGAGTTTGGCGACATAAGCGGTGTTGCTTGCGGTTAATGCTTTTGCTGTTAAAATATCAAAGCTATATTGTTTAGGATTAATTTTAAATGCGATGACTCTCGGGGTGCGCTTCATTAGACCTTGGTCGATGCTGGTATATTGGATTCCAGGCATAATCATTTCCCACTGATTGCCGGCATAGGCCACTAGGTGAGCGCTTAATCCAAGCAATAATATTGTATTTGAAATCCATTTCATATGATTTACCTATTCACGTAATGATTTTTGCACTAATTCAACAATGGGCTTATGTAATTTTGGTGTTGAAGCAATCAGGTTGCCGGTATCGAAAAAATTCTCTTCACCTTGGAAGTCTGTGAGTATGCCGCCAGCTTCTTGAATTAACAAAACTCCTGCAGCCATATCCCAAGGTTTTAGTGACAGCTCCCAAAATCCATCAAGACGTCCAGCCGCAACATAAGCTAAATCCAGTGCTGCAGAACCCATTCTTCGAACGCCAGACACGAGTGGAAAAATGCTTTCAAAGGTGTTGAGATAAAATTGCAAATGCTGACTCTTGCTAAATGGAAATCCGGTGCCAAGCAGGGCAGTATCCAGTTTTTTACATTGGCTGACGCGTATTCGCCGATTATTGAGATTCGCACCTTCGCCACGAGAGGCGGTAAATAATTCTTGGCGCAGTGGGTCGTAAATAACGCCGACTTCCAGGCGATTATTTATTTTTAGAGCTATCGAAATTGAGAAGTTAGGAAATCCATGAATATAGTTGGTGGTGCCGTCCAGCGGATCGATAATCCAGCAGAACTTATCATTGCCTTTGTGTAGGCCCGACTCTTCGGCAAGAATGGTATGGTTAGGGTAATTGTGGCGAATTGTTCTAATGATCTCTTCTTCTGCCATTTGGTCAACTTTTGTGACAAAATCGTGGCGTGATTTTTCGTTGATGTCGGAGACCTCAAGTTGATCCAGAAATTGCACTGTGATTTTCCCGGCGCTACGAGCGGCTTGTATGGCTATGTTAAGCATTGGATGCATATTATTTAAGTCCTAATCATTCAGGATAAAACGGGCTCAAGGATAACAAAAAACAGCGTCAAGGCAAAGCCCGACGCAATCATTCGATCCCGCCATCAGCATGGGAGTGAGGATTCCAATCAAATGTTCTTCATAGATTTGCTGATCTGAGATATTATAGCTAGCTTTATCACTGGAAGAATTATGCTACAAAATATTCGCCTTGTTTTGGTTAACCCATCTCATCCCGGAAACATTGGCGCAAGCGCGCGTGCGATGAAGAACATGGGATTATCTGAACTTTATCTAGTTGATCCTAAAGAGTTTCCTAGCGAAGAGGCCAATATCCGCGCCTCTGGGGCGACCGATATTCTAGAGAATGCCACAGTGGTTAAAGAGCTGGGTGAGGCATTAGAAGGCTGTGATCTGATTTATGGCGCAAGTGCCAGACATCGTACGCTAGAGAAGCCCGTATTGACTCCAAATGAATGTGCCAAGGTAATATTGAGCCAGCCTAACTACAAGGTAGCGATCTTATTTGGCCGCGAACGGGCAGGGCTCAGCAATGATGAACTGTCATTGTGTCATTCGCATATCGTGATCCCAACAGTGGACGAATTTAGTTCGCTTAATTTGGCAGCTGCAGTGCAAGTGATTAGTTATGAGCTAAGATGTGCTTATATCGATCATAATGATAGCAATATGAGTCAGGATAATGCGCGTGAATTGGCGCCAGCTGATCAAGTTTTGGGATTCTATCAACATTTAGAGCAAACTTTAGTTGAAATTGGGTTTTTAGATCCGAAACAACCCAAAATGTTAATGCAAAGATTACAACGCTTATTTAATCGTTGCTTGCTCGATACTAAAGAAATTAATATATTGCGAGGGATTTTGAGCAATATTGAAAAAAAATTGAACGAAAAATGATACGATAGTAATATTAGAGACTTAAATTCTTAAGGGAGGCTTGATATACTTATTATGTGTTATTGGGTGAACAAAAGAGAGTGCTTGTGAGTAAGATATCAACCGAACCATTAATCCCCGCATCAACTAAACTCCCGGAGCTCACTTTTAAGGCAATTATTATCGCCATCATTTTAGCGGTGGTTCTGGCCGCATCAAATGCTTATTTGGCATTAAAGATTGGTACCACGATTTCAGCATCAATTCCTGCATCGGTTTTGGCTTTGGGAATTTTGCGATTTTTCAAACGCTCTAATGTATTAGAAAGTAATATTATTCAAACTGCCGCATCAGCCGGTGAGGGTGTTGCCGCTGCCGTTGCTTTTATCCTACCGGCGATGATCGTCTTGCACGTTTGGAATGGTTTTTCCTATTGGCAAACTGCGATTGTGAGCATGCTCGGTGGTCTTTTAGGAGTTTTATTTTCAATTCCATTACGGCGAGTGATGTTAAATCTCCCTGCGCTTAGATTCCCTGAAGGGACGGCCATTGGTAATGTCCTTATTACATCAACAAAAAAGGGTGCCTTTTTAATAAACCTCGTTTTGGGTGGCGCGGCTGGTGGTTTGATTTCATTGTGTCAAGGCGGATTTAAATTTGTCGCCGAAACATTACAATTTTGGTCATTTTGGGGCAGTTCATTTATAGGGCTTAATATTGGTTTAACACCGGCGACGCTGGCTGCAGGCTATATTATTGGTATTGAAGTTGGGATTACCTTGTTAACTGGCGTTATTATTGGATGGGTAATTGTGTTACCGCTGATTGCACAGCATGTTGGCGTTAATCATTCGATATCAGCTTATAGTAATGCGATGGCGTTATGGTCATCGCACTTGCGTTTTGTTGGTGTGGGGACAATGTTGGTTGGTGGTGTATGGACATTGGTTCGTTTAATGAAGCCGGTTATTTCTGGTTTAAAAGATTCTTTTTCGGAGCTTGGTAAAAATTCTCAACAAGCTGGCAACTTAAAAGTGTTGCGGACTGAAAGAGATATTTCTTTATTGTGGGTTATTTGTGGCTCTGTTTTTCTTTCACTTCTTATTTATATGTTTGTCGCCAATCGAATTATTAATATTTCTGAGGTGCACTATAGCACGCTCTATTCGCTTTTTATTGCCTTTTGCACGATTCTTTATGTCATTGTAATCGGATTTATGTTGGCAACGGTCTGTGGTTATTTTACTGGGTTAATTGGTTCAACGAATAATCCGTTGTCTGGAATATTAATTATTGCTTTACTGCTTCTATCGTTGATGTATGCCGGTTTATTTAATATCGATGCAGCGTCCACTCATGTTGCGGCCATGGTGGTGTTGGTTGCAACGGTGGTGGCAACCATTGGTTCTATTTCCAATGAAAATTTACAAGATTTAAAAGCGGGACAAATGGTAGGCTCCACGCCATGGAAGCAACAGGTTATGCTTGGTATTGGCGTGATCGTTGCGGCATTGGTGATTGGTCCTGTATTAAATTTATTATTTCATGCTTATGGCATGGCAGGAGTTTTTCCGAGACCCGGTATGGATCCAGCACAAATGTTAGCAGCACCGCAGGCAAGTCTGATGGCGGCAGTGATTAATGGGGTTTTATTGCATAAGCTGGATTGGGACATGATATTAATTGGCTGCGGTATTGCGGTGTTGGTTATCATTGTTGATGAATTTATTAAACGTTGGAATTTTCGTTTGCCAGCTTTGGCTTTGGGCTTGGGAATTTATTTACCACCAGAAATTATTACTCCAATTGTGATTGGTGGCTTTATCAGTTATCTTGTAAAAAGATCATCACGTAATAAAGTCAATACGCCAGAAGACAAGGTGATACAACATGACACACATCAGCGTGGTATATTATTAGCCTGTGGCATGGTTGCAGGTAGTGCTTTGATGGGGGTTATTTTAGCGATACCGTTTGTTATTATGGGTAGCTCTGATGCATTAGCCTTGGTGCCAAAAACTTTTGCACCGGTGGCAAGTGTGCTGGGAGCAATAGTACTCATTGCATTGTGTACTTGGTTTTATCGAACCGCGCGATTCCGTCGATAATGTTTTTTCTTGGGAGACTGTAATAGATGAAGCGCCCGATTTATTTCGATTATATGGCGACTACTCCTGCTGATGAGTTGGTGATTAAGGATATGATAGCCTGCATGGGAATTGATGGCGCCTTCGGTAATCCAGCTTCGAGCTCGCATTATTATGGTTTTGAAGCGCAAGAGCTAGTTGATCGTGCGCGTCAACAGGTAGCAACCGTTTTATCGGCTGATCCTCGAGAAATTATTTGGACTTCAGGCGCAACTGAGGCTGATAATTTAGCGATTAAAGGCGTTAGTTATTTTTATAAACGTAACGGTTGTCATATTATTACTATGTCCACAGAACATCGAGCTGTTTTGGATACGTGCAAATTTTTACAAACCCAAGGTTTTGATGTTACTTATCTTGATCCAGAACCCAATGGGCTTTTGGATTTGAGAAAACTAAAACAAGCGATTCGAGCAGATACGATATTAATTTCAATTATGCATGTAAATAATGAAACGGGCGTGGTTCAAGATATCGCATCAATCGGTGAGCTTGCATTAGCGCATGGTGTTAAATATCATGTGGATGCAACACAAAGTATCGGTAAAATTCCATTGGATTTGAGCCAGCTGAATATTGATTTATTGTCAGTGTCAGCACATAAAGTTTATGGACCCAAAGGAATTGGTGCGCTTTACGTGCGTCGTCAACCACGAGTACGTTTGCAACCTTTAATGCATGGC
>CAXMUH010000064.1:0-14828 GCA_964196565.1 uncultured Legionellaceae bacterium | reverse complement strand
CAATTAAGTTGTGCGAATCACCTCCTAAAAATGACGACTCAGAAGCTGACTTAATGATTGCTTGGACATTTAGCAACGCAAATGAAGCGTGTGAGAGATGAAAGGGAATTTTGGATATGTTAAAGTCCGGATGCAATAATGCTTCGTTAAAATTAAACTGTCTTAAATTACTATCTTGAATCTGCGATAATAAGGCTGTTCGATTCACCATAACATCCAGCTCCAGGACAACTGACAAAGCATGTGAAAAGGCTGAAGATGAGGTCGACTCTGTGTGCTCGCTTTCATCTGGCGGAGAGGCTTTTGCATGAGTGCGCATTGTAATTTATTCCTTTATATTGCAGATTAATTATTTTTTAAGAAACAATTAACACTGGATAACTCGCTATAATGCTGCTCCTTGTTCACTGTTTAGGTACAGATGTTCTAGGCATACTTAGATACCTTATTCTAAGTCATAATACGAATTCGTTCACAAATGGCAGGGTTCTATTTTATCCTTATTTTGTGATATTTTCATTATTTTAGCGTTGTTTTGATGATATATTAAAATAATCTTAAAACTTCTGCTGTGAATAAAATGGAAAATGTGGATCAAAGCCCGAATTCCACTCTATTATTTATCTAACATTTCGATTTATTGAATAATAAATCATCTTCGGGCGGAAAAATCTTCTACTTTCTTTCTGCAATTCATATTACCTTAATAATAATACGCTAGTATTACGAAAATATACTGAGCATAAACATCATTGAGTACCTGAAAGGCAGAGTTTTTCATAGCGCATTGATTTTAAAATTCACACAATTACAAACGGGGGAGCCCCATCATGCCGAATACGATTGATCAAGTTTTAGAAAATTTAATAAAAGACCGACGACAGCGCTCATCCATGGCCCACCTTGGGGAAAGCCAGTTGACACAATGGATTAATCAAATGGTTGCAAGAAAAGACAGTTATAATGATTTTATTATGTCATCTGCTAGAGGAATAACTCGGCTGCCGTCACAAGTCATCGAGGCCAACTTGGCATATGCACAAGCATTGAATCCTGTTCTAAGTGAATATACTACAGATATTATTCCCGCAGCAAGAGAGCAGCTTAATATTCTTCTAAGCTTGCGAGAAATAAAGCAACAGTATGAATTGGAAGAGTCACAAGCTAACTTGCGAGGCGCAATGCGAGGAGTGGCTCGTGAGATGGGATCCTTAGTGCGCACGATTGAAGCTACAGTCTCTATTAATAGCACCAATGACCCTGTAAGCACCTTTGCACATTCTATCCAGCAATTACCTCAAAATGTCTCGTCACCGTTATCAGATGATTTAGTACGACAATTGGAGGTAAGCATCAATTTAATTTCTCAAGCATTTAGAGACAACTTTCCGTCAAGTCCTGGTGCTATGGAAGGTCTTATGGGTAATCAATTAATTGAGGAATTTGGCGCCGCGTTTGAGGGGCTCGATGATTTTACTGATCGTTATCCGCAACATAACTCAGCTTCGGCTGATGATTATGACCAGATGTATCAAACGCTTAAAAGCGCTTTAAATACAGCACTGCAAGCAGCTAAAAATATTTTAGGTGATCCAACAATTCCAAATTCAGAAAAGGCAGAGCTCGCAACTCATTTAACAAGTGTATTTCTTAAAATTCAGCAGGCTGGGCCAATGAATGCTCCCGTTGCTTCATCTGCTGCAGCGACTGAAGAGAAACCACCAGCTGTGGTTTTTGAAGAAAAAACTGCACCGGTTGTTTTATCTGCTGCAGCAGGTATCTTGCTGCACCCATTAATAGCAGACCCAAACTATCTGCAGATAACTGCTGTAGATCGAACTAACTTAAATGGGGCTATATCCAAGTTGAATCCAGAGATCAGTTATTCATCTTACCCGCGTGCTTTGACTACGGGTGATTTTCAGGAAACTCTTTCCATATTGGCAAGTGTTATCGATGGATTAAAAGATAAAATAAATCTGTTACCTAATAAAAATAAACCTACAGATATGGTATCGTTTGGTCAAGCGGGACCTGAATATCTTACTGTTAAAAAAGCTATTGAAAATGTTATCAGAATGGCAGACCAAACTCAGCGTCAATATAGCATTCAAATGGAAAACCATAATTCGATGATTGAAGGGCTAGAAAAGGCACGAACTGATTTGCCAAACGCTATTGTTAAGATTGAAGTCTTGTGTAACTCAAACCCTGATTGTAGTGGAGAAGATCAAGCACAAGCAATTGCAGAAATCCGCTCACTGCTAAACAGTCTTAAAAATGGAGGCGCAAACACTTTAGACTCAGATTATGAGGGTGAATCGGATACGGAAGTTGAGCAGTTAAATTCAACTCAAGTTTTGGCTGAATTGATGGACGTGATTCAACAATTTAAAGTCCCTAACCCAATGAGTGTGTCACTTCATGCTGCAGGATTTATTGCAGATATTGCTGAGCTTGCAGAAGATGCATTTTCTGTATCGGCGACAATGACTTCAGCGGCTTCAGCTGCTGCGAATCCGAGTAGCTTATTTGTTGCTGGACGTGGAGCTTCTAATACTGAAACAAAAGATAATGATGAAACCTCTTCAGCTCATCCAGGAGCGGGTGGGTAATCTTTTTTACCGGCCATGGTTGCGTTGTTAGCTAGCAACGCAACCAACCTTATGGTAGGCTTCAGCGCGCCTTTAAACTGCACCCTTAATATTTATTTAAAAGTGAGCAGATGTTATTCTAAGTGGCATATAAGGAATACGCCATCATGAAACAACTAAATCCAGATTTACAACTGCTATTAATAACGAAACGCGGTTCATCTCAGCCAGACAGTGGTTTACCGCCAGATCTAGCACATATCCACAAATTGTTTAGAGCTCAGCACAGTAGATTAGCCCGTGATTCGATCCACGTAAGAGGCGTGAAGATGGATGAAGATTATTTTGTGCTGACAAAGTCTAAGTTGATCTTATTTGCTTCCATGTTGAGAATTATCACTCGAAATAAAGCAGATCCAGAGAAAGCATTGCAGAGACTAACGCTTATTCAGTCAGGTACTAATCCATTCTCACGGCAGAAGAGTGTAAGATTATTAGAGCATAGAAACTTAATCGGGAAAATTCTTTATTTTTTAACGTTTACTTTTTATCGGCCTAAGTCAGCGAGACTTGTGGATCATGCCATTAAGGCCTATCAGCAACATCTTGCTCCTAATAGACCGTAAATCGGCGCGAAGCATTACTTTGTATCCGTTTCATAAACTCTTAATTTCTAATTGATACACTGCTCCCCACAAGAAGCAATCTTGCCACACCCGGCGTGTTATACACGCCGACCAGGCTACACTGAAATCTTTTCAGGTAACTCTGCTTTAATACCACAAATTGTTTCAAGTAATGCGGAAGATACCGCATAAGGATCAGCATTCGCACCTGGGCGGCGATCTTCTAGATAGCCGTAACCTTTATTTGCAACCGCTCTTGGAATACGAATGGAGCAGCCACGATTAGCAACGCCTGCTGAGAAGTGTCCAATGCTGGCGGTTTCGTGTTGACCGGTGAGCCGCTCTTCAAGACCAGCGCCATAGACTTTAATATGGGCACTATGTCTTTTTTCCAACTGTGTGATGGCAGCATTAATGGCATTCATCCCAGATTTTTCATTGCGCATGGCTTTGGTTGAAAAATTGGTGTGTTTGCCGGCGCCATTCCAGTCGCCTCTGACTGGTTTAGGATCTAGGGTGACTGAGATGCCATATTCTTCACCTAAACGATACAGTAACCAGCGTGCAACCCACAAATGATCGGAAACGGTTAATGGATCAGCGGATTCTGCTTTGATATCTCGATAGCCAATTTGGTATTCCCATTGGCCAGGCATAACTTCTGCATTGATGCCATAAATCATAATATCGGCGGCAATGCAGGCGTCTGTGTGATCTTCGACTAAATTACGGCCAAAGGCCTCATCAGCTCCAACACCACAGTAGAATGGTCCTTGGGGCGCTGGATAGCCGCCATCTGGCCAACCTAGGGGTTTAGTGCCCGTAAATAAGGTGTATTCTTGTTCAAAACCTATCCATGGGTCATGATCTTTGGCGCCATTGTCCATCTGGTGACGTAACTTAGCTCGATGATTGGTTGAGTGCGGGCTGCCATCTGGGTTTAGCACTTCACACATTAGCAAATAATTACCGCGGCCATTAATAGGATCGGTAAAGTGACGAATTGGTATTAAAATCAAGTCGGAGTCTTCGCCAACTGCCTGGCCAGTTGAAGAACCATCAAATCCCCATTCTGGGAAATCGCTAAGCGCGATGTCACCTTGCGGGTGTTGTATGATACGTGTCTTTGAACGCAGCTTATGAGTAGGTTCTGCACCATCGATCCAAATATATGTGACTTGTGAAAGCATCGTTTGACTCCAAAAAATGAACAATATTAAGCTTGATATGATACCTTAAATTTTTTGGATTGACTATGAGGTCGGGTTTGGAATTGTCAGGAATGACCATCTATAAGCTTGTTAAGTTTCGGTGAAATTAAGAAAAGCACCAGTCCGACAAATAAAGCAACAATGGCATAGATCGAAAAAGCGCGGCTAAAGGGGCCTAAAATATGATGATGCAGCTCTACGGAAGGTGCGTGAATGATTAGCCGGGCAAAGACCTCAGCCAGCAGGCCGCCAAGCCCCAGCACCATATACCAAACGCCCATCATAAATCCGGTCATTTTTGGTGGGGCGAGCTCGGTAATCATGGCGAGTCCCGTTGGCATAATCAACAGTTCGCCGATGGCCAATAGTAGGTAAAAGCACACCAGCCAGATCGGGTTTACCAGCGCCAAGTGTGGCGCCAAATAGGTTGAAAACGCAAGAATGGACATCGCACAGCCAACGGCTAATAGTCCAAGCGAAAATTTAATCGGTGGGCTGAGGCTGCTGCGTTTCTCTGATTGGTATTTCCAGATATTTGCAAAGATGGGTCCAATAATAAGAATAAACAACGGTTCAAGAATGAGAAATAATGGTGCTGGAATTTGAAAGCCAAAAAAAGTACGGTCAATTAATCGATCGGTATAAAGTATAATGGAAAAAAATATTTGCAGTTGCTCTGCCCAAAAAATCACAGAGGCAGCAATTAAAATAATGACCGCGATTAATTTATTGCGCGTGGTTTGAGAGTAAGATCGCTGAATATAAAATAAACTGAAAAAAACCGTAAAGGCAACAATCAATAAAATTATTTGGCTTAAGTCATTTTGATGCAATAAATAATGGAGGGTAAGGATGACGATGCATAATATAAGGATCAAAATAAATCGATTGGACAGAATAGCTAGAAACGGTGGTTTAATTAATTCTCGATTAACTGGTAAGCCGCGGTTTTCAAAATAACGAAAACCATAGAAAAATACGACCACGCCGATCAACATTCCAAATCCAGCTAGGGCAAATGCAGTGTGAAAACCAATATAGAGAATAGCAAAACTGGATAAAAATATTGACAGCAATCCACCCACATTAATGCCGATATAAAAGAAAGTGAAGCCGGGGTAGCGACGCGGGTCGTCATGATAATAAAATTTTCCGAGAAAACTGGCTCCATTGGGTTTCAGCAATCCGTTGCCGACAATAATAATGCTTAAACTTAAGTGAAGGAATAGTTCGCCGGCATAGGCTAACAGCAGATAGCCAGCGCACAGCAATATGGCGCCGCAGAGAATACTGTAACGATAACCTAAGACTCGATCCGCTAACAAGCCACCAAAGATTGGGGCGATGTAAATCCAGGAGATAAATTCTCCCAGAGTGACAAATGCTTGAGTGTCGCTGAAATTGAGCTGGTAAATTAAATAGAGTACCAGCAGGCCTTGAATAACGTAATAACCAAAGCGTTCCCACATTTCTGTGAAGAATATCGGAGTGATCGCTATTGGTTGTTTCATTTAGTTATCCAGGACGCCAACTATTATTTGATGCTACATTGATCACAGGGTTTTGGCAAGCTGTTGATTCTTTTGTAATGTTAGCATGATTCCTTGCAAAGATAACTCAGGGATTATACAAGAAAACAATTTTTCATCGGAGAATAATTGAGCAAAGCCTCCAGTGCCAACGATTATAATATCATTATTCGAGTTGAACGCTTCATGTTTAATTTGGGTAATGATCTGTCGAATGGCTCCCAAATGACCATAGTAGAGCCCTGACTGGATATTGCTAACGGTGGTCTGTCCAATTGCGCGCTCAGGTTTTTCAATCGAGACCGGTGAGAGTTTTGCGGTATGGGTATGTAACGCCTGCATGGAAATTTTAATTCCCGGTAATATTGCACCGCCAAGATATTCAGCCTGAGTGTTAATCACATCGAGTGTGGTTGCAGTTCCAAGATCGACGCTAATAATATTTTTGTTAGGGAATGCTTCTGTCGCTGCAATAGTTCTGGCAATGCGGTCACTGCCGACATCGTGGGGGTTTTTGCATTTAATTTTAAGTCCCGTTTTTGTCCCGGGTTGTAGCACAAAAGGTTCCTTGCCAAAATATTTAATAAAAGCAGCTCGAATTGAATAATTCAATGTGGGTACGACTGAGCAGTACGCAATATCAGTAATTTTTTTAGGGTCTAATTGATTGGCTTCCAATACCTGACGAAAAAATAATCCGAGTTGATCAGAAGTTAATTTTTCTTCTGAAGGATGGCGAAATTGGCATAATAGTTTGTTATCCGCAAAAACGCCGCCAAGAATATGTGAGTTACCAACATCTAAACATAAAATCATAATGTGTTCTCATCTCTACAATCAAGAATTATGGGTGTGAGTTTTTCGATTTCTGGGTCTATCATCGCATAAGATATAATAAATAATTGATCGCCTATTTCTGCAAGTCGTGCTGCGGCGCCATTTAAAGCAATAACCGAGCTATTGCGCTTGCCGGTGATTACATAGGTTTCCAAGCGGGCGCCATTATTCAGATTAACAATTTGCACTTTTTCATTTTCGGCAATATTTGTTTTTTCCATATAGGCTTCATCAATGGTAATTGAGCC
Source organism: uncultured Legionellaceae bacterium (assembly GCA_964196565.1). Classification (GTDB taxonomy): domain Bacteria; phylum Pseudomonadota; class Gammaproteobacteria; order Coxiellales; family Coxiellaceae; genus 2-12-FULL-42-15. Next base: position 7,783 of record CAXMUH010000064.1, on the reverse strand, counting down.
TACGTAATACAGTTCTTTTTGTGTCACGGTGGCGTAGGATATTTTAGATTTTAGGGTTGTGATTAGCATAATAGTGCCTTTTAGTGTATTTGTACGTTATCAATTAAGCGAACATCTTTTATATAGACTGCGCCAAAGCGCCGTCCTTGATGTTCCTCGATATAATCCACTTTAAATCCAAGTGCTGCGAGACCCTTGCTGATATCGCTGCAACTTTTTTTAGAGGATAACAAATGAAAAAATTCAGCGGCTTTTTCGCGATCAGCTTTGGATAATAAATTATTACGTGAGCTAAAAGCAAGGCCGGTATTCTCACGAATGGTGGTGCAAGCTACAATTTCTGTATCTAGAAAAAAAGCCTCAACCATGCCGTTAATTAATTGTAATTGTTGGTAGTCCTTTTCACCAAAATAGACGCGAGTGGGATGTACGATTTGCAGTAGTTTCATGACAATTGTTAAGACACCATCAAAATGTCCGGGGCGAGAGGCGCCTTCCATATTTTTACTGATATTAGCTTCGGATACTTTATATTGATAATTATCCGGATAAAGCACTTGCTTGCTGGGTGCAAAGATATAATCGGCCTCTGCATCTTGCGCAATATGTAAATCATGTTCAAAGGTGCGCGGATAATGTTGATAATCTTTTGCATCATTAAATTGGGTTGGATTAACAAATACGCTTAAAATCACAATATCATTTTCAGCGCGTGCGCGCTTTAAAAGTTTAGCGTGTCCAACATGCAAGTTGCCCATGGTGGCAACAAAGCCAATGCTTTTATTTTCGCTAATCGCCTTCTGTCGTATTTTTTTAATATGCTTTATATCTTCTATAATATTGACCATGTACCTTACCTCAATAACAATGTTCTTCAATTAGCGGAAAGCTTTGTTCCATGACTTCAGCATGATACGCATTGACCGCTTTTTTTATAAGTTCATAACCATTTAAATACTGTTTTACAAATTTTGGGTTAAAGTTCGGATTAAATCCCAGCATGTCATGGAACACCAGCACTTGACCATCAGTATAAGGGCCGGCGCCTATGCCAATGGTTGGAATAGCCAGTTTTTCAGTTATTATTTTTGCTAAATCTGCAGGCACGCACTCTAAAACTAAAGCAAAACAACCGGCATCTTGCAGTGCTAGCGCTTCAGCTAGAATTAATTTCGCTTGGGTTTTATTTTTACCTTGAACTTTAAAACCACCGAGTGTGTTAATCGATTGTGGGGTTAAACCCAAATGCCCCATCACCGGGATGCCAGAATTGACCAAATGCATAATCGCTTCTAAATTGCCAGCAGCGCCTTCTAGTTTAATTGCATTGGCGCCTGCTTGCATTAAGCGTTGTGCATTTTCCACGGTATTTTCTAAGCTTTTTCGATACGAGCAAAAAGGCATGTCGCCGATAATAAATTTGTTTAAAGCGCCACGTGCAACTGCTCGCACATGCGTCGCGATTAAATCAGTATCTGCCGGCACGGTGCTTTCAAAACCGTGCATCACCATCGCTGCAGAATCACCGACCAAAACACAGTCGATATCAGAATCCGCAATAATGCTCGCGCTGGTAAAATCATAGCAAGTGATCATACTGATTTTTTGTTGTTCGGATTTTCGTTGTAGGAAAGTATTAATATTCATAGGCTTTCTCCCGATAGGAGAAAATAACAGGGTACTCGTCGCATGATCAAGTCCTTAAAATTTTTGTTCGTTTTAAAGTCACCGCTTATAAAAAAGTCAGTGCATTGTGTGTCATGATAAAGAAATAAAAAATTTATTTCAAGTGGTTTTATATGCGTCGTCTGGCCGGGAAGCAACATCCTGAACACCGTCTTTGTGAGCGCGTTAGCTGACGCAATCCAGTTTTATAATTTCTGGATCGCCACAGTCGTTACACTCCTTCGCGAAGACGGGAGGGATTGCATTAAAGCCTTCGGCTCCTCGCAAAGACGGAGGTTTTATTTTATCGCTCGATAGGGCCTTTATAGCCATGATTTCGCAACACTTTTTTTATAAAGTCTGCTTTCGCATCCGTATAAGCTTCACGATCAATTGCAGATTTTTCAGCTAATTGTAGTTTTAGATTTTCATATTCTTTTCGAATCTTACAATGAGCGCGCAGGATATCTCTGAATAAAACTCTATGTTTAAAGCTAGGATTGGTTGATTCGAGAATATGAATATGATGCGTCCTCTTTTTTCCAAATGGAGGCATGCCTTTAAAAAGACGCACGTGTGATGGGTCAGGGTTGTCTGGCCAATCAATATAGCCTAAAGTTTTAAGTGGTGTTATTAAGTGATGCGCAGACTCAATCGATTTTACGCCAATAAAAATATCAATAATCGGCTTTGCCGAAAGATTTGAAACAGCGGTACTGCCTAAATGTTCAAGCGCATCAATCTGTGTCATATCAATTACAGATTTAATTGCATTGATTTCTGCTTCAGTTAATTTTGGCCATGCGCTATTATAAGGTTCAATTTGGATCAAATCTGCAGCATTCAATTGATTTTGAGTTGCGTGCCCGGTTTTATAATTAATGAACTCAACAAAAGGCCTTTTGCCGTTTTGATAATTCTCAGTATCGGTGGGAAACATTTTTGCAAGTTCGCGTTTAATTACCGCATAGCCATTTGCATATTCTGGATGCTTTATTAGAAACTCTTTGAATGCCTCTTTTCGCGCTATAATTTGAAGCTGTTCAGCTGGATCGATCATGATAAATTAAACCTATATGTGGTTAATTTTTGGAGTTGGTTATAATCGTTGCGATTTCTTCAATTGAGCGAGTTGAGGTATCAAGATAATTAATGTTATAGCGCTTAAACATGCTTTCAATTTTTTCGATTTCGTAGCGACATTGTTCCATTGATGCATACTCGCTGTTGGGGCGGCGTTCACTGCGAATCGAATGCAGTCTTTTAGGGTCGATGGTTAATCCAAATAATTTTTCTTTTGATGTTTTTAAAACTTGCGGAAGTTCTAGGCGCACCATATCCTCAGGGATGATGGGGTAATTGGCGACATTAATCCCAAATTGCAAAGCGAGATATAAAGCTGTTGGTGTTTTGCCGCAGCGTGAGACGCCAACTAAAATAAATTTAGCGTCTTTGTAATGACGGGTATTGTTGCCATCATCACTGCTAAGCGCGTAGTTAACGGTATTAATTCTAGACAGATAATTTTGATAATCCTGGATGCCGTGCATTTTACCAATATGGTGGGAAGATTTGGTTTGCAGTTCTTGTTCGAGTGGACCAATAAAGCTGTGGAAAAAATCCAGTAAAAAGCCATTGGCTTGTTGGAATACTTGGTGGATATCATGGTTAACGAACGTGGTAAACAGCAATGGCCTAAGTTGAGTTTTTTCAAATGTGTCGTTAATTTGCGCAACGACCTGTTTAGCTTTGTCTATGTTATCAACATAGGGAATGGTGGTTTCTTCAAGTTTGATGTTTTCAAACTGAGTCATCAAACTTCGTCCGAATGCCTTGGCGGTGATTCCGGTCCCATCAGAAATGTAGTACACGTTACGCATCGTTATATCCTTGGCATTTTTGGTGTTAAGTTAGGTATACTCTTTAGACTTTATACCTAACGCTCTGGAGCAACCCATTATGACAGAAAATATATTATGGTTTAAAGACATTTCAATGAATGATGTGGATCGTGTTGGTGGTAAGAACGCTTCACTTGGAGAAATGTATAACCAACTGAGTCAGGCAGATGATATTTTGGTACCCAATGGGTTTGCGACCACAACCGCTGCGTTTCATTTATTTTTGCGTGAAAATGGTCTGGATCAAAAAATAAATAAACTGCTGCAAGGCTTAGATGTTGATAATATTCCGGCCTTATCAAAGACAGGCGAGCAGATTCGCACATTAATTATGCAGGGCTCGTTACCCAAAGATTTGGCAGATGATTTAACCAGCGCGTGGCAACAGTTAGCAGAAGAATCTGAACAGGGTGAGGACTTTGCCGTGGCGGTGCGATCCTCAGCCACGGCGGAAGATTTGCCTGATGCCTCTTTCGCAGGTCAGCAAGAGACTTTTTTAAATGTACAACAAATAGATAACGTTCTGCAAAAAGTTAAAGCAGTTTTTGCGTCGCTCTATACTAATCGGGCGATCTCTTATCGCGTTCATCAGGGCTTTGACCATTGTGAGGTTGGATTGTCTTGTGGAATTCAGCATATGGTGCGCAGTGATTTGGCGTCAAGTGGCGTTATGTTTAGTATTGATACCGAATCTGGATTTGAAGATGTGGTATTTATAACCAGTGCTTATGGTTTGGGTGAAACCGTTGTGCAGGGTGCGGTTAATCCGGATGAATTTTATGTTTTTAAACCGAATATCCAGGCTAAACGTCCTGCAGTTTTGCAGCGTAAATTAGGCACTAAAGCAATTAAAATGGTTTATGCTGATTCAAGTGCCAAAAGTGCTGTGAAAACAGTTGATGTTGCTGAAAAAGATCAATTGCAATTTAGTTTAACCGATTCAGAAATTGAAAGCTTAGCTCGGCAAGCCATGTTAATTGAAAGTCACTATAAAAGACCGATGGATATTGAGTGGGCTAAAGATGGCGCTAATGGCAAATTATATATCGTGCAAGCGCGTCCTGAAACCGTGCAGAGTAAACGTAAACAATCCTATGAACGTTATCAGTTAAATCAAAAAGGCCCGCTGCTTGCGGAAGGCCGAAGTATTGGTCAAGGCATAGGAAATGGAATTGCCAGAGTGATTAAAGATATTTCTGAAATGGATAAAGTTAAAGAGGGGGATGTTTTAGTAACCGATATGACCGATCCAGATTGGGAGCCGGTGATGAAACGCGCCTCAGCCATTATTACTAATCGCGGCGGACGCACCTGTCATGCTGCTATTATAGCGCGAGAATTTAATGTGCCGGCGGTTGTTGGGACTGAGAATGCAACTCAAGTAATTAAAAATGGCAGTGAGGTTACCGTGTCCTGCGCCGAAGGTGATACCGGTTATGTTTATGAAGGCAAGCTTGATTACAGCGTTAAATCAATTAACGTTGGTCAAATCCCGAATTTACCGGTAAAAATTATGATGAATGTGGGCAATCCTGAGCGTGCTTTTTCATTTGCAAAAATTCCTAACCAAGGTGTTGGCTTGGCGCGAATGGAATTTATTATTAGCAATACCATTGGGGTGCATCCACAAGCGTTATTGGATTTTGATCAGCTGCCGGCGGATGTGGCTAAGCAAGTAACTGAAAAAACCAGCGCGTATGCATCACCTACTGATTTTTATATTGATAAATTAGCAGAAGGTATTGCAACCATTGCAGCGGCATTTTATCCTAAACCGGTAATTGTGCGACTTTCTGATTTTAAATCGAATGAATATAAAAATTTAATCGGCGGCGATTTGTATGAGCCAGTGGAAGAAAATCCGATGTTAGGATTTCGTGGCGCCTCACGCTATATTGCTGAAAGTTTTAAAGCATCATTTGCATTGGAATGCGAAGCGATTAAAAAAGTACGTGATGTGATGGGCTTAATCAACGTAGAAATCATGATCCCATTTGTTAGAACTCCTAAAGAAGCCAAGGCGACTATTGCCGAGCTCTCTGCGAATGGATTAGAGCGTGGGAAAAATAATCTTAGAATTATTATGATGTGTGAGATTCCGTCAAATGCGATTTTAGCGGATGAGTTTTTGCAATATTGTGATGGCTTCTCCATCGGTTCCAATGATTTAACTCAGTTAACATTGGGACTGGATCGCGATTCTGGATTAATTGCTGAAAGTTTTGATGAGCGTGATTTAGCGGTTAAATTTTTATTGCAGCGTGCAATCGCAGCTTGTCGCAAACAGAATAAATATATTGGTATTTGTGGTCAAGGCCCATCCGACCACCCGGACTTTGCTAAGTGGTTATTGGATGAGGGGATTGAGAGTATTTCATTAATTCCAGATACCGTTTTAGAAACCATGTTGTTTTTATCGGATGAAGAAATGGTTGTGTCTTGATGGGCTATACCCAACCCAGGTGAGATTTAGGTTTTTTCTCCCAGCGTCATCCCTGCGATTGCTGGGATCTCCTGGAATTGAGCGCTAACTTATACAGATTCCTGTTTTCACAGGAATGACGAAGCATCCTGCAAAGAAGGATTCAGCAGATTGCGCTTCGCGCAATATTCCCGGCCGACAAGTCGTCCGGGCTACGCCTAATTTTATAGTGATTTGGGTATGTTTAGCGAATGGTTTGCCCTATCCTATCTGAAAATGGGATATGGTGTTTTTTTGCTGATTGCTGTTTTTTTCGCAATTGTTCTTCTGTTTGTGGCATTTCAAAAACTGATAAATGTTGCCCTATGGTGGAAATCAGCATCATCATAGGTTTTTTGGAATCATTTGAGAATCTAATGTCGGTTGCATCGGTCCATACATACCCACTATTATGGGGTACAGCTGTATGTGCAGGGTTTTGTGGATGGCGCAAATTCCAGAATGTAATTTTTGATCCTTGCGCTGAATCAGCTAGTGTCACCACCGAATTTTTTTTAGATGGGTCTTTACGCAGTAATTTTATTGGATCGACGACCGTTTGACTCAATAGAGTTTCCCTACGCGAAGCATCATAGATATAAACTGTGTTACTAGTGGTAATGCAGAATCTTTGACTTTGGCCTAACCAGCACACACCGGTGGTGGGCTTATTGTCGGGGCTCTCGTATTGGAAGACAAAACGCTTTGGATGGCGAAGGTCCATTACAGAGACTTTCTTTTGTCTGGTTAGCGCAACAACGTGAGAGCTAAACGCGGATGTGCTAAAGGTGGAGATTTTGTACCTTCCGGGGATTGGAAAAGTTGTAATACTTTTCATTCTAGGGTCAAAACAAAAAATCGCATTTAAATTTGTGTAGCCAACATAACCGCTAGCGCGATGGCGCGGCACAGGGCTGTACAAGGTTGAGCCCTCTGCTTTTGATTCTCCTCGTGATTGAATTTTTCGCGTATTGATATCGAATAGTGCTATGCTTGCGCTCCTTTTAGTTGTGAATACCGCCTGGCCACCTTGGTGAGAAAAGCTGGTTGCAACAAAGTCTGTGTCGGATGTAATAAAAGGGGCTTTAACTGGGCCTTTATTATTCTCAGCTAGGTAAAGCTCCTTTGAGAGGCAGGCAATGATAAATGGTCCGTAGAGATCTGTTAGTTGATATCGAGGGTTGTCTCTTATGCGTGGCATATCAAGAATTTTTTTTGGGGTGGTCTTTGGAATTAAAGGTGGCCTAGACATTTTCACTTCTGGAAATAGGTCATCTCCTAAAAGTGTACTTGCCATTAGAGATTGATATCGCGTTGTTGGTGCGGGGCCAGCATTAAATCTACGTTGCAATAACGTTATCTGTTCTCGACTTCTAATAAAGCGTGATGGATATGGTTTTTTTCTCATTATGATTAAGCCAGTTTATGAGTTGAGTATCATTTAAGAATTAAAGAGTATCATACTGGCATTAAGGAAAAATTAAACCGAAGCATTATGTTTCGCGAATTATGCAAGCACGGATTGTTTTGTCGTTTCGGTCGCGACGGAAAATATGGGTGAGATCAGTGAATACATTTCGATGTCATAAAACTTTTCTTGAAAGTAGCGGTATTTTTTTAACGTGCCTTCATGCTTAAAGCCAAGCTTATTGAGAATCATAATAGAGGCGGTGTTTTCAGCAAGGGTGGTGGCTTCCAGTCGTGCTAGGCCCATATTGCTAAAGCAGTAATCAATAACAACCTTAAGCGCTTTGCT
>CAXMUH010000063.1:0-10016 GCA_964196565.1 uncultured Legionellaceae bacterium | reverse complement strand
AATAATTCGGGCGAATGGTTTTTAATGGCTTGAATCGCTTTCACAATAACACTATTTTCATCTAAAGCGGATGAGCCTTTTTCATCTTTATGCTCGGGAATTCCAAATAAAATAACCGCGGGGATTTTAAGTTTTTTAATTGCTGCAAGCTCAGGTTCCAGCCGATCAACGCTCAACTGAAAATGTCCTGGCATCGATGAAATAGGATTCCGAATATTGCTGCCTTCGCGGATAAAAAGCGGTAAAACCAAGTCGGATATATGCAATCGAGTCTCGCAGACCAGTTCTCGCAACGCATGATTTTGACGTAGACGTCGGCTGCGAAATTTATTCTCTTGGTTCTTCATTAACCTACCCACAAAAATATTGAGGCCCTAATAATACGGGCCTCAACTGCGATAGTCTATACTCTTCAAGGGTTAGGTTTTATCTCATAATATGCCAACGGCCATCAACTCGACAAGCGCGACCATAAGCCGATCGCCAGCGGCCATCAATTCGAACTCGTGTTCTATATTTTCGGCAATAATGCCCGCGGTACTGGTATGTTTTAACAGGGGTAATTGTGTAATAGTATCCTCTATTGCTGGTCCATGAGCCGCTACCTGACCTTGAAAGGTAAATAGCGCGTGCTCGCTCGGCATCTCTTCTGTCCATACTTTGACCAATTTGATTACCAACGATGCCGCCTACCAGCGCTCCGCCAACAATACCCAGCCATTGTCCCGATCCTGGAAATAGCGCTGCACCTAAAACACCACCAAGAGCTGCACCTACCGCGGTTGATCCTGCTGTGTTTTGCCCTGGCGCGCAACCTGACAATCCAGAGCAGAAACCAGCAATGACTACGGCACCCGTTGCAATCGCAGTAATCTTGTTCATAACTGAGGCACTCCATCTCTTAAATTAACCAGCGTCGTTCATTTTATATACAGATTAAGTATAGCTTCATAAGTCATATTTTTATCAATATGTGCCCATTTTTTACATAATTAGGACAATAATTCTTTAAATAGGCAAATGTCTAAACTTTAGAGAATAGATATTTTTTTACTATATTTTGGTAAAGCTGTAAGCCCGTTCTTTAAATCACTTATAGATGCTACTATACTTACATAAGTGAACTAAAAAAAAGCGTCAGTGGAGGATCCTAATGAAATCGCTCAAACAACAGCTCAGTCAATATATTTCCTATCACCAAAGCAGAACAAACCAGTTTACCCATTATATTGGCATTCCTGCTATTATCCTTGGTACGCTTATTTTATTGAGCTGGATATCGGTCACCATTGCGGGGCGTTGGAGTATTAGCTTTGCTTGGATCGCAATCATTCTTACCCTCGTTTATTATTTTCGACTGGATATTAAACTGGCTTCACTAATGACCATTATCTTGGTGATATTAACCCTAATTTGTTCCTGGATTGCTTTCCCTTACCCCACCACAGGAACCTTTGTCGTATTTATTATTTTGTTTGTTGGCGGTTGGATACTGCAATTTATTGGTCACACGTTTGAGAAAAATAAGCCGGCTTTTTTTACTGGTCTTTCACAAGCATTAATCGCACCACTTTATTTACTGATAGAAATTTTAAAGATTCTGAAGCTAGGAAAATACTTTGATCTCGACGATTCAGAAGCACCTCCTACAGATTCAAATGATACGACAGACTCAAATGATAAAACGTAGCCCGTTACTGGGCTCGCATGGCTAGCATTCCTGGGACTCTTAGCATTTCAATTAAGTCCGGTTCGATTCGACCAATTGCGAAGTCATGAGCATTTAAGTTTTTATTATTTTTTAAGGTTAAATCAATTTTCGGATGATTTAACAATCGTCTTACTAGATTTGAATACCCTTGTCCCGCTGCATACATGATTGCAGTATAACCATCTTTATCAACCGAGTTAACATCTGCATTATATTGCAACAGTATTCCTACAACTTGTTCATGCCCATATGATGCCGCCAATCCAAGTGCTAAGTAGCCACTTTGATTAGGTTTATTTACAATTGCGAAATATGTACTGTTTAAAGTTTTTATTGTTGCTACTAAATCTCCGCTGTAAGCTGCTTGACATAAATCACTAACATAATCATTACAATCACTTTTAGCATCTAGAAATCCAGAGAAAATAGAAGGCAAGAATGTCCTATATGTGGTTTTAAGTACAATTCTCCCAGCGCCCTGTATGAACCCATGCCTTGTAAGATCATTTTTTGAGGTTGTGAAAACAAGATAACAAGCAGCTGCGAACTTCACTGCTACATTGGAATCTTTTACTAGACAGACACCTAGTTGTGTAAGAAAAGATGTAATAGATGATGAAGCTGAATCTTTAAGAACGGCTGCTACATAATTAGTTCCGGTTTTCGCCTCATGCTCAAGCATACTGTAACCAAGACGATGCAATACACCAGCAGAAATAGCGGCATTCATGTCTTGATTAAATTCCAATTGCTCTTTTTCTTTGGGAGTAGCTATGCGAGGCCCTATAAAAACACGCGGGCCCTGTGAGTCGGATGAGGGTGTATTTGATACATTCTCCTGGGGTGTCGATGCAGCCACACCTAATGAACTAGCCTCAACATCAGCATGAGTATTTGTGGTCTCAGGTGGTGGTGTGGAGGAGGCAAGTGGGGTAACAGAACGAATCACATTGGGGAAAAACTTTTTAATCCTGTGTTCAATTTCTTCAATCGGACTTTTGAAAAATCGATCTCCATTAATTCTGTTAAACCCTACACCTTCAAATTGATGCGTACTATATTTAAAGATTCTTTTGGTAACATAATCAAAAAAAGATCTGCAGTTTTTAGATAATGGTTTGTATTTGGGGTTTTTAGATAACCATTCATTTGCCCAACCCGTTATTTGGTTTAATGACGCATCTGCAGTACCAATTTTATAAACTATTTGCCCTTTGGTAAAATCACCCGTCAAATTCTCGATATTTAAAATATCCAAACTCACAACAGATAATTGATTTGTTGTTTTGGCACGATCTAACTCGATTCTAAGAAGGCCATGTACAGGATCATTTATAATGATCGCAGCATGTCTCATGCGCGGATCAATTGCGTTAACTAATCCACCCGTGTGTAGTGGTTCAGTTAAATAATAGATTTCCACAGCCATCCTCCATTTGAATCCAGAAATAATAACGCTGGATTGCTTCCCACGTCACTAGGCTCATGGTCGCAAGTCGTCCAGGCTACCTTAAAAAAGCGTAGCCCGGACAAAAATTTATTTTTGCCCGGGGACTGATTATCCCTTAGCATTCAATATAATCGTACAACTCACTTTCTTTGACGCAATCGATTAAGTCATCTAAATCCTGACAACCCATCAACTTCATCATGTTACAACAACAATAATCAACACTACGACGAGAGATCCCAATCTCAAGTGCAATTCGCTCACACTCTTTGCCACGCAACAAACCGACAATGATTTGAAGCTCAGTGTAGCTTAAATATATTCCTGGGTAATGTTTACCGATGCGGTAACCCCCATACAGTGAAGATGTCGCCAACATTATTATAATCTCCTTGCTTTATTTATCAAATTCAACGTGGTTAGATTTAGTTTTTAACCTTGTTTTAATCATCAAACTCAACACGGTTAGATTTAATTTTTTCGTAGTATGCTCTAAATTCAACAACTGCTTTCATATCAACAATTCGCTCAATTAATTCAAAGCGATCTTTGCAACCTAGCTTGATTCGCATACGCCGCACATGACATTCAACTGTTCGATCTGAAAGTGACATTAATTGCCCAATCGCCTTATAGGTAATGGGTTCAAATAAGCACATCGCGATCTCCATCTCACGATAAGTAAAATAAATTTCTGTATTATCTTGCAGCAAGTAATAGCGATTTTGTATTGCACGATGTTCGCTGTGTTTATCTTTTGCTTTCTTGCGAATGCTAAGCGACTTATCGTCTTCTTCCTGCCACCAGATAATTTGTTTTGCGAGTTGATTACTGGCCATGATAAAGTTCCTTTTTTTTTTGAGTGTAAAAATCCTATTGCTGTAATTACAATATTAACAGCAAAAGCCTGGGTTATTAATTCTCACGTTGGTTGAGCCCCGTAATAAAAAACCATTTATGGAAAGTGAGATTACCATATATTGAATATAAATTGCAATACTGGGTTAGCATTTAACAATTTCGCTTAACGTGACATTATATTCTAAATAATTTTCATAAAATTGAATAGTTTTCTATATATAGTTTCCCAGCTATGCTAAACTCGATATCCTTCGATTTAGAAATTTTATCAATCTAACATTAAGGTGGATTTATTATGGCAACCGTGGTGCCCTATAAAAAAACAGAACTGCTACAAAACATCCGTCTGCGCGACAACCTCATTAATTTAATGAAGCAACACGGCACAAATATGACGTATATTTATAAGCAAACCGGTGTGCCAATCACCACGATTCAACGTATCTGCAAAGATCCTAATGCTAATCCAACATTAGCTTCGCTAATTCCTATTGCTGATTATTTTTCTATTACGCTGGCGCAATTAATTGGCGAAGAGGCGTTACCAAATAGCTCTACAGCTAAACCTGTGCCACAACATTGGGCAAATGTGCCTATTATTTCTTGGAAACAAGCTGCAAACTGGCCAGACATACGGCTAACCGGCCATCAACAACGCTATATCACCACAGAAATGGTCTTGGGCGAGAATTCATTTGCCTTAGAAATTCTCGATGACCACCATGATAATTTTCATACCGGTTCCATCATCATTATTGAAAGTGGTGCGGCTCACAACAACCGTGATTATGTTATCACCCATAAAAAGAACTCCAATCATGTTTCACTTAAGCAATTATTGCTGCACGAGGGAGATATTTACTTAAAGCCAACAAATCCTGAGTTTAAAACAACTGTAATGAACGAAAACTACCAAATCTTAGGGGTAGTCGTTCAAGTGCGGATGAATTTAAAATAACCATTTCAGAAATTCTCAACAAGGAATGTGTCAATAAATGGAAGCAACTCTTGCAAAAAATCAACAAAAGCCATTTGAATTAAATTCAAAGTATATTTTACCCATAATTATGCTCTACCTAATGGCGACTTTGGCCGCTGATGTGGTTGCCTACAAGTTTATTGCTTTTGGCCCATTAATCGAATCAGGTGCCACACTTATTTTCCCCATTACCTACCTCCTGGGAGACATTGTCACTGAGGTCTATGGCTATCGAGTGGCGCGTAAATTTATTTGGCTTAATCTTATCTGTGAGCTTATTTTTGCAGTGCTCATCGTTTCTGTGATTAATTTAAAGTCATCCGCCTACGCATCTTACCAAAATGACTTTAATCACGCGCTGGGTAACATATTACGCTTTGTTATTTCCGGGATTATTGCTAACATAGTGAGTAACTTCTTGAATGTCTATCTCATTTCAAAATGGAAGATATTGATGAAAGGTAAACATTTTTGGCTTCGTAGCGTAGCATCTACTGCTGTATCAGAACTCCTGCTAAATATAATTGCGGGATCACTTGCCTTTACCGGCACTATGGCACTTGGTCACGTATGGAATCTTATTGCATCAGCTTACCTCTTGGAAATTTTTTATGCTTTTATTTTTGTCTGGCCTGGCTGGATATTGATACTGTATCTGAAGAAAAAAGAACATATCGATGTTTATGACCACAATACCAATTACAACCCTTTTCGATATTAAGGAAGGAGTATGGAAATGCACAAACAAGTTAATCGCTTTACCGACTTTATGTCGTGGCTTTTAAAGCAATATCGCGAGATTTTGGAATACACCTCCCGCAACTACCCTTTTCGAATTGTTGAAGCCAGGCGAGCACCACGCACCGGTGAAACGCTGTTTACCATTCAGTTTGTCGGTAAGAGTACCTGCATCAAACTCAGCGCGGATGAACTGGCTGAGGATGATGATCTTATTCAAGGCTTTGCTCCACGGGACGTCAAACAGATTATAAAAGCCTCACTTATTAAGCCTAAGCTAACGGTCATCCAAGGCGGGTTGCAGTCAGCTCCGCTTAAAATTATTGCCAAAAATTTTGAACGTGAACACAATAAGCCGTCGTATATTATCGAGCAGCAGACCACAGAAAATGAAATCAGCACCACAACGGTCAGCCTCGAAGATGTGACAAAATCTAAAGAAACTCTGCTTAAATTCAGCAAACAGGATATCTACGAAATCGCCTACACTGCAGGCGTTAACAGCATCCTAACCGCGCAAGAGGATATTGAGCGCAACAATAAAGACTAACACTAACGCTTAACACACGCCAAACATCAAGGGGCTTTTAAATGTATGCATATCAGCATAGGGGACTCTTTCCCTCATCACTTAGTGATGAAAAACCGATTGAAAAAGTAGCCATTCTGGTTGCCATGCCAGAAGAGGCTGCCCCTATTATTAAATCATTAAATTTATCCCGTTGTGATATTGGCTTACAACCTGAGCTCAATTTAGTTGCTTATCGCGGTATCGCAAAAGGGAAAGAAATATTTTTAATCGTTAATGGTATCGATCCTAATCATGGCGTTGCTCAAGTGGGAACGGATGCTGCGGTATTAAACTGTTTTCAAGTGATCACGCTTTTAAAACCTGACACCATTATCAGTGCAGGAACCGCAGGCGGCTATGCTGCACGCAATACGATTGTCGGTGATATTTATATCGCCTCAGATAATTTTATGTTTCACGATCGCAGAATACCGCTTGAGCGATATGACGCCTATGGCAAAGGCCTCTCGCCGTGCTTAGATGCGCCCGCAATGGCTAGCTTTTTGCGTCTTAAAACTGGGGTTATCTCCACCGGAAATTCATTATCGGTCAGTCAGACCGACCAAGAAATAATCGATCAAAATAATGTAGCCGCTAAAGATATGGAAGTTGCCGCTATTGCCAATCTCGCGCAAAAGTTTAAAATACGAGTTATGGCAATTAAAGCAATCACCAACCTAGCTGGCGTTAATGCGGATGCGCCAAGTGAATTTAAAAAGAATTTTAATCTCGCCACGATGAATCTCGCGAACATCATGCCAAAAGTATTAGACTATATTATCGGCAAAACGCCAAAAGAATTGCGAAAACCAGTTAGCATCGTACGCAACAACATCAGATCGCACTTATAAAAGGGATACTCAGTTATTAAAAAACACCTGATCGCCACCGGTTTACTGGTATTTATCACAAGCCATGCGATTGCTTGGGGTATTCGCGGCCACATTTTAGTTGCCGAGGTTGGCTACAATAATTTAAATGCGGAAGATAAACGGCAAGCCGACCGATATGCGATGCGCATTTATTCAAAATTGTCTTATCAACTCAAGAAACGATTTAATAAGAATTACCCCAGCGCCAATCACTTTGCAGAACTTGCAGCAATACCCGACACTTGGCGCAAACGAACTTTACACGATATTTTTAAACGTTATGATGCCACGCTACCCGCCGTATTACAGCCTTATGCGGATGAAACAACCGACAGCTGGCACTATTTCGATCAACCTTATGGCAACACCCATTGTCCACTACCCAAAAATCGAAATATTATCTGGGCGATTAATATTATGCAAAAAGCTTGGAGCGATAGCCATGACCCAAACTCCAAAGCACTGATTATGGTTTTTCTCGAACATTTTATCGGTGACATTCATCAACCGCTACATACTTTTTCTCGTTATAACGCAAAATGCCGCTATGATTTAGGTGGGAATGATTTTTATGTAAAAAGTGGACGCCACCCAACAACTTTACACAAACTGTGGGATAAAGGTGTCGGCTATTTAACTCATAAAATTAATTTCTTTACTAAAGCGAAGCGCTTACAGCATGAATTTCCTAAAAATCAATTTGCATATCAGCTGAGGGATAATAGCCCTGCTGACTGGGCTAAAAATGAATTGGAATACGCGCCCTTTATATATAGCGCCAAAGCCAACAAACAGATTAATCGACACTATTATCAAAGAGGCCAATGGATTGTGCGTCGTCAGCTTGCACTAGCTGGGTATCGACTCGCTGGGGTATTGCAGCAGCTTTTTTGAATAGAAACCGTTGGATTACGCGCCTTATGGCGCTAATCCACCCTACACCCGGCACCCTAGTTGAGATCAACGTAGGGTGGATTAGCGCCATAAGGCACGTAATCCACCGACAGGCTACAAGATTTACTAATTACCTCACATTTTTACCCACTTCATAGGCTTCTATTGCCATCGTTTTAAAATAATCATAAGTCATATAATAGCTTCCTTGGTCACCAGCATATACTGACCATGAGTTACGAAGATGCAAAATGCCACACTGTTTGTGCTCCACCTTTTGCTTATCAATATAAGTGGCACACGCCTTATCATCATAGCCTACGATTACCATCTCATGTCCTGCAATAATACCTGAATTAATCGAGTTGGTTACTTCTGGTGTTAATGTCCAGGTGTCATTTTTTATCGTGTGGAATTCCCCTTCTGCACCCGCACTACCAACAAATGGCGCCAGCAATGTGCCAAACACCACACGGTGGTTGGCTAGCAGTGCGGTTTTGACTGCAGCCAAAGCGCGAGACCCAACGGTAGAAGAAATCGGTGCAAACCGTCCATTAAAGCTAAGCAAAGGTCGCCAATCACGATAGGTAAAAGCTCTCACGCTATGCGCACTAAAAAGCGCTACAGTCATCGCGGTACCATTATTCGAACTGTCACGTAGCGGATATTGCTTTAGCCCACCACACCCTTTTGTTTGTTGATAAGCTTGGGTGATATAACCATTTTGAGTAATTTGATTTAAAACTAAATTTCCAAATGAACCATTCCATCCACCTCCAGGACCTGGATTGTATAATGCGCGCCCGACCTCAAGATTACACAGTTGACTAACCATTTGATTATTTTGAAGGGACAGAAGGGCATCCACCGCTGCAGTTGCGGCAAATGTAGCACAGGTACCCCACACACCTTGATCTAATACAGGTAAACCATTCATACCCACCTCATCCTTTAAAGGTATATTGGTCGGCATTAGCATTCTTGTTTTTGGTGCTATCATCATACGGTGCATATTTTGGAATAAACGATTACGTGTTGACTTGGATAATTTAATTTTTATTAATTGAATAATTTTCTCTTGACCATTGTGCATGTGAATTTTAACTGGCATAGAATCAACATGCTGAGTTTCACAATAAGCTGCTCCCATCCAACCACTAAGTAGTGCTGTTGAAATACTACAATAAAGTAGTGTTTTATAGGGAATTTTAAACATAAAAGGCTCCTTATAGAAAATTAATTCATTATACTCCAGTCAGTTAGACTGGAATTTCTTTGAAAATAGAGTACTTACATTTATGCATTAAACCCTTAAAATATTTATTAAGAATAAAATAGTTTTAGTTATAAATGAATACAGTCTCTACCACCAGATGGAAAGAGTCTAGCCCATTTAAAACTATTTTAATATATAGGGGTGCCTAACGAATCATGCCGCCACTGTTACAAAGGACTATCGATTCATCAATTAGATTCTCTGTCGTAGATTTAAACCAACCGCAACTTAATTTAGATAATAGAAAACCTCTCGTGTAACGTTGTGACGTTAAATCATTATTGTCTTTAGCACTTTCTATTGCCCTCATTTTATCTTCTACAGAAGATTTATCCATTAATTTGGCTGCTAACGTAAACAAAGCTGCGCATTTTACTGAAGTTAATCGATGCACTCTGTTGTTTTTTGTTAAGGTCACCACCTCATCAGCTAAAACATTATAATGAGCATTAAGTTTTTCAGCAATTTGGTCAAATTTACTTTGCGGCAAATTTGTTCCTGCTTTTTTCATATTAACGCATTGCACTGACCATTGATCATTGAAATTAATGTCAATATCCCACCATTGTTCTTCAGCATCTTGGGAAATTGCTTGCGGTGATTCAAGATGGTGAGATTCTAAATTGGTTTCAGCTTCAGTTTCTGCGAGCCTCTCACCTTCCTG
>CAXMUH010000062.1:0-2011 GCA_964196565.1 uncultured Legionellaceae bacterium | reverse complement strand
CCGCCACCTGGTTAAATTGGCCGGTTTTTAGCCATTTCTAGGCTTTCGTGGCCTGAATATGGCTGCATTAGCGAGTTATCGGCATGGTTCAAAAACAGGGTGTTTTACTGAACACTAGGCACGCTCAAGCGGCCGACTTTTATGCATAACATCGGGGGAAATAATTTTTTAGGGATCAGTAAATTATGCGGCTAATTGAAATCGCTTAAAGCCAAGCATTTCCAGCCAATGAGGATGGTCACGACCAGACATAACTTGTGCAGGCGTTTTCCCTTTTAGCGTTTGACGTTCGCTACGCTGAAAAGGCCGATGGTTTAATCCAAACTGAATTAAACTAAACCTATCATTTTTGAAACCTTTCCTTTCATCCAAATACGGCGCTAGCCGGCTATTGAAGTTCTCGACCATGCAGCTGGTGCGGTCAGTTTCATCCATAGCTAATAAGATATCATCTTCAATGAGATCAAACTTTTCTCCAACTTTCTGCTCCAAGTTATCAGATTGGGTATGGTAAGTGACGGCATTAAAATCATATCTCGCCAAAAAAGCAATATCCCAAGCTATCGTTAATGGTATGCCATGTTTGTCAGCCACAGCACTCAGCTTTGTATCCAGATGACAGATCGCTATCATCAGTGATTTTCTTTGATGAATAATGGAGGAAAGAAACTGTTGAATACGTTCTTGCCCTTCAGCTCGAAGCTGTAATTCTTCAATGATGAAGTCATATAAATCCTCTCGTTCTTTTGGCGGTAGGCTAGCCAATTGCAACACATCAAATTGAAACCACTCTATCAGCGTATTAACATCTTGATAACGTTTCAGGGCTTCTTGAGATAAGACGGTTGCCTGTTCATGCTGTATAGAGAGTGTTTTCTTAACATTGTCTGTTTTCGCTTTATCCAATTGACCGCTAATTTTAAGCACAGCGCTTAACGTTGAGTTTTTGGTATTCGCTAAAAAACGAACAAGTTCTTTGGCATCTTGTATAATATGAAAGTGGTCGAAGAGAAGGGATGTTTTGGGTAGCGCTTGTTCATAGCCAGCCTTAAGCCCCTTTGCGCCATCAATGACGGCTGTACCTGGATTGAAACCTTTGTCCTGTAGGTCCAGCAGCTCAACACCCCAGGCATCCTGGCAGCGTGTTTTTTGCTTGGATAGTGACGCACAATATCGTGATGGAATATCAACCGTTGCCAGTATTGGCTGGTTACGATGGAATATTTCATCTGAAGCTGCTCGCTTAATTGGACTCAGGTCATAACCATCATTTATAATGAGGGCATGGATATTGGCATCATCGAGCGTATTGCACACGTGTCCTAACGACACGGAGTAATCAAAGCAGTCCTTAATGAATTGCATGCTATCACGATAGCTGGCTTTGCAAATAACCAATAAAGCCACAATAATCTGAGCGATAAACTGCTTGGTAACCGGTAAATAAAAAAGCACATCAGCGTCCGCTGGCGAATAAGCATCATTAATTGCTTTTGTCGCTTTCTCTTGGTGAGAATATACCGTGTGTCTAGTGACCTGATGTTTTCTCGCAGTTTCTGTGACCGTTTGTGTAGACAGTACATCGAATGCGATGGTTTGTTGTTTTTCACGAGACAGAGAGCGTTTTTGGCGTGCACCTTGGTTCATTATTATTCCTTATGGTTGTTTTTTTGTGAAGTTATTATAATGGAATAATGGGTTAGGGTGCACACCTAACATGCCGCAATCAGTATTGCATATATTCTATGAGCGGAAAGTCTATTCATAAAGTAATAACTCCGCCAACCATGAGAACTTATGATCTGTTCAGTCGATTTGAACCATGCCAATTTTGAGCGCGTTTTTGGAGGTTTTCTACCTCAGACAAGGACAACTGTGTGTATTCGGCCACTTTATCTAGGGGTTGGGCGTCTTTAAACATCGCCTCCGCGATGGCCAAGGCTTTGTTTGCTTCACCATTTTGTTCCCATCTATCACGTAAGGACATAATTCGCTCCTGTTGATTCGGTAA
>CAXMUH010000061.1:0-2324 GCA_964196565.1 uncultured Legionellaceae bacterium | reverse complement strand
GTAAACCTCTTTACCTTTCAGGAAGAAAGGCTGTTGTAAACCAGCGATTAATTTGCGTGCAACGCTTTCAGCCTGCTCTCTGGAGGTAGGCTGGGGCAGTAACAGCATGAATTCATCACCACCGAGTCTGGCCAGGGTATCACCCGTCCTGATTGCTGCTTTGAGTCGCGCGGCAACCTCAACTAAGAGTTGATCGCCAACAACATGACCAAAGCTGTCATTGATAAGCTTGAACCTGTCTAAATCAAGGAACATGACAATCAGTGTTTCGCCAGTTCTTTTCGACTGTTTTATCGCCAGGTCCAGACGATCGCGCAGCATAGCCCGGTTTGGTAATTTGGTAAGGAGGTCGTGATACGCCTGGTAAGTAATCAGTTCTTCGGCTTTTTTCCTGCTGGAAATATCACGAGCCACGCCATAAGTACCCTGGTATGTGCTCAATTTCTTATCTTTTGTTTCTATTGAGTAAATGCCCATGGATTTAAGCTCAATGGGACAGACTGAGTTTTCAAAAGGTTTTGA
Source organism: uncultured Legionellaceae bacterium (assembly GCA_964196565.1). Classification (GTDB taxonomy): domain Bacteria; phylum Pseudomonadota; class Gammaproteobacteria; order Coxiellales; family Coxiellaceae; genus 2-12-FULL-42-15. The sequence continues at coordinate 1,802 of CAXMUH010000061.1, read as the reverse complement.
GGAATTTGTAGTATTACATTTCAATCCGAGTTCAATGGTGCTACTTGAGCGGCTTTCTTTGCGGCGCTCATTAAAAAGATACTCGGCTTTTAAGCGGTCTTCATCGGCTATAAATTCGCTATAGTGATGCCCAATCAAATCAGCCTTTTCATAGCCAAGTAGCTTTGTAACGCTATCATTTACAAAGATAAAATTACCTTCCAAATTTAAGATATAAATCAGGTCGGGTGAGTTATCCACCATGTAGCGATGCAGTTGTTCAGAATGTGCCAGGCGGTGTTGAATTTGGTTTTTTTCTTCCTCGATGCGTAATTTATCCAGAGCATTGCGAATAGCATGCTCCAGTTCATCAAAACTATAGGGTTTTTTGAAAATATCATAGGCACCCAGGCGGATAGCCTCGGTGACCTTGTTGATCGATGTTTCACCACTCAGCACTATTACCGTGGTTTGTATATCTTTATCTTTTATGAAGGCTAATACCTGGTCGCCTGTTTTCTTAGGCATATTAAGATCAAGTATTATTAAATCGAATTGTCTTTGTTTAATGAGTGATATGGCTTCTTCACCATCTTCGGCCTGAGTAATATCTGACCATTGTCCCTGTAGAAGAGTTACCAGGCTTTCCCGGGCACGGAGCTCATCGTCCACCACCAGGAATGAGGTGGGTTTATTAAACCGTTGAGGTTTTTCTTCATATGTTATCAAGGTATTGTCCACGATTTTTAATTACCTGGTCAGGGTATCAATGGTAAAGGAATTAACACTTCAAAAGAAGCGCCTCCAGACTCGCTTCCCATGTATTTTACCTGGCCATTAAAACCACCTAATATATCTGCTACCACGGAAAGTCCAAGCCCCCGATTGCCACCTTCTTTTCTACTGGTTAAAGGAGAAAAGAGTAATTGTCGTGTTATTGAATCAATCCCTTTTCCCTTGTCTGAGATGGTGAACTGGGCAAAAGTCGCCCCGTCAACATTCACGAAATGATGGCTTGAAACCATAATTTCCGCGCCTCCATTTTGCGCCTCGACTGCATTTTTAACCAGATTGAGAACAATCTGCCGTAAAGCATCTCGCGTTATACCTACTTCGGTTTCTGACTCATCCAGGTCCCAGTTGATCTGAATCCCGGTACTATTACTCAGAGAATTTACATATAACGGGATACAGGTTTTTAACTCTTCGTTTAAAAATACCGCCTCGGATTCGGCGTTTTTGGCATCCTTAAAATTCAAAACTATATTTCCAATTCTCTGCAGTTCCTCCTTTAATATCTTTATTACATTATTATTTTCTATGCCATCAGGCTCTGACTTCACCTTGATAAGATCAATATAATTCCCTATAACAGTCAACGGGTTGCTGATTTCATGAACTAATTTGTTAATCCCTTTTTCTTCCTGCTCCTTTTTCATATTGTCTTCAATATCCTGTTGTTTCAGGATCTGGTTACTTTCCAGCCATCTGTCGGTAATGCCTTTCAGGTAACCAGAAATAAATTTTGACAGGTTCTCTAATTGTTTTTTTTGTGATTTGCTCGAACCAACAACAATTGTACCGATTATCCGATCCCCGGACTTTAACGGTAAGCTGAATGCAATATCATGGTTCAGCCGCCTGATTATCTGACGGTCAGATATGGGAAATTTTTCGTCTTGTATGTTCCTGGGTTCAATCCAGAAGCTGCAGTTCTCACGAAAACTTCTAATTATCTGGCTGTTATTATTGTCAACGGCGAACTTGCTCACCGCTTCAACATGACTAACTTCATAAAGGGTTAAATAATCGGTTTTTCCGGG
>CAXMUH010000060.1:0-7749 GCA_964196565.1 uncultured Legionellaceae bacterium | reverse complement strand
AGAAGCTATAGATTAATAACTGAAAAGAAACATAGCAGAAAATAATTCCCGCAATTAATCCAATCACTAATAAACTGGGCTGGATAAAAACACCCAATAATAACATCACCGCTTGTTCACCCTTGCCCAAGATATCATGGTTCTCGGGATGAGTAATACCAAGTGCCACCAACGGTGCGGCCACCATCGCCTCAATCACCGAGATAAACCACCCCACCGAGGCAAACAGAAAAATCATATACGGATACAGCGGCACATAATAACTTAAAAAGAATCCTGCCGCCCACAACATAGTGCAGATCATGGTAATCATCGGAGAAAACCATTGAGCCGCGGCAGCCGCAGCCGGCGCATAAGGGTTTGTGGATTGACAGAAACCCAAAGCCAATATAGTTACAGTAATGCCAACACCACCAATAACCCAAATAGCAATGGTTAATTTAAGACATGCCTGCCCCAAACTATACAAAAAAGCTAAAGGGTTCGGATGATCACCCACATGCTTAAACATATTGCCAATCATATCCAGTCCTGAAACCGCTGCAGTCAAAGCAATCATAACCCCCGGGTTAATCACAGTCGGCGCAATAACACCGACTGCGGCACCACCGATAATAAGATGTGAACTATGACCACCACCACTCGCACCCGCAGAGTGCATACTGCCATAAACGTCATTGATATAATTTTGAAAGCCAGTTGATACACCCGTACCAGTTATCGCATAGCCGGTTATCGCCGAACTCGCGCCTACGACAATCGTATTTAAGTTCGTCGGCATAGGAGTAGGCCAAGTTGGGCTAATTACAGTAGATACATAAGTTGATAAATCCAGCGCCGCAGAACTATTAGCACTAAAACGCATCACATCCCAAAAATAACGCCCCGCATTAAGCCAGCCTTCGGCTTCTGCATCGGCAATAAACGAGGTTTTATTTTTATCAGCTTTTTTACCATTTAACAAAGCGTAGCCTTGAATCGCTGAATAGTAATTTAACATTGAATTCAACATAATTGGATAGGCGTCTTTTGGCAGAGTCGAGTTAACATCCCGACACGTTTTACTGGTTGGGTTTTGTGAACAATAATATTTTTTTGCCAATGGCAACAATCCCATCACCAACGATGACATTGCCGTTCGAGCGATACTGCAATTAGACGTAGAGTCGCACGCACTTTGTATATTCCATGTCACCGCCCCACAAGAACGCCCACCAGTCGAACCGTCCTTTAACCCCGGAAAAACAAAAGCCCACACGCCTTTATCATTATCAGCCCATACATTATAATTAGGTCGATCCGGCGGGGCTGCTGTAACTGAGTTCTTTGAATTATCAGGTTGTGGTGTTGACAGTGGATCACGAGAACCATACATACACACTTCATCAGCAAAAATCTGTGACGCGAAAGTGGGAGCGGTATCACCATATATACTTGTGATATTCTTGGTGGTGACGTAATTAGTCTGACTATTGCCTCCTGCAGGCTTCGCCCAGACTACACCACCGTCATTTAAATAATTTAAACCGCTGTCCCAAATACTGTCTGCAAGACCCACGCCTTCGATCACCACCTTCATCACAATGGTTTGGATAACCGAATAACCGGTTGCCGGGCTTGGGATAATAATCGCAATACCGAGGGCTAATTTAAATAAACTCTTTAAGGTTGATTTACCTTGCCCAATGGACACTCCTTCGCTGGCGAGACGAACCGAAGACATCAATACCGAATAAACGATCACCACCACACTAATTAATAATATACCATTATTTAAGGTATAAAACAGCTTGCCCATCATTTGCGACTGCCCACCCGCGAGTACTGTCCCCACGGTACCAAAAATCTGGCTTAAATAATTAAGTGATATATCGGTGTAATTGCTAATCGCTGCTGGGTGTAAAATACTCGATGAACTATCAGCGAATGCAAACGAACAACAGGAAAGTAGAAAAAGTAAGGTGAGTATTTTTTTCATTTTGGAAAGCCTTTGATGAGGTAAGTAAACAAGTCCTTTAACTTTAACTGTTTCCTTTGAAGGCGGATTTGTGCATATACCATTAATTCACGTAATGAATAGGTAAATACAAGAAACGCCATTGCGAATGAAATGCATCCCGGCAAAATAAGACTTTTACTAAACCACAAATACCACGCGTACCCAATTAAACTAATTCCCACCAATACATACACAACCATAAACACAACAGCAAAACGCTTGCGCGCTGCAAATTCCTTTGGTGTCATCGAATCCCAGCTAGCTTGATACTTCTTTTTTAGCGCACTTGACTTAGATTTATCTTCAACCAGATCTTTAGCAAGACCTGCGACAATTTTCCCATTGGCTTTAACATGCTCGAGACCAACCCAACGTTTGGGCGAAAATCCAGAGGACAAGCCTTTTTTCACCGTTTTAAATAAACCCACAACAACCCCATTGGAATTTTAACGCGGTGCTCAACTTTTGAGGAGGGGTTGTTTTGTTTTAAGGGACACACATCCTGTGCTTGATACTTCTTACCTTCCATGGTCGTAACACCCTGAAAACAAAACAACCCTCCTAAAAAGTTGAGCACGACGTAATTTTAATAAATAAAATGCGAGCTAAAAACTAATGCTTGTTAAAAAGCTAGGAGCTCTCAGATAGGTCTATGCTAACAGAAGAAAATTAAGGGAAGCTTAAGAAATTCTTAAGGCCGTGCATTTTATTTAAAAAAGGCATTTACTTTATACTTAAAAGGAATAAAAGTATTTATACGTAGGTATTAATTGAATATTATACTCAAGTATTTTAATTAAATAAATTCCAAAATAATTCAATCGGATTTATTGACCCATCATAATATACCAATATACATTGCATATTTATCTTAGCAAGCGAAACGCAGTCTCGAATTTATTAATTGAGGCAGAGTTCTGGAAATTAAAAAATTAATTATTAGGATAATGATATTTGATCTAGATCGACCATTGAAGCATAAAATATAAATACCACGGTAGCTACTCCATTGTAGTTACTGCATTTACGCAGCCAAACAAAATTAAAATTAGATCAGATGTAGGCGCAGCCGCGGACGATCCCCACGCTTCGCAGAGGACAGGCTTTGTCGGCCGGGAAGCATTGCGAGGTGGCTTAGCCACCAACATCAACATCCCCGCCACCACCCCCGTCTTCCTTTATCCCCTCTTTAAGTCCCTTCACATATCCACTAGATGCTGATGCAGCTCCTGACGTAGATATTTGAGACGATGCATCACCTGTAGCTTTACCCATACCGGAAATAGCACCTTTGGTATCGCCAACCAATTGCTCGGGACTTGGCAATCCAGAACCGGGGGCACCAATCCAACGCATCACATTGTCGCGCAAGATAAACACCAAGCTAAATGACTGAGTTAAAAGCGTATAAGTTAAGGTGCAAAACACGATTAAAAGTAGTGGTTGCGATAAAAGAATCGACCCATCCCACATATGGCTACCCGTCGCAGCAGCTAAAATATTACTGGTGTGACCAAGACGAGGTGAGCTCCCCATAATATCCATCATAAAACCAGAGAAGCTATAGATTAATAACTGAAAAGAAACATAGCAGAAAATAATTCCCGCAATTAATCCAATCACTAATAAACTGGGCTGGATAAAAACACCCAATAATAACATCACCGCTTGTTCACCCTTACCCAATATATCGTGATTTTCTGGATGGGTAATTCCAAGCGCCACCAATGGTGCCGCCACCATCGCCTCAATCACCGAGATAAACCACCCCACCGAAGCAAACAGAAAAATCATATACGGATACAGCGGCACATAATAACTTAAAAAGAATCCAGCCGCCCACAGCATAGTGCAGATCATACTAATCATTGGTGACATCCATTGAGCCATAGCAGCCTGTGCTGGTGCAAAAGGGTTTGAGGCTTGACAAAAACCAGCAGCCAATATTCCAACAGTAATTCCAACTCCGCCAATAACCCAAATAGCAATCGTTAACTTAAGACATGCCTGCCCCAAACTATACAAAAAACCTAAAGGATTCGGATGATCACCGACATGCTTAAACATATTACCAATCACATCCAACCCTGAAGCTGCTGCAGTCAAGGCCATCCCAACACCCGGAGCAATATAGGTCGGGCCAATAACACCCGCCGCGGCACCGCCTATAATAAGATGCGAACTGTGGTCACCACCACTAACACCAGCAGCATGCATACTGCCATAAATGTCATTGATATATTTTTGAAATCCAGTTGATACACCCGTACCAGTTAGCGCATAGCCTGCGATCGCCAAACTCGCGCCTTTGACAATCTTATTTAAGTTCGTCGGCATAGGAGTAGGCCAGGTTGGGCTACTTACAGTAGATACATAAGTTGATAAATCCAGCGCCGCAGAACTATTCGCGCTGAAACGCATCACATCCCAAAAATAACGCCCGGCATTAAGCCAACCTTCAGCTTCTGCATCGGCAATAAACGTCGTTTTATTTTTATCAGCTGTTTTACCATTTATTGCAGCATAAACTTGAATCGCTGAATAGTAATTTAACATTGAATTTAACATAATTGGATAGGCATCTTTTGGCAGAGTCGAGTTAACATCCCGACAAGTATTACTGCCTGGGTTTTGTGAACAATAATATTTTTTAGCTAACGGTAATAAACCCGTTACCATCGATGACATTGCTGTTCGAGCAACACTACAATTAGAGTCTGTGCTACACGCATTTTTTACATTCCACGACACGGAACCACACGCACTGCCACTTGTTGCGCCATCGTTAAGCCCCGGGAAATTAAACGTATGCGTAGTATCATCAGCATAGACATTAAAATTAGGTCGATTCGGCGCCGTTGCTGCAACTGGATTACCCGAATTATCGGGTTGCGCTACGGATAGTGGATCGCGAGAACCATACATACACACTTCATCAGCAAAAATCTGTGACGCGAAAGCGGGACTGCTATCACCGTATATGCTTTTGATATTATTGGTGGTGACGTAATTAGTCTGACTATTGCCTCCTGCAGGCTTCGCCCAGACCACACCACCGTCATTTAAATAATTTAATCCGCTGTCCCAAATGCTGTCTGCAAGACCGACGCCTTCGATCACCACCTTCATCACAATGGTTTGGATGACAGAATAACCGGTTGCCGGGCTTGGAATAATAATCGCAATACCGAGGGCTAATTTAAATAAGCTCTTTAAGGTTGATTTACCTTGCGCAATGGACACACCTTCGCTGGCGAGACGAACCGAAGACATCAATACCGAATAAACGATCACCACCACACTAATTAATAATATACCGTTATTTAAGGTATAAAACAGCTTGCCCATCATTTGCGACTGCCCACCCGCGAGTACTGTCCCCACGGTGCCAAAAATCTGGCCTAAATAATTAAGCGATAAATCGGTATAATTGCTAAGGGCTGCTGGGTGTAAAATACTCGATGAACTATCAGCGAATGCAAACGAACAACAGGAAAGTAGAAAAAGTAAAGTGAGTATTTTTTTCATTTTGGAAAGCCTTTGATAAGGTAAGTAAACAAGTCCCTTAACTTTAAATGTTTCCTTTGAAGGCGGATTTGTGCATATACCATTAATTCACGTAATGAATAGGTAAATACAAGCAACGCCATTGCGAATGAAATGCATCCCGGCAAAATAAGACTTCTACTAAACCACAAATACCATGCGTACCCAATTAAACTAATTCCCACCAATACATACACAACCATAAACACAACAGCAAAGCGCTTGCGCGCTGCAAATTCCTTTGGCGTCATCGAATCCCAGCTAGCTTGATACTTCTCTTTTAGCGCACTTGACTTAGATTTATCTTCAACCAGATCTTTAGCAAGGTCTGCGACAATTTTCCCATTGGCTTTAACGTGCTCGAGACCAACCCAACGTTTGGGCGAAAATCCAGAGGACAGGCCTTTTTTCATTGTTTTGAATAAACCCACGGTAACCCCATTGGAAATTTAATGAATAGAATCTAACGATCTCACAAGCAACTGATATTCTCGAGTAATAGTACACCAGATATTTATACTATCAGTAAAAGCTTAAGGGTAAGGGTAAGTGCCTCTTAAGCAACATGTGGTTTAAGAGGCGCTTCCGATTTATAAGCCTAAAAAGTAGATTTAAGCAGTTTGATAAGTCATTAATTAGTCCTCTGACAAATGAAATAACTTACTTATTACTTTCGGCCATTATACGATCGTCAGCCCATGTAATGAAATCATTTTGGATATGAGATCAATTCTAGAATTGAATAACGTTGCCGCTGCGCATGCTGCCCGCTTACGGTTATTTAGATCAATGCACAGCACACGTTAAATTGACTGTGCTTTAAGTGGTCAGGGGTAATGGGGTCAAGTCTTGACCCCATTATTTGAAGCAACTTGATATTTTTGTAATATTTTTTTAAAGCTAACATAGGATGCGGGTTTTGTTAAAAAGTCACTGACACCTGACGTGATGCAGCGCGCTTTGTCATAATCAGATGCGTGTGCCGTTAAAGCGATGATCGGTGTTTTACAATTCACATTTTTTGTTTGACGAATGAGTTTTGTTACCTCGATTCCACTGATATCCGGAAGTCCAATATCCATAGGAATGAAATCATAGAGTTGTTCCGATGTTCAAAAAGTAAAAGATACCATCTAGGCGTAGCGGGTACGCATAGTTGAAAAATTAATTATTAGGATAAAAATATTTGAGTTAGAGCAACTATCGAAACAAGAAATATAAATGCCATGGTATTTACTCCTGGTAGTTACTCCATTTGTGCAATGATGAAAAATCAGTAATTATTCAAAGAGGGGAAACAATCATTTTTGCGTAGCGGCAGAATGAACCCACACAGTTGAGTGAAGCTGAGTTCGAAATACTTGCGACGGCATTTGTGAGGATTTAATTACAAAATACAACTAGGCGTATCCGCTACGCCTAGTTGGGTGCGGCAAGCTGTTGATTTTACTTGCTACTCTCTCATCATTGCGTAAATGGAACCAAAAAAAAAGGCCAAGTTCTATAAAAGCTTGGCCTCAAGGTATTTATGAAAATATTTTGTCGCTTTTTAGCTATACTGCGGCAGCTCCTCCGGCAGCTCCTACGCCACCATCTCATTCAGGTTTTACATCCCCTCCAGGTTCTTTACCTTCATTAATTGCTTGTGCACCAGCTTCAGCTGTTTTTGCCCCACCAGTCGAAACAGAGCTCGCCATATCACCTGTGGCTTTACCCATACCAGAAATCGCGCCCTTGGTATCGCCAACCAGTTGCTCGGGACTTTGCAACCCAGAACCTGGGGCACCAATCCAACGCATTACATTATCACGCAATACAAACACCAAACTAAACGATTGGGTTAATAATGTATAAGTTAAAGTACAAAACACCACCAGCAACAACGGCTGCGATAATAAAATCGATCCGCTCCACAATGGACTGGATACCACCGAAGCTAAAATATTATTACTGTGATGCCCAGGATTGGGCGTGCTCGACATAATATCCAGCACAAAACCGGAAAAACTATAAATTAATAACTGAAATGAAACAAAAGAGAAAATAATTCCAGCAATTAATCCGATCACTAATAAACTGGGTTGAATAAAAACACCCAATAATAACATCACCGCTTGTTCACCCTTACCCAATATATCGTGATTTTCTGGATGGGTAATTCCAAGCGCCACCAATGGTGCCGCCACCATCGCCTCAATCACCGA
>CAXMUH010000059.1:0-11257 GCA_964196565.1 uncultured Legionellaceae bacterium | reverse complement strand
TCTTTACCAAAGAGTTTCTCGACAATCCAGCCATTGCTGGCAACATCGCAAAAATTAATGCGCCATATAACACAATCAACCAGACTTGACTGTTCTTCATCACATGAATAAAACCGGAAATAATCTGCTTAAATTCTCCCGCACTGTCTTTTGCAAGTTGTGGCTCTCTTTTTCTGTCTCGAATCAAAGTAAACATCAACAATGCAATCACCACACCCACAACAGCACAAGCAAGCATCGTTTGACGCCAACCAAAATTAGTTGCAACCTCACCCAACACCGCTTCACCAACAGCGCCGCCGGTCATGCCAATGCTCTCAGCCAAACCTGCTAAAATAACAAAACGTGTCGCCGAAAAGTTTTTTGCAGCAAAAAACATAATGGCTGGCACACAAGGTGCCGTCACCAAACCCATAATTAAACGACTGGATTCCGCCATCCCAAAAGAGTTTGCATGAGCAAACTGCAAACAAGCCAATGAACCTAACAACACGCTCACTGACAAAACAACTCGCGCACCATAGCGATCAACTAGAATCCCTGCTGGTACTTGAAATATTAAATAAGTATAAAAAAAACTTGACGTTAAAAACCCAATATTGGGCTCACTAATATTTAACGCTTGCATTAAATCAGCAATCATCACATTAGGGGTTGACTGCAACACAAATTGAAAAGGAACGCCTAATGCAGCGACGAACCACATCACCAGAAGGGGTGTCTGAAAACGTCGGCGACTCACTGTCTTGCAATCTAGTTCCATGATTTAATTTCTCAGAATGAAGTTTGAATCGAGCTTCGCTGGATGCTTCCCGGCCGACAAGTCGTCCGGGCTACTTCTATCCGTCTCCTTTGAATAAAATTACGACTTATAGTTGTTCACACTATCGATCAGCGCTTGCTCTGCAGCTTCTTTGCCTTGCCATCCCTCAACTTTGACCCACTTATTAGGCTCTAACGCTTTATATTGTTCAAAAAAATGAGAGATCCTATTGAGCAACATCTCAGGCAAATCTTTTAAAGTTTTAACATCGGCAAATTGTGCACAAGCTTTTTCAATTGGTGCGGCTAAAATTTTACTATCTTTTCCTGCTTCATCGGTCATCACGAGCAAACCCAGAGCACGAACCCGAACCAGTGTTCCAGGTTGAACTGGGTAAGGCGTTAACACCAAAACATCCATAGCGTCACCATCATCTGCCAACGTGCTGGGAACATAACCATAATCACACGGATAATGCATAGCAACTGGCATAAAACGATCAACCATTAGCAGACCTGATTCTTTGTCCACTTCATATTTAATCGAGCCACCATTGGCTGGAATTTCAATTATCGCATTGAAATCACTAGGGATATTTTTGCCGGCTGGAATGTCTTGAATGGCCATGATGACTCCTATAAGGTATTCAATAAAAACAGATTCTGGCGCCTTTATCACCAAATTGCAAATGATTTTTTACCTTAACTTGATGCAACCTTTTTGCTCCAGCATGCCGCTTTGTGGCTTGCACGCCAATAAAGTCGCTAATGATGTACTCAAATCCCCCCTCACTGATGAAGCTTGAATCTTCAACCCTATAATTTTCAGACCAAGCTTTAAACGCGCCTCTTCTACATGTTGATCCGGAAATCTTGCTAAAATAGCAAGGGTATTAAATGCCATACTAACGTCAGGATCTCTTGTTACAAATAGACCGCGTTGAGTAATCCGTTTATTATAGGAAATAATATCACGGCAACCAAACGCATGCGTTAATAAATAACTTTCGCACTTTAATCGCACCTGCAACATTTTCAAAAACACATCATCAAAAACTTGGCAGTGCCGATCCAATGCACTCATTAAATCTAGCAAACGTTCACGTTGATGCGACGGCAAGTGCTCTAATCTTTTATTGACTGCCTCTAAAAATTGAAAGCCAAAATCTTTCATCACCCTTTCATTTTCATTAAGTTTACGAAAAAAGCTTGAAACCCGCAGTAAAGGTATCTCGTTGTTGCGGACAACATGTTCTCTAACTATGCTGTCGAAGTCAATATAGTCAGCAATAGAGTCGATTGAAACCTGGTCGGCAAAACCACAAAGCTCACAATACAAACTATCCAAAGAATAGCTGGGATTATTTTGCAAGGCGTTGGCAAAAGCATACAAAAATGATTGTATAAATTTATTGTAAAACTGATCACAGATATTCTGCAGGGAAATAAAACCATTAATTAGTTTACGCTCTGAATACTGCGCCACCAAAACAGAAAAAATATCAAACAGAAAAAAATTATCCGATTTTGCACGTTCTTTCAAGATAAAGCTGCTCAAATAAGCACGACAAACCTGATTATTTCGACACTCCTCACTAAAAAACACAGTCAAAGTGTTTATAATCGATAAAATCACTTCTCCGGTTATAGAAGGATAATCCGGCGAATATTTAAAATGCGCATTAATTTTATGTCTCACTAAAATTGAAATTATTTGATTTAAGGTTGATCCAAAATCAAAATAAACCAGCTTTAAATCAATTTCTGCTTGCTTACACTCACTATCCCTGTTTTTCTGATCCAGTGTTCTCGCATTGCTAATTTCTTTATAACACGCAGTTTGCACCACGCGTTCAGAAAAAAGTTCGGTATAGACTTTTTTCAGCATCGGTATCAACCTGCTATACCACAAAAGTATATTAGAAATAATATTTTGGTCTTCGACAAAAACTTCCGTGGTAAACGAATTGATATGAGCAGTAATATCTGAGGGCAGCACTTCTGTTGCGTCCCCAGCTTTCGCATCTATTGCGTAATGATTTAAAACTCTGCCAATATCCTTGTCATTTCGATTAACAAAAAGTTCTTTAATCGCTTTAAACCAAAGTTGGTCTTTATAAATCGATTGTCCTCTCATAATAATCTAGATCCAATGTAAACATTAACGATGAGTTAAGGTGCTTTAAATTAAAAACTGTTAATTGACTTACATTAACGCTTTTTTTTAAAAAAAGATTTAAGGACTAAACCACAGGCATCTTCTAAAACACCACCTTCCCATGTCACACGGTGATTAAGACGCTTATCATCAAGCAATTGAAAAACGCTTTGCACAGCACCGGTACGTAAATCATAAGCGCCAAAAAATAAATTTTCAATTCGCGCATGAATCATAGCACCAGCACACATCGCACAAGGTTCTAAGGTAACATACAGTGTGGTATTTAATAATCGATAATTGCCTAAAACCTGGGCACCCTCGCGCAGCGCTATAATTTCAGCATGAGCGGTTGGATCTTGTGCGCTGATGGGATGATTCCAACCCGTGGCAATTATTTGGTTTTTATAAACCAACACCGCCCCCACCGGTACTTCTCCCTCAGCCTCTGCGCGCGACGCCTGCGACAAAGCCTCTAACATCCAGCGCTCGTGATCAACATTTTCTATAGACAACGCTCGCCACCTTGATTAAAAAATAAAAAAATGCCAATATTGGCGTCAACCATATTAACACCGATTTAAAAATATTATTTAATATGAATAGCAATTCCCGCTAATTAATTGTGCATTAATTAGTGAAAATTTCTAACAAGGCTCTAAAATGCATACATTAAGAACAGCCGTGATTGGCGTTGGCTATCTAGGCAAGTATCACGCTGAAAAGTATAAAACTCTAAAACATTCTAAACTGATTGCCGTTTGTGATGTGGATCCTGAAAAGTGTGCCAAGATTGCGCAAAATCTAGAAGTTGAAGCCGTTACTGATTATAGGTCATTAATCGATCAAGTCGATGCGGTTAGTATTGCAGCACCCACACCTGCGCATCACGAAATTGGCAAATTTTTTCTGCAAAATGGCGTTCATGTTTTAATTGAAAAACCCATTGCCACCACCATTGAACAAGCGGAAGATCTGATCTTTACCGCCAAAAGACATGACGCACTGTTACAGGTTGGGCACCTAGAACGCTTTAACAATGTATTAAAATCAGTCGAACACTCACTGGATAATCCTCGCTTTATTGAATCATTACGCCTTTCACCCTTTAAATTACGCGGTTCTGATGTCAGCGTCGTACTGGATTTGATGATTCACGATATTGATATTATTCAAACTATTGTAAAATCAAACATTGCGCGCATCGCCGCCAATGGTGCCTCCGTATTATCACCTTATATAGATATTGCCAACGCGCGCATTGAGTTTGCAAATGGCTGCGTTGCCAATGTGACTGCCTCTCGAGTCAGTTTAAAAATGGAAAGGCGGCTGCGCATTTTCCAACATGATGCCTACATTGGTATGGATCTCGATAAAAAGAAAATTGCTATTCATCGCAAAAGCGATCAAGAAATATTTCCAGGCATCCCTGGTATTTGCAATGAGGAAAGAACTGTTGAACAAGGCGATGCATTAAAAGACGAAATCGAAGCTTTCCTTGATTGCATTATCAACAACAAAGAACCTGCAGTTACCGGCGAACAAGGGAAACGAGCGCTTGCTACCGCCATTGAAATCACAAATATCGTGCATAAAGCCAATGAAGTAGACAAGATACAAGCGTTAGCTGAAGCCTAATGAAAACAAACCCAACCATATTAATTATCACCGGCGAGCCCTCAGGCGATATTCTAGGGTCCCACCTGGCCCGTGAATTAAAACAACAAATTCCGTGTCATATTAAAGGTGTTGGGGCCGACCAAATGCAAGCGGCCGGCGTTGAAATTATTTTTAGTTCAGACAAGCTTGCAGTGATAGGCGCCGTTGAAATTATCAAAAAATTGGGCGTCCTCAAAAACGCGATGAAAACACTCACGCATATTTTAGAAAACAATCCACCAGATTTATTAGTATTAATTGATTACCCAGGATTTAATTTAAGACTGGCCGCACGTGCTAAAAAACTCGGCGTTAAGGTGATGTTTTATGTTAGCCCACAAATTTGGGCGTGGCATTATTCACGCATCAAAAAAATAAAAAAAAATGTAGACTTAATGGCTGTGCTGTTTCCATTTGAAGAAAAACTTTACCAAAAAGAAAACGTCCCGGTTAAATTTGTGGGGCACCCATTGGTGGAATCCATAAAAGCAACACTTGATAAAATTGAAGCCTCGCGTCAATTTAATATTAACCTTGAGCATCCTGTCATTGGACTATTACCCGGATCACGCCTTCACGAAATTGACAAACTGCTGCCTGAGATGCTGGCCGCAAAAAAATCAATTCAAAACAAAATTCCAAACGCGCAATTTATTCTGCCACTTGCAGCCAACCTCAATAAAAGCATTTTAAAGCCATATGATTTAACCGGTATAACCGTAGTCACTAATAATACTTATAATGCGTTATCCTTATGTGATGCCGCCATTGTTACTTCTGGCACCGTAACCCTAGAAGTGGCACTGCTACAAGTACCGATGGTGATTGTTTACAAGGTGAGCAAAGTCAACGCTTTTATCGGTAAGCTTGTAACAGACCTTGATCAAATTGGACTCTGCAATATTGTGGCCGAAGAGCGCGTGGCGTTGGAATTACTGCAAGAAAAAGTTAAAACAAATATTATCAGCGAAGAAATTATTCGAATTATCAATGACAGTGATTATCGAAATGGCATTAAACAAAAACTGTCAACCTTGAAAAATAAACTGCAAAGTGAAAATGCCTCGAAAAAGGCTGCAGAAGCTGCAGCCACTTTATTGACCTAAGTTAGCTATACCCAAATCGGTTTGAAATTATGCTTTAAAACTTTAAGGTGCTACGTATAAACGGACACTCTTACGCGGCGGCGCAGCGTTTATAATAGGGCGCAACGGACTTATGTATAAGATAACTTTGCGTTCTTTTTATAACCGCTGCGACGCCGCGTAAGAGAAAATCTTGACTTGGCTGAATACAACATTCAAGACCTAAAACTATACCGCGCTTAGTATATACTAAGCGCAGGTGAATTTTAGGTTTTTGCATCTCGCTGGCCAGTTAGTTTTATTGATTTTAGATATTTTATAGCGACTAGCGCCATGGAAGAGCGAGGAATGGACCATGGATGGTCATGGGGTCAAGAAAATTAAACATACTCCGCAATATCATCGGCTGATTGACGGGCAATGCCACGATCAGATGCTTGGAATGCTTCAAGTAACCGTGCCACCTCAGCTCGGCTGCCCTTGGCAATCAGCGCTTCTAACTCTGCTACAATTTCAATTTGCTTTAAGCCACGACGGAAAATGATTTGAAAAGCTTGCTTCAATACATTCATTGAATCATTAGAAAAACCATGGCGACCTAAACCTACGCTATTTAATCCACGTGGCGCACCAGGATTACCAATCACTAACATAAAAGGTAAAATATCTTGATAAATTTTAGTCGCGCGCCCGAGAAAACTGTATTCGCCCACATTAACAAATTGATGCACACCGGAAAAAGCACCTAAAATTGCGTGATCGCCAATCGTCACATGACCCGCAATGGAAGCCGTGTTAGCAAAAATCACATGATTACCCACCACACAGTCATGGGCAATATGCGAATAAGACATGAGGTAGTTCTTGTCGCCTAACTTAGTCAGCCCTTTGTCAACGGTGCCACGATTAATGGTGACAAATTCACGAATAACATTATCATCGCCAATTTCAAGCCAAGTAGATTCTCCCGCATAGCTTAAATGTTGAGGATCTGAACCCAGCGTTGAATGTGAGTAGATACGGTTGTTTTTACCCAGTTTAGTATTTTTATCGATAACAACATGCGAGCTGATATGAGTGCCCGCACCAATTTCAACATTTTCCCCAATAATCGTCCATGGGCCAATGATAACATCCTCTGCAATTACAGCAGATGGATGAACAACAGCAAATTTATCTATCACAATTAGCCTCGTGCAATAATGATTTCTACACTACACGCCAACTGGCTATCCACTGACGCATTCCCTTGAAACTTCCATACATCACGTCTGCTTTTAACAAACAAAACATCTAATGTTAATTGATCCCCAGGTATCACCACACGCTTAAATCGGGCTTTATCAACACCGGCCAAATAACACACGTGATCATGATTTTCTGGCCAATCCAATGATTTTGCCATTAATAGCCCGGCGGTTTGCGCCAAAGCTTCAATCATTAATACCCCCGGCATCACTGGCTGCACCGGAAAGTGGCCTTCAAAAAATGGCTCATTCACAGTGACGTTTTTAATTGCTGTGATGGATTTATTGGGCTCACATGCGTTAACACGATCAACCAATAAAAATGGGTACCGATGTGGGATAAATTTTCTAATCTCGTTAATATTCATTTTCAATGTCATTTTTCTTGCTCTAAAAGTCGTAGCCTTTGATAAATACTGTCCAACTGTTTAAATCTAATAGCTGATTTTTGCCAATCTTTACGTGGTAAGATTCCTGTTCCTGAGGAGTAAACCCCAGGCTTAAGTAATGATTTTGTCACCATGCCCATGCCAGATACTACCACACCATCCACTAAATCGATATGACCATTAATTGCACACGCTCCTGCGATAACACAATTACGCCCAATATTAGCACTTCCAGCAATTACCGTGGTACCAGCAATTACTGTATTGTCTCCAATTTGGGCATTATGAGCAATCATAACCAAATTATCTAACTTAACTCCATTTCCGATCACGGTATCATCTAAAGCCCCTCGGTCAATGGTAGTGTTCGCCCCAATTTCAACGTCATCACCAATAACCACTGAGCCCAATTGAGATAATTTAAGCCAGGTGCCATCTGCTTGGGGATCAAAGCCAAAACCATCCGCTCCGATCACACAGCCACTGTGAATCACCGCATTGTTACCAATGCGAACACCTGAATAAATGCTGGTGTTGGCATTTATTTTGCAGTTATCACCAATTTTTACGCCATCACCCAAATAAACACCGGCACAAATAACTGAATTGTCTCCAACTTGGACATTATCACCAATGGCCACTTGAGGGCCAATATGTGCGGAAACTGAAATTTTACATTCTGCACCAATCACACTGCTAGGATGCACTCCAGCGACTGGCTGCTGAGCTGGATAAATTAAATCCAATACTTTGGCTAAAGCAAGTTTTGGTCTTGGCACGATTAGTGCATTTGTCGGACATTTTGATGCAAATTTATCTGTCAGCAATACCGCTGAAGCTTTGGTGCATTCTAAAGCTGGCAAGTGTTTTGAGCTATCAATAAAAAAAGTCAGCTGGCCCGAAATAGCGCGCCCTATGGAAGCAATCGCACTAACTTGGCAGTTACTGTCACCACGAAGTTCGGCGCCAATAAGCGCAGAGATTTGACCTAAGGTGTATGTTTGATTTTCACTCATGTGTATTTCTTAGCCCTCGCTACAGAACGCTCATCTGTTGTCCAGTTTGGACGTTGAATAGCTTCCAGGCTGGATATTTTTGTTATAAAAGTACACAAAAACTTAACCCTCGCGACAAAACGCCCTTCTATTGAAGGACTTATACCAACGCACCCGAGTAATTATTTTATATAAAACAAAGGCTGCGTTGTATGCAGCCTTTGGGTAGAGTAACAAATTCAACAATTAATTCATATTGTTTAATACAGAAGCTGTTACATCTTTTGCATCTTTAGCATACAACAAACTATTACTAACAAAAATTGCATCTAAATCACCTTTCTTAGCGGCTGCGCTAGAAGCAACTTTGATTTTACCAATAAAGCTTTTCATAGAAGCTGCTTGTGCACTCATCACAGCTTTTTGATATTTAGCTTGAGCTACTTGGAATTTTGATTGATCCGCTTTTAATTTTGATTGAGCGGATGAAATTTTAGATTGGCTCCAAACTGCTTTGTTTTTAGAAAAGTTTTTTTGTTCAGCCTGGATGCTTTTCATCATGCCAACCATTTTGGCTCGCTTGCCTGAAAATTTCTTCTCAAGTTTTGCTTGGATTTGGCGCAGACCGTGCTGAGAACCAAAAATCTTTTGCATATCAACAACTCCAACTTTTAACGCAAAAGCGCTAGTGCAAAGAAGAGCTGCGACTGAAGTGCCGGCTACTATTAATATTCGTTTCATTGTAATCTCCTAAGTTTAGTTTAATACTTTTATCAGAAACTCAGCCCCATCGCAAACTGAAATTTCTCTTCTTGGTCATATTTCTTCTTATTAAGTGGGAAAGCAAACGATAAATCGATTGGCCCAAAAAATGGAGTATACCAAGTGACCAAAACACCCGCAGACATACGCAGATTCTCAAGCGCAAAACGCTCATCATTAACAACCAAAGGTAGTGTCGGAACAGAATCCCCTGCCACTGTAAACCTAGGGGCAGCATCCGGCTTATAGACTGGCGCTTGGAAAACATTACCAGCATCAAACGTGAATGCAATACGCACCTGCTGGCTGATAAAATTCGGTAAAATAAAATGTATCCCCGCGGTTGTCATTAAATTACCACCCAGAGCCGAACCACCATATTGAGACCAGGGCGCATAAGTTGGGCCAAGTGTATTTTGCGAATAACCCGGCACCGTACCAATACCACCAGCATAAAAATTGTTGAAAAATGGCAAACGAGGGTCATAAGTTCGGCCTGCAAGACCAACATTCCTTTTTCCAAAACCGCCTCCATAACCCACATTAGCGAGAATATCGATAATAAATCCATGGAACAGTGGCACATAGGCAGAAAAATTATCCGAAATGGTGTAATAATCTAAACCATTACTTAAAATATCGACGCCGAGACTAAGCCCCATCTGGTTTTTTACCCCCTTGGTGGGCATTAAAAAACGATCTAAACCATTATACGTCCAAGTTGCTGTGGCTTTAGTGACATTATAATCTCGCTTAACATTATTACCCGAAACTGTGCCTGTGATGCGAAGAAAATCATTAACACTGGGAGCTAAATTACCGGTACCATCCAAATGGCTTAAATCTATTCTTGAATAACCAAAATCAACGCCTAATGAATTATTCTCAGATAATGGGAAGCCATAATTTAAATCCGCGCCCAAGGAATTCATCACATACGGTGTAAAGTTAAACTGCTGTTTCTGATAACGCGTGCGATTATAATAAACAGTAAAACCACGGCTAATATGGTACCAAGTGTAATACGGATTAACATAAGAAAAAGAATAATTCTGAGTTACCTGACTATTGGTAAAACCAAGGCTGACATATTTCCCACTGCCAAGAAAATTGGGTTGAGAAATACTGGCGCCATAAAGAAAACCATATGCACTCGAATAACCACCCTGAATACTGGCTTTACCCGATGGTCGCTCTTTTACATTGATATCCAAATCCACTTGGTTATTGGTACCAATGACTGGCGTGGTGCTCACATCGGCCGTAGAAAAGTATGAAGTCAACAGTAAGCGACGTTTAGATTCATTCACCTTACTTAAGG
Organism: uncultured Legionellaceae bacterium; assembly: GCA_964196565.1. Taxonomy (GTDB): domain Bacteria; phylum Pseudomonadota; class Gammaproteobacteria; order Coxiellales; family Coxiellaceae; genus 2-12-FULL-42-15. Next base: position 879 of record CAXMUH010000059.1, on the reverse strand, counting down.
AATAAGGCGCAGCTTCTTGCTGACGCATCTCACGGCGTATGACACTTTGATTAGTGGTGTTGTTACCGGTGAAATTAATACGGCGCACATAAACCTTTTTGCCGGTCATCACGTTGTAAGCAATCATCACGCTATGGTTTGCATCATCAATACTAGGCAATACACTGACTTTAGCAAAAGCATAGGCACGATCCGCAAAAAAATTGTTAATCGCAGCCTGAGAGCCAATAATCTGCGCGCGTGAAAACACATCGCCTACTTTATAGATCACTAATTTTCTAAGCTTAGTATTAAAGCCTAAGGTCTGCCCGGTTATCCGAAAGCCACTAATATGATAAACGGGACCTTCAGAGACGGTAATATATATATTGACCCGTTTGCGCCCACGTATATAAACAATTTTCTTGTTTTTAATTTGAAAACGCACGTAACCATGATTTAAATAAAAGTTAGTCAATGATCCTATATCTTTACTTAACTTATAGGGAGAATAACGATCTTTATGGTTAAACCAAGTTAGGATGCCAGGCGTTGTCAAAGCAAATTGATGGCGCAACTTGCTTGAGCTAAATGAGCTATTGCCAATAAAATGAATCGAGTTAACTTTAACCACTTGGCCTTCATCAACATGTATACTAATAGTAACCCGATTATGCGAAATATTTTTTACGTCGGTGGTCACGTTGGTTGCGGCATAACCTAACATCGAATACTGCTGCTCGAGACTCTTATCGAAAAGTTGCAACTTCATCGGATCATACATACTGCCCGTAGACACACCGATCTTCTTTAATACGGGAGTGATTTTACTGGTACCAATTTCTTTGTTACCGGTTATTTTAACCTCAGAAATCATTGGGCGTTCTTTGACACGAACAA
>CAXMUH010000058.1:0-27842 GCA_964196565.1 uncultured Legionellaceae bacterium | reverse complement strand
CGCATAAAACCGTTAATTTTACCGGAACAGCTGTGAATACAGCCATCGTAGCAAATGATCAACTTCCAGCACCCACATTGCATTTTAAGCAAGGCGATCATGTCACCTTGAATGTTTATAATCATCTGCCTATGAATACGTCCGTGCATTGGCATGGCTTATTGGTGCCGTGGCAAATGGATGGGGTAGAAGGTGTTAGTCAAAAACCCATTCCACCCGGTGGCGTATTTCATTATAAGTTCACTCTGCATCAATCCGGAACCTATTGGTATCACGCTCATTCTGGCGTGCAAGAACAAGAAGGCTTATATGGGGCTTTTATTATAGATCCACTCATACCACCGCCATTCCATTTCACAAAGCAATATCCCATTGTGTTATCGGATTGGAGTAATCTGCCGGCACATACTATTTTTATGGATCTAAAAAAAGATGGCGATTACTTTTCTCCTCGCTTTCCACTGCAGCCCTCACTCATGCATTTCCTACGTGATTATTTTAGCGGAACTCCGCGGCAGCGCAAAAAGTTAGTCAGCGATTATAAAATGATGCAACATATGCGAATGAGCATTTACGATCTGACCGACGTAGCTTATGATGCGTTTTTAATAAATGGTCATCCCAAAACGCGCCCTTGGATTAAGCGTGTAAAAGTCGGTGACACTGTTCGTCTTCGCTTTATCGATGCCGGCGCAAGCACCATATTTCATGTAAAAATACCCGGCACAAAAATGCAAATTGTGCAAATCGATGGGAACAATGTAAAACCTTACTTTGTGCGAGATTTTACGATTGCCTCAGGTGAAACCTATGATGTTTTAGTTAAAATTCGAAAAAACAAACCCTATATTATTTATGCAGAATCACAAGATACCATCGGTGCTGCATACGGCGCATTGATTACTCAGCCACATCAGGCCATTGATATTAACCACGTCATTCCTTTTCCGATACCACCACCTATCAGTATGGGGCATAACAATATGTCTGGGATGAACCACGCGCATCACGCCTCACATTCATCTCCAACCACTAACGGCACTAAATACCAGCATTTAACTGCTGCCGTAAAAACCAATAATCCAAACAGACCGATCGAAAAAGTTATCCGAATGCAGCTATTTGGCTGGATGCATTCTTATATTTGGTTTCTCAACGGTGTGCCAGAATATAATGCGAAACCCATTCTAATCAAACCTGGAAAACGCTATCGCATCATCTTTACCAATCAGTCAATGATGAAACATCCAATGCATATTCACGGTCATTGGTATATTTTACGTAATGGTCATGGTGCATTTGACCCTTTGATGCATACTATTTTAGTTCCACCTGGCGCCACAGTGGTCGCAGACTTCGACACAGATGCCAGCGGCCAATGGTTTTTCCACTGTCATCATCTTTATCATATGATGGCTGGAATGGCGCAAGTATTTCAGTATACAAGCATTATTGATATCGCAGCGGGTAAGGCAAAACCGCAAAACTATATAAAAGCGACACCTTATAAAAATCAAATTATTATCCGCAAAGATGAAATTTTGCCTCTCGATTACGCTATAATTCAGCATCCCTCTGGACACCCGCCTGGTCTATATTTTGCGAGCTTTCTAGACGTCGGCGAAGATCCTTTTCATAATATCCAAGAGGCAACTTTTAAAGGCTTATATGGAAGCGATTATCACAAGCTGGAATTATTTAGCAAAGAAGCCGAATTGAATAAAGGCAAAATAGAAGATCTCGATCTCGATATTTTCTACTGGCATCCGATAGCGCAGTTTTGGGCGATAAAAGGCGGTGCAAATTATTTTTACCGCCCCAGCAAAACTCCTTATTGGCAACCCGGAATAGGCATTGAAGGTCTGATGCCATATTTTATCGAGACCGACGTCAGAGTCTACTATCATAGAGGCAGTGTCAAATTTGATATTGAACTTTCACGCGATACTCAAATCACCAATAATTTTTTTATTCGGCTTGCGATTCGTAGTATTTTAGCCACCAAAACGATTGAGCAAGCTGAAATTGGCAATGGCTTAAATCAAATGCGCTATACGATACGCCCTTATTACCGCGTTACCACGGGCGTAAATATTTTCGCACAATACGAATATGAGCAAGCACATGGAGTGTTTAAAAATCTACAAGTTGAAGAAGGTGAACCTGCGATTGAGAATGTTATTACATTTGGGTTGTCACTTTTATTTTAACCTCACGTCATCAACTATGGTTAAGAACCACAGCGCTTAAGATTCCTCGGATCGCTTCGCTCTCTCGGAATGACGGGCAAGGAGCGTCATCCCGACCGAGGACACGAGTGGGGGGATCCTAATTTAACCGGTGTTTTTCATTGCCGCGGAAATGCCGGCAATGGTGACCATCAATGCATCTTCTAAAATAGATTTTTCGCCTTTTTTCACTTTGGTCTGATAGAGCCTGCGCATCACTTCCGCCTGGATCAAATTAATCGGATCAGCATAGGTGTTGCGGACATGGATGGAAGCACGATAATTTTTACGTTCCTTAGATAATGCCAAGTTGCCGATTAATGCCTTATTAACAGCTAAGGTGTCTTTTAATTGTGATCTTAGTTTTTTGCCTGTTGGTTTAACCGCATCACTTGCTAAGAAATCTTCATAATTTTTAGCAATCTCCAGGTCTGATTTAGCTAACACCATATCTAACATATCCATAAAAGAATCGAAAAACGGCCAGTGCTGCATCATATCTTGCAACACTGCTTTTTTGTTATTTTTAATCGCGTGATTCAAGGCTTCAGCAATACCCAACCAGGCTGGCAAATTTAAGCGTGTCTGCGTCCAGGCAAAAACCCAGGGAATTGCTCGCAAGGCTTCTATTCCACCTTTATTTTTTCTTTTTGCTGGACGCGATCCAATACAAAGCCGATTTAGCTCCTGCTCTGGCGTCACTTCATGAAAATAATTAATAAAGTTTTTATCATTGCGAATGGTATCACGATAGACTCTTACTGAATCCAAGGACATTTGATCCATTAATTTACGCCAAGCAAGCTTGGGTGCAATGGGTGGATCTAAAGTCGCACTTAAAACAGCAGAGGTATATAAATTTAAATTGTGATAAGCCAATTGCGGCAAGCCATACTTTTGCTGGATAACCTCACCCTGCTCTGTCACTCGCATTCGACCGCATACCGAATTAGGCGGTTGCGATGATAGCGCTTGATGCACTGGGCCGCCACCACGCCCAACCGATCCACCACGACCATGGAACAAGGTTAATTGAATTTTATATTGCTTGGCAACTAAAACTAATTTTTCTTGGGCAACATATTGCGCCCAAGTGGCGGCAAGTTTACCCGCATCTTTACCTGAATCTGAATAGCCAATCATCACTTCTTGGCTGCCCTTAATCCTTTGATGATAAAAAGAAACTGAAAAAAGGTTTTTCATTATCAGAGGCGCATTTTCCAAATCAGCCAAAGTCTCAAATAGGGGTACAATACGCAACGGATTTTTAACCCCCACCGCAATTTGAAGCAATAATACAGCTAAAACATCCGATACTGAGCTGGCCATCGATATAACATAGGCGCCAAAACCATCCCGCGGTTCATTGGCAATCACCTTAAACGTATCCAATACTTCTTGGTCTTCAGGATTAAGTTTAATATTATTCGGTATTAATGGGCGTTTACTTTTACATTCTTGAGTTAAAAATTCAATTCTTTTTTGCTCATCCCATTCAATATAACTGCCTAAACCTAACGCTTTAGTAATAGCATCAAGCAGTTGACTATGCCTTGCCGCTTCTTGACGAATATCCAAGCGTGTTAGCGTTAAGCCAAAACAATACGCGCGACGAATAAGGTCTAATAATTCTCTGTTAGCAATCACCTCACCTTTGCATTCACAAAGTGACTCATAGCAAAGCAATAGCGGATTAATAAAGTCATCAAAACGATCCAATGTCTTTGCTTTTTTCACCTTTAAATCACTACCGCCTAATTCTGCCTCAATCGATAAACGTGTAGCCCTCAGTTTACCACGCAATACCCGCAGTATCGTACGATAAGGCTCATGCACATTACCCACCACTTTTCTCAACTTAGCATTGCATTCTCGCATGGATAAATGATGCACCAAATGCGTCACGTCACGATCATATAAATCAGCTGCCATCCAGCGTGATAATAAACAAACTTTACGTGTTGTTGATGCCACCACATTCGGATTGCCATCACGATCGCCACCCATCCAAGAGCCAAAATGAAAAGGAGAAACATTAAGCGGCAGTGGTTTATCGCAATATTTTTTTAATGCTTTATCTAAGTGGCGGCAATAAGCCGGAATTGCATTCCACAATGAATCTTCAATAATAGCAAAGCCCCACTTTGCTTCTTCAACCGGTGATGGGCGAATTCGTCGAATTTCATCTGTTTGCCAAACAGAAGTAATTAATGCATGCAATTTGTTGTTAATCTTAGTTTGCTCTCGATCTCCCAAGCGCACCCGATCTTTTGTTTCTAACAGATCCGCAATGGCGGTAAGTATTCGAATCAATGTCCTGCGTTTGACTTCTGTTGGATGGGCAGTTAACACTAAACCCATATCAAGGTGAATAACAGTATCAAATAACTTTTGCTTAGAAATATTTTTTTTCTGCAATAAATCAGAAAATACAGTTTCGAGTGAGATTTTTTTTAGCGGGTTATTTTGATTTACCTCAAACTGATGTAAGCATCGAACCTGTTGATATGCCTCAGCAATATTCGCTAAATTTAAAAAATGACTAAAACTTCTCGCCAACAACAATAGATCTTCATTGCTTTGCTTTTTAATCAGGGATTTTAGTTTTTTAGTATCTGCAGATGAACTTGCCTTAATGCGTGCCGATTTAGCAAGCTGGCGGATACGCTCAACTTTGTCATAAAATTGCTGACCGACTTGCTCTTTTATCGTAATCCCTAAAATATCCCCCAATAAATGGATATCATGGCTTAAGCTTGCATCTGTTTTTTTCACCCAAAGTGCCTTTTTGATTTTGACCTATCTTCTTGAATTATAGCATATTTAATCTAAAACTGCTGCCTCCAACAATTGGTTAATATTCAATGATTATGTTGTCGGCAGGCAGCTATCCTGTCCACCATCTTGCTGACACAGCGCAATATGGTGCTTAACACAAAATTCCTTGGTGGTTGGTAAGCACGGCGGATCTGGCTCACTCTGGTATGCAACCGCCAAACAGCTTGCTTGATCTTTAATGATATAATCTTTTCTACAGTTTGGCATTTTTGATAATGGCACGCAAGAGACATTATCAAGATCTAGGCAGTATGGTTTAGACGATAATGCGCCGTCATTTGGCGAACAAAGACAGCCCTCATAAGCTAAAGGTGAACAGCCATCTTCATCTGATCCACATAAATAATACAACTCATGACCATAACAGGTTATCTGCAGGCTCATTAACAGGATTAAAAAAAACATAATTCGCATGATCATCTCTTTTATTATTTAAAATATGCAAGTCACGGGATGACGATTGCAGAACCTTCTTCTCAAGATTAATTTCATGTGCCTGCTCCATCACCAATAAAGCTAAAATGCCACTTAGAAGCAACACAACCAATAATACCAAACCGGATTGTTTAACGCTTTGCATTGTCTGCTAACTTTATAACAACCGGCCAGGAAAAATAAAAATAATGATCATGCGATGTATAATAAGTTCCATCAAAAAAATAACGTTGCGCTTGTTTAAACACCGGAGTTTCGGATCGCGCTAACAACCATATTTTAATACGTGTTTTAAAATACTGGATTCGTATTTTTATTATATTAGCAACCAATTCAATTCGCCGCTTATCGGGTTGACGTTCAAATAGCGAGGTGACGCAATGACCCTTATTATCTCTATGATAGGCTTTATCAATATAAAATGATTTTACCAACCGGCCTTTAATGGTTAAATTTAATTTATTAGGATCATGGTCGTTTGAAATCTTCATATAAGGTTTATGTAATTCCCGAGTAAGATAATAATTAATAAAGCGTATTTTATTGATGCCAATCAATAACGCTTGCTGTTGTTTAATATTTCTATGGCTCCAAACCAATAAATGTAACATCGCCAGTACAATCACAGAGCTTAATGCCATCGCAACGATAAGTTCTAACAGAGTAAAGCCATGATTAAGCCTTATCATAAAGTTGTCTAGCACTTAGCGCAACCTGGTGTTGATACATATGATTGAGCTGCCACAGTTGTTTGGATAAAGTGATTCTGATGGTCAGTGCTGTGCTAACAAAAATAAACCAGGTGATTAAGACTTCAAGTAAACTAAAACCCGCTGGGTTGCATCTAAGCCTGCGGCTCCTCGCAAAGACGGGAAAGTATTGATGGTGTTGCATTTGTTTATCCTGTTTTATAACCTGGCCAACAAAGCCTCTCCTGAGCGAAGCGTGAGGATTGACCAGGAACAAGTAGAAAGATAAAACAAATCTCAATATAATGGAATACCGTAGTTAATCCTATTTTACTGGATTGCTTTGTCGCCTTCGGCTCCTCGCAAAGACGGGAGCGAGATTGCAACAAAGCCTTCGGCTCCTCGCAAAGACGGGATATTAATCTTGAGAAAGCACTTTTTCAATTTTGCTCATTATATTAATCGGTAGCGGGAACACAATGGTCGAGCTTTTATCACCAGCGATATCAATCAAGGTTTGTAAATAACGCAGTTGAATCGCTTCGGGTTGTTTCGCTAAAATTACTGCTGCTTCACGTAATTTTTCTGCGGCTTGAAATTCACCTGTGGCATTAATCACCTTGGCACGACGCTCACGTTCAGCTTCGGCTTGACGCGCAATCGCTCGCACCATGCTTTCGTCCAAGTCCACATGTTTAATTTCAACATTAGCCACTTTAATTCCCCACGCATCGGTTTCTTCATCGAGAATGGTTTGAATGTCTTTATTGAGTTTTTCGCGCTCTGAGAGCATTTCATCTAATTCGTGCTGACCTAAAACGGAACGCAGCGTGGTTTGTGCTAATTGGCTGGTAGCTTCAAAATAATCTTCGACCTGGATAATCGCTTTTTCAGGATCCAATACGCGAAAATAAACCACCGCGTTTACTCGCACCGAAACGTTATCTTTTGAAATAACATCTTGGCTTGGCACATCCATTACCACGGTACGCAACTGCACACGTACAATTTGTTGGACAATGGGAATCACAATAATTAACCCCGGTCCCTTTACTTTCCAAAAGCGTCCCAGAGAAAAAATCACACCGCGCTCGTATTCGCGCAAAACATTAATTGCACTAAATAACAATAGCAGAACAATCACGGCCGCAATAACAATACCAATAATCATCGTTTACTCCTCAGTTGAATGACTAGAAACAGGCTCAACCACTAAGGTTAAACCTTCTAATTTTTTAACCACAACACGTTGCCCATTTTTTAATTGCGAATCACTTTTACATTGCCAGCGCTCACCCACCAATGTTAACCACAATCTATTATCATCGGCAACTTCAATAGTGCCTTTTTTACCGATCAATACACCGCCGCCACTGACAACCGGTTTTCGGCGTGAACGCACCGCCACGCCTAAAATAAAAATAATAAAAATCAAAGTGACTATCGTCACAAGAATAACTAAATAAATGGGTAGCTGAAAACCCACATCGGTGGTTTTCATTAAAAAAATTGATCCGAAGACAAAACTAATCGCGCCACCAATTCCCAGGATTCCAAAACTCGGCATAAATACTTCGGCGATAATAAATCCCAACCCCAACACGATCAACGCCAGGCCTGCATAGTTAATCGGTAATAAGGCTAAAGCATATAAACCGATTAACAGTGCAATCGCGCCAATTACGCCAGGCGCTACAAACCCCGGATTAAGAAATTCAAAAAAGATACCATAAACACCGAGCATTAATAGGATATAAGCTACACTGGGGTCTGTAATCACAGCTAAAAAACGACTGCGCCAATCAGGTTCAATTTGTTTTATCGTTAAATTCTCGGTATTCAGTTTGTAGGGTAGTCCTCGCACTATAACGCTCTTGCCATTTATTTTTTGCAGCAGCTCTGGCACATCTTTAGCAATTAGATTAATCACATTTAATTTTAATGCCTCATTCGCCGATAAGCTCTCGCCTTCAACTACCGCTTTTTCTGCCCACTTCACATTACGCCCACGCAATTGCGCCAAGCTTCGAATATAGGCGCGCGCGTCATTTATTGCTTTTTTTGCTGATGCACTCGATTGCTTTTTGGTTTTAGCTTTATTATTTTTCGGCGCCATTCCCGGTGCACCAATCGCAACCGGCGTTGCTGCACCTAAATTGGTACCCGGCGCCATCGCGGCAATTTGCGCGGCATAAAGAATATACGTGCCGGCACTGGCTGCGCGCGCGCCGCTGGGTGCAACATAGGCAATAACGGGAATGGGGGAAGCCAACATATCTTTAATGATGCCGCGCATTGATTTCGACAAACCACCCGGTGTGTCAATTTGCAACACGACCACGTGCGCACCTGACTGTTGCGCTTTTTTTAGGCCTCGAGAAATAAAATCGTGAGTGCCGGGACCAATGCCACCTTTAATGCTTAACAGTGCTGCAGTTTGCGTGGTTTGCGTAGTTTCTGTGCTGGCATATACCAATACGCCAGAACCCACTAACAAAAGCAAAATAAAGACACATAAACGCAGCGCGGATGGTAATCTTTTGATCACCTAATGTCTCCCTGTATAATAGGCGAAATAAATTAGCTTATTATGACATTAAGTGGTTGCGAGCACAAAAGATATCATTGTGAGCATACTTAACTTACGAACCTGCTTGACTGAGAGTGAAGCTATCATCTTGGTTAACCCCGGCCCCTGCCTCCGGCTCACTCTCTGGACGACCTTTTGAAAAAATTGAGTTAGCCATCCGCGACAGGTCACCCTCCCTCATCTCCCGAGTAATTGTGCTTACATGGCATTCTTTGTCTCCACACTCGCCATGCACCACAGTAGCTAAACGAACCAGCTGTTGTGGACGAGCAGAACTTGTGGTCAACGATTTAAGTCCCGTTCTCTCATTGCGTTCAACCTCATAGTCAATAAGTCTTTGCTCACCTTTCTTAAACTCACCTTGCGATAAATGCTCATTGATGCGATTAATTTGAGTGGGCAAGTCACTTAACGTACCTGCCTCGCGCGTCCATCGCGAATACGTGCCTCGAAAAATAGTCGTTAAATTAACTTTGTGAAAACCGACTTGAAAAACTTCTCCAACTGCTCGACCAAATGCGTGAAATACGCGGCTTAGGATAGCAACGGTCTGCAAAATAAAGGTGCCTTCTTTGTGAAAACTTTTCGACACTTGATGTGCAACGGCTGGTGATTTGAAAGTTTCTGTTTTTGTCGCGCAAAAATATTTAATGCCACGCCAGAAAACGGTCAGCGGATACAATGGCACAATACTTATAACTTTTACTAAAGTGGAGCTGCCGGAATAACAATGTTTATTAAAAAATACATTGAGAAATTCAGCTTTATTAACCTGTTTGTCATGGCGGCCTTTATCACGAAGACTTTTATTATAATCTTCAAAAACACCATCCAAATAATCATAGTAACGTTTCGCTTGGAATTTAGACGGAAAACGCATCCCATGATTTTCAATACGATTAACAAAATCCATCGTTTGTTGCAGTTTTTGGTAAGGAGTCGGCTTTACTTCTGGAGCTCCCGCAGCTAGTACAGGCGAAAAAGGCGCATCATCATTTGCAGCCAACGCTTGCATATTACCTGCTTTTAAATTCTTAATATCCTCTAACAAAGTAACAAAAATACTATTTGTCTCATTTTCTCTTTCGGTAAAGCCGTGTTTAGCAAAAACTGTAATCAGCAATTGGTGTTGCTCTTCACTACCCTCTTTTTTAAGTAAATCAGATTTTTTTAAGTCATCTACTAGAGCTTCAATATTAAGTGGCTTAATCGGTAAACTATGACTCCCTGAGACTAAAGAATAAATCAGCAACATAGATTTCAATCCCAGAAAAGCATATTCAATTCCGTTTAATGGAATGACCCCACCAGCACAATGCTTGGCTTCCAATGCAAAGAAATTAATGGCCGAAGTGATCGGATTTGGAATAGCATGTCCACCAATGGTCACAGTTTTAGGTAACAGTGGAATAAATTTTAAGGTAACACCCACACTGACTAAAACCATTAGAGCTAAAGTTATTTTTTCTGATTCACCAAAAATACTGTCTAAAAACTCAAAATCACCATGCATGGCCTCAAGTGCCGCCTCTGAAATAAAAAATCCAGCTTTCCATTGTAAAAATGAAGCAATCACTTTTGTTGACAGTCCTTCGCTAAGGGGCGTTCCGGTAAACGTTTTACTAAACCACGCGGGTATGGCCTGCAGAATGTTACCCACCAGACCTAAATTCGCGCTAGCTGACGCGGGCAATAGGGTGACGCCCAACGAAGCAACTGATAAAGCAAAAAAAATCGTTGCCAGACCCGGTGACTTTCGAAACATAGGATCGATTACTACATCCGATAAACCCACTAAAATCTCATCTGCAAAATCGAGAATCGAATTGTATTCATTCGGCTGCCAATTAATAATGTTGGCCCATCTTTCATATTCCAGTTTAACTTTTTCTTCTGATGGATGACTATCCGCACTCATAAAATGTTCGCCTTCAGAATCGCTCGCTTCTGTTTTCGAATCCGCAACAGATTGTTCGAGCTTAGCATTCATCTTCTCTAGTTTCTCTCTAATTTTTTCTCTTAGCTCTAAATCTTTTTCTGCGATCTTAAGCTCCATTTTTTTAATCACATCCTGTTGAAGTTTTTTATGATCCTTCGCCAACAATTCAATAAGGTATCCAGCGTCATAGATAAAAATGTTACGTAAATTACTGCCAAATTTGTATACCGACTTTTTAACCCATTTAAAAATCCGGTCAGCAGATGCGTACTCTGTTACAAATCGATTAAAAAAACTGATTGATTTACCTTTAATGTGGTTAATCACATCATTATTTTTTCCTGAAATATATTTATACTGAGTATTATTAAGCTCTTTACAGTAACGTATCGGTGAAATCTTGTGATGCGCTTGACTGGCCCATCGACTAACGTTCTGCCGCCAGCTCTCAAACGGTATCAATGCTGTGACCAGCGACACACCTAAATGTAGAACCGTAACCGCTATCTCGGGAATTGAAGCTAAAAATGTTAGTATTTTATAAACGCCATGAATACCTACTGGCGTACCATCATTCTCTCTACCGCTAAAAAAACATAATGCATTTTCAACTTTTTCAAGGTTATCGAGACGTTTAATATAGGGCCGTAAGGATAACCACTTTTGTGGCGCGACTGGTTGTTTAGAGGTTAAACTAGTCAGCATTTCTAGAGGCACGGCAGAGCGACTATTATTATAGCGTGCGCCATATAACGATTGGCCTTTTTTCTCTAAATCAGCTTTCGCATCCGATAACGCTTTTAAAGCCGGGTGCATATTAAATAGTTGAACAAATCGATTGTTGGTGATCGAGTAAATCATTTCCATACCAAAGGATGTGATCTCAGTAAGTTGCTCACAGATAAACGACCCGATCGATACTTCGCCATAATGCTCATCTTGAACACCAAATAATTCTCTTATCTCGTCTGGAGTAGGCGTTCTATCTTCAAGCTCATCAATTCTATCTTGAAACTTCTCTAACGAGCTTTCTAATTTCTTGATTAATGCGTTTAGCCATAACGCTAGAGGCGCATTTTCATTTTTAGGCATTCTAAAATTAATTTTCTCAAAAAGATCGTCACTAAATATTTTTAAACAATTTCTCAATTTTTCTAGATCACCAAATGGATCAGCAACTCTACTATTATTAATCAACGCCTCAAGACCGGCAAAGGACTCTGAAACATCTCTTAAGAAAAGCATTGCTTCATCAATCTGTATTTCTTTTTGTTGATCTTTGATATTGTCTTTATCTTGCGTACGCAGTCTTTTCTCTTGGAACTTTGCTAGCTGGTTTTGCAACAGATATGTATAACAACTGTTACTGTAATCAACCCCTTTGCGATCAAAGTTTTTAAAAAAATCACTGCGCTTTTCCTCATTAACTAAAACTTCAATGTCTAAAACGACATGCCTTTCAATATCGGTAGTTACCCGAACTTGATAGCTTTCACCATCATTACTAGTTAATGTAAATTCTTCTATAGAAATGTCAGTACTAGCAGGCATATTCGACCTCGATAATGTGCTTTACTTAAATTAAAATTAATTAATAATGATTTAATTAATCACTAGATGTATTTTTTCAGCAATAACGCATTATAACCAGGTTTGTATTAAGGAAATATTAGTAAACAGATAAAAACTTGGAGCTCGTCATCCCGAGCGAAGCCGAGGGATCCATATTTAATGCGCTAGATTTCTCCACTCGCCCTACGGGCTCGGTCGAAATGACGCGGCAGGGGATTCCTCGGTTCGCTTCGCTCTCTCGGAATGACGAGTGAGACACCCGTAGTTGCTCCAATTGAAGTCAAAGTTACGAGCGACGCCAAGTGGTGCCTTTGGCATCATCTTCGATCACCACACGCATCGAAACCAACTGATCACGAATACGATCGGCTTTTGCCCAATCTTTATCGCGACGCGCCTGATTGCGTTGTTCTATTAATGCATCGATTTTTTCAGCATCATCCGAGTTGCCTTTTAAATAGACCTCAGGATCCTGTTGCAATAATCCCAAAATACCACCCAAACGTTTTAAACCTGAGGCCAGCTTAGCTGCTTGCTGGGTATCATTTTGTTCACGCAGACGATTTATCTCACGCGCCATTTCAAATAACACGGAAAAGGCAACTGGCGTATTAAAATCATCATCCATGGCTTGATTAAATTTTTTATCGAATTCGGTATTTTCTTCACTAACTTCGGGCAAACCGCGCAGCGCTGTGTATAGACTTATTAATGATTGATGTACTTTAGCCAGATTATCTTCAGAATAATTTACCGGACTGCGATAATGGCCCGCCAACATAAAATAACGCACTTCTTCAAAGTGATATTTTTCTAAAATTTCGCGAATAGTGAAAAAATTATTTAATGATTTTGACATTTTTTCATTATCAACTTGCAAAAGCCCAGCGTGCATCCAGATATTAGCAAAGTTTTTATTGTGTGCGGCTTCTGATTGCGCAATTTCATTTTCATGATGCGGAAATTTTAAATCCAAACCACCACCATGAATATCAAACGGTTGCCCTAAAAAGTGGGTAGACATCGCCGAGCATTCAATATGCCAACCCGGGCGTCCAGCGCCCCAAGGAGAATCCCATTTAGGTTCATCGGGTTTTGCAATTTTCCATAATACAAAATCCAATGGATCACGTTTAACATCACCAATCTCAACTCTAGCGCCTGAAATCAAATCATCAATATTACGATGCGATAATTTGCCATAGCTTTTAAATTTACGTACATCAAAATACACATCGCCATTATCCGCAACATAAGCATTACCGGATTCAATAAGCGCCTGCACCAATTCGATAATCTCTTTTAGATGTTCGGTTGCACGCGGCTCTAAATCAGAAGGCTTAATGCCCAGCGCTTTTTCATCTTCATGCAACGCATCAATAAAACGCATCGTTAATGCCTCACAACTCTCACCATTTTCGTTAGCGCGATTAATAATTTTATCATCAATATCGGTAATATTATGCACGTAATTCACGTCATAGCCGCGCGCGCGCATATAGCGCGTCACCACATCAAATACAATCATCGAACGTGCATGACCGATATGGCAATAATCGTAAACGGTGATGCCGCAAACATAAATCCCAACTTTACCAGGAACGATAGGTTTAAAAGTTTCTTTTTTCTTGGTTAAGCTATTAAATATTTTAAGTGCCATTTTACTCTCGAGTTAATCTTTCTATAATACATTTATGATCAGGGAATTGCTCTGCCAATTCTCGACGTTTTGCGATTTCAAATTTATCCAGTTGAAATTCTGGAAAGTTGGTACAACCCACCAAACTATAGGAATTCTCCGCATCCACTTCAAGTGCGAACCAATTGTCTCTGGGTACCACAAACTGCGCTATATAGGCAGCATCAGAGCAAGGATCACCTAAACTGATATGTGACAATTTCCCCTCTGGATTAATCATATGTAAAGTCAGGCTGGTGCCGGAATAAAAATGAAACATTTCATCGGTATCCAAACGGTGCCACGCCGAAAAATCATCGCTAGCTAAATAGTAATAAATCGCTGAGGCAATCCGAACCTCCCGCCCCTCACTGTCCGCCATAAACAGCTTCGATTCAAAAGTACGCCGATAAAATCCACCTTCTGGATGCGCTTCGAGCTCTAATTGTTCTATCAATGTGTTATCCATAATGGTTCCTCCTATGAAATCCTATAACTTGGTCATACATTGGGCGGTTTTGACGCGGATCAGTCAGCTTATCCTACCCCAAGCCAACTGTTGCGACAAGTCAGACTTTTTTACAGATTTAGGCTACAATAAGCCTATTTTAACAAATGAAAATCGTTATGCGCACATTTACTTTACTTATATCAGATCTACATCTTCACCAGGAAGATCCAGTCGTTACGACACGATTTATGCAGTTTATGCGCGATATTGCACCAAGTGCAGATGCGCTGTATATCCTGGGCGATCTATTTGAAGCCTGGATTGGTGATGATGATATGACGCCATTTAATCAACAAATAAGTCAAAAGCTGAAAGCGCTCGCGGATAGTGGTGTGCCGATTTACTTTATGCGCGGTAATCGCGATTTTGTGCTTGGCAAACGCTTCGCCAAACAAAGTGGCTTTAAGATGTTAGCCGATCCTTGTGTTATTAATCTCTATGGTAAACCCGTTCTATTATCGCATGGCGATGTATTTTGCACTTTAGATATTCGTCATCAAAAATATCGTAAGTTTATTTTAAATCCCTTTTGGCAAAAACTATTATTAATCGTAATGCCATTATTTGTTCGCCGTAAAATTGCAGCACGTATGCGCGAAAACAGCGGCAAATACCATCACGCTGAAGCCACACATATTATGGATGTGACTCCGGATGCGATTAGAGATTGCATGCAAGAAAATAATGTTAACCTTATGATTCATGGCCATACCCATCGGCCTAATATTCATAAACTAACAGTAAATGATGAAGCGGCAGAACGTGTGGTTATGGGTGCCTGGCATGATCATGCGGATTACGTTAAATTTTATTCCGATGGTGAGTATGAGTTAGTACCGTTTGAGTAGGGTGGATTATTGTATAGACGGAGACATGGGTAGCTTTGACTTTTTGTCTAATAAGCCGCTCGAAGATGTTTTCTCTTACGCAACGACGCGGCGGTTAAAAAAGGCGCAAAGGAAAAACAATTTTGTTAAAGTCCATTCGCAATGCGAGAAATTCCCTCACACATGAGCCCCATACCGAAATTTAAAACTAAACCCAGCTTTTTTTTTGATATTTTCAAGTAAGACAACAACTGCATTCGATGCAGGTCTTGGTTTTTTTGCTGAGATTTAATTTCCAGTATAACCAAATTATTAATGACAATGTCTGCAACAAAGCATTTCTTTAATTGCACGCCGTCATATTCCAACGATATTGGAACCTGCTGTCTAGCCTCAAGCCCTCTTTTTCTTAGCTTGTGAGCTAGAATTGTTTCGTAAACAGATTCTAACAAGCCTGGCCCTAATGACTTGTGAAGAGCTATTGCTTCATCAAGAACAACAGAGGCAATTTGATTCTCATGCATACTAGCTTCTCCTTAGAAAAATAGAAGTATCATGATAAACCACAGTCATTTTGTTGCAATACCGTACCTATGGATAATCAAATAAGTTCGCTGCGCCTTTTTTAATCTCTGCGCCCGCCGCGTAAAATAGGGTCGGCGTCAATCTTCATAATAAACAATGAGTTGAGCTCTCTGATAAAATCGAATAAATTATTCCCATTGTCAAACTTAAAGAAGAGCTTGGTGCACCGGTGGATTACGCACCTTGTGGTGCTAATCCACCCTACAATCCTATTCTACATTTAACATTAGAGATTTCATTTCAGCCACGGCACTGGCAAAACCATCAAACATCGCTTTTGCCACAATGCTGTGACCAATGTTTAATTCATTAATCAAAGGAATTGCAGCGATTGGTTGTACATTATGATAATGCAATCCATGACCGGCATTGACGACGACTCCCTGTCCATGGGCATATTCTGCAGCTTCAATCACTTCAATTAAATAGCGCTCTTGATCCTGGCTTTCTGCATCCGCATATTTTCCGGTGTGTAACTCGATGACGGGTGCGCCACATTTTATCGCCGCATCAATTTGCGCTTTATCTGGGTCGATAAATAAGGATACTTCAATTCCAGCGGCATGTAAGCGTTGGCAGGCTTTGGTAATCGATTCAATATTACCAGCAACTTCTAAGCCGCCTTCGGTAGTTAACTCTTCACGTTTTTCAGGAACCAAACAACAATGCGCTGGCGCCATGGCTTCGGCAAAAGTAATCATTTCTTCGGTGACTGCCATTTCTAAATTCATCGGCACTTGTAATTGCTGCATTAACAAATCCACATCGCGCTCTTGAATATGTCGCCGGTCTTCACGCAAATGCAAAGTAATCCCATCAGCCCCAGATTCTTGTGCGATTAATGCCGCATACACGGGATCTGGGTATCGGGTGCCACGTGCCTGACGCATTGTGGCCACATGATCAATATTGACGCCTAAACGAATGCTATTGGCTAAATTCATAGTGTTCTCCAGATTTTATTGCAGTAATTCTCGACTTTTTAACGGCCGATCACCCAAATGGCGGCTAAAAGCCAAACGCATTAAGCGTTTTGCATCTTGCAAGGTTGGCTTATCACTAAATTGCTCAGCGTGAAACGCTAGTAAACTCGCTCCACAAAATACACCGATATCACCGGTATTATTCTCAGCACGAATAAAACCGCGATCAGGAATAAATTGGTAATAGGCATTGGCATCAATCGGATTTTTTGTTTGATGCTCATGCACAAATGACAATCCATAACCCAATTCGTGCAATAGGTGCTTTTCAAAAAGTCGCAACACCACTTGCAATTCTTGCTTTGATTTTAATTTTTGCAGCGTTTCATGATAAAAGTGAAATAATTTAGTATACGGATCATCGCGGTGTAACAAACGCATTAACATTTCGTTGAGATAAAATCCACATAATAAAGGATTACCACCCAAGGTTATCGGCGAATGACTAAATTCAACTTGCCCCAATGTTTTAAGCTCACCACGCCCTGACCATGAAATCATCATTGGGAAAAAAAGCTCTAATTTTCCGCGATAACGTGATTTTAATCCACGTGCACTGCGCGCAACGGCCGCCATGCGCCCGTACTTTTCGGTAAAAAATTCAACGATTAAACTGGTATTACTATAAGGTCTGCGGTGTAAAACATAGGCCGGCTCCAAAACGACACGATTAGCCATAATTATTTCTCATAGCCAAAACGACTTAATAGATTCTCATCATCGGTCCAGCCTGTTTTCACCTTCACCCACAATTGTATATAGACTTTTTTATGGAAATATTGCTCGAGGCTGACCCGCGCAAGTTTACCTATCTTTTTAAGTTGATCGCCTTTTTTTCCAATCACAATCGGCTTATGGCTATCTCTTTCAACCCAAATAACGGCACTGATACGCACGATGTCTTTCTCATCAGCAAATGCATCAATCGTCACTGTGATCGAATACGGGAGCTCTTGTTCTAAGTTTCGCATGAGTTTTTCGCGCACAATTTCAGCTGCAATAAACTGATCACCGCGATCACTGATCTGATCTTCGGGAAAGAAAAATGGCGACTCTGGTAAATATTTTTTAATCTCATCTTCGAGTTGCTGCACCTGATCACCCTTCATCGCGGAAACTGGGATGATGGCTGCAAATTTATATTCCTTCTGATACGCTTCAAGCAAAGGCAAAAGTTTAGTTCGATCTTTCAGTCGATCAATTTTATTAACAGCTAAAATAACTGGTACTTCAACATTTTTAAGATGCTTTAGAACCCAATTATCGTCTTCTTCCCACTGCGTGCAATCAACAACCAATACAATTACATCAACCGATTGAAACGTTGTTAGCGCCGCTTTATTTAAATAGCGATTTAATGCAACCTTAGCCTTTTTATGGATACCCGGTGTATCAACATACACATACTGATCCTCACCCTGGGTTTTAATACCCAGTAATCGGTGCCGTGTAGTCTGCGGTTTATCGGAGGTTATGCAAAGTTTAGTGCCCAAAATACAGTTTAATAATGTCGATTTACCCACATTGGGCCGACCCACTACTGCGACATAACCACAATGTGTTGTTTCATTCTTCATCTAAAAATTCCAAATATTTTTCAGCAGCCATTTGTTCGGCTTTACGTCGGCTACTACTCACTCCAATTGAACGATGAGGCAACCCTTCAACGCTACAAACAATTTCAAATTTTAAAGAATGCGCCTTACCGGTTATTGTGGACGCATATTGTGGCAACGGCAGCCCACGCCCTTGCAACCATTCTTGTAATTGTGATTTAGCATCTTTAACCGGTTGCAATTGCGACAAGTCATCCACTGATTCACCATACCAATGAACAATAAACTGACTCGCCTTCTCAATACCCGCATCTAAATAAATTGCACCTATAATCGCTTCCATCGCATCGGCTAAAATAGACTCGCGCATGGCACCACCACTTTTTCGCTCACCCGAGCCTAAGTTTAGATATTCACCTATGTTTAAATCAACTGCTAGCTGTGCTAACACTTCACCGTTAACCAGTGATGAACGCATCCTGGATAACTCACCTTCTTTTGCATTCGGGTGACGACGATAAAGCTCTGAGGAAATCGCATAACCCAAAATAGCATCGCCAAGAAATTCAAGTCGCTCGTTATTCATTGAACCTGCACTTCGATGCGTCAGCGCCTGCTCTAATAAATCAAGGTTGTTAAACTCATGACGTAATCGTGTTGCTATTGCCTTTAATTTATCTTTCATTTGGCCGTCACCCCAGCTATTTATTTCTATCGATTTTCAATACGGCAAGAAAAGCTTCTTGTGGTATTGCCACTCTACCCACTTGCTTCATGCGCTTTTTACCCGCTTTTTGCTTCTCTATTAGTTTACGCTTTCTGGAAACATCGCCACCATAACATTTGGCTATTACATTTTTACGCATGGCTTTAACTGTGGTGCGGGCAATAATTTTAGCGCCGGTCGCAGCTTGAATCGGAATCTCAAACATTTGCCGTGGAATAAGTTCTTTCAGATGTTCGGTAATCTCACGACCACGACTGGCCACATGGTCTCGATGCACAATCGCTGTGAGCGCATCAACTTTTTGGCCACCAATTAATATATCCAATTTTACCAATTGCGCCAATTTAAAATGATCAAAGCTATAGTCCAGCGAAGCATATCCTCGACTGATTGATTTTAATCGATCAAAAAAATCTAACACAACTTCACTCATCGGTATCTCATACGACAATGACACTTGGTTACTTAAGTAGAGCAATTTTTTCTGCACACCGCGACGCTCAACACAAAGGGTAATTACAGCGCCTAAGTATTCTTGTGGAACCAAAATATTGACACTCGCAATGGGTTCATGAATTTCGCTGACAAGAGACTGTTCTGGTAATTGGCTTGGATTATCCACATAAGAAATATCACCTGCTTTAGTGACAATTTTATAGATCACAGTGGGTGCAGTCGTAATTAAATCTAAATCATACTCACGTTCCAAACGCTCTTGTACAATTTCCATATGCAACATACCTAAAAAACCACACCGAAAACCAAAGCCCAACGCTTCTGAAGATTCTGGTTCATAAAAAAGTGCTGCGTCGTTTAATCGAAGTTTAGATAAAGCTTCACGAAACGCTTCGTAATCTTCTGATTCAACCGGAAACATACCAGCATACACTTGTGGTTTTACTAATTTAAAACCAGGCAATGGTTCGGTTGCTGATTTTTTTGCATGGGTGATGGTATCACCAACTGGCGCGCCAAAAATGTCTTTTATACTGGCAACCACAAACCCCACTTCACCCGCACTTAATTGATCGAGTGCTTTACGTTTCGGAGTAAAAATGCCTACTTGGTCGGCAACGTATTCCTTACCGATCGACATCACTTTTATTTTATCGCCTTTTCTTAAACAACCATTTTTAATTCGCACCAGAGAGACAACACCAAGATAACTGTCAAACCAAGAATCAATAATCAAAGCTTGCAACGGTTTATCGGGATCGCCAACAGGTGCTGGCACTTTCTCAACCAACTGCTCCAAGGCTGCATCGATTCCAATACCCGCTTTAGCGCTCACTTCGATCGCCTCCAATGCATCAATGCCAATCACGTCTTCAATTTCTTGCCTTGCACGATCAGGGTCAGCTTGAGGTAAATCGATTTTATTTAGAATTGGTAGCACTTCTAAACCCTGCTCAATCGCGGTATAACACGTGGCTACGGTCTGCGCTTCCACACCCTGGGCGGCGTCAACCACCAAAAGAGCGCCTTCACAAGCAGCCAATGAACGTGACACCTCATAAGAGAAATCAACGTGCCCTGGGGTGTCGATAAAGTTGAGCTGATAGGTTTGACCATCTTTGGCCTTATAATATAAGGTCACACTTTGAGCTTTAATGGTAATGCCGCGCTCACGCTCAATATCCATAGAATCAAGTACTTGCGCTTTCATCTCTCGTGAACTCAAGCCTCCACAATGCTGGATAAAACGATCAGATAGAGTCGACTTACCATGATCAATGTGAGCAATAATTGAAAAATTTCGTATCCGTTGTTGTGGAACACGCAGCAAGTCAGTCATATGATACCGTCAAAATAGTGAACAAAAATCAGTCTTCAGGAACATATCTTACCAAGAATCACCGAGTAGGCAAAGGCCTAAGCAAAAAACATAAACCCAATGCCAAAATGTGTAAATCGTAACTACTCGCCACGCTTGACATAAGCTGTGTGCAAAAATTATTTCAATGAGGATTTAACTTATTTTAAAAAAATAATTTTTTCTTAATTTATAATATTTAATTTCTAGGTTCTTGTGCCAAAACTAAGACCCGAATTTATTTGACAATTAATTGTGTATACATTAGCTTATCTGACTTAACGGATATTATCTATTATCTCAAAAGATACTTAATTATAAATTAAATACTTTTAATTAAGTAAAGTTGTTTTTAACCGTTCAAAAACTACGATAGGAATTTTATATGCGTTCTCCAACAGATCATGAAGCCCAGTCAAGCCAATTTGCAAAACGCTTCGGCCAATTATCACTAGGCATATCCGATTCAGAAAAAGAAGCACCTTCGGTCAAAAACCTAACTAAACACTTCAGCCTAATAACAATAAGCAGACCCGTCTCAACAGATCCAAACGACTCTTATGAGAAAAGACTTTGGGTCAATAGCCTAACTAAAATTACTTGGGGCATGATGCTTTTTTACATTCTTCAAAGCACCTGTTTTGTTGGAAATAATGTCGGTGTCAATTCATTTTCCATTGAGGGCAACTTAGACGATCTTATACCCTCATGGGGAACATTAAGCATCATTGGTGTTGGCGCTTTCGCAACAATTTTTTCAAACACATTTTGCAAATTGATTGAAATCGGTAGTGCAGTTGATGATTTAAAGTTAAATTCAGAACAACAAGCATTCTATACCCATTTAGAACACAAGCTGCAAGAAATAATTATTTTCGATCGACATCGTCATGTGCTTTGCCTAGATGAATCAGTCATTGCAATTTTTGAAGATGGAAACCAAAGAGGCGTGGTTAGCTCAGCAACGGATGAGGATATTATTCCAGAAAAACTAGTCAAGGCCTTACAATTACTACAAACTGAATATTATAATACGACAAAAAGTGAGCTGGAAATCATAGGCCCAAGCGAACTTGATAATTATCAGGCTGATTTTTACAAAAATGCATCTGCAGATGAAAAACTGCTTGTTTTAACTAACCACAACCTTGATAGCAAACCAGACCATAACACCAAAGTCATCCGCTTTTATCATTACGGCTGGATACCTCGCCTTGCTTATGACTTTTCCCATAGTCCGGTACGCCAAGGCATACCAACCCTCGGCAAAGGGTTACTGGCTTTTATTCGATTAACCGCAAGCGTTGGCATTCCAAGTCTTGTTGTCATATTAACGGGTGTCCACGCACTCAGTAAAATTGAACGTGTTGAAAATATTGATTCCGTTTTGGGGCGAAGCTTATTATTTCTGGTTAACCTGTGCATCAGCATTATTGGGAAAATGCTTTTAAATTACCATTTAAAAAGTGCAGAAACCGATAGGGAAATTCGTAAATTTGTGGAAGGGATATGGCATTGTCAACCACTTAACATTAACATCTGCAATGCGCTATTCGCACTTCTGATCAATGCAATCTCTATGTTTCCTTATATGATAGCCACTGCGTATTTCTATACTGAAGAAGGTATGCAAACTACACTTGATGAACTCAGTTATATCTTAGGCGCGGATGTTAGCCTTCCACAAACTCTCCTCACTGCAATCACATGGGGAGCGGTGGTCAGCGCGCCTCTTATTGCTTTTGCCACCTCTGCTAGACCTTGCTACAAAGCACTGAATGATGGAATGCATTTCGGCAATAACGATGCCAAAATCGCAATGAAGGCATTTCCTAAAACGGCTTGGGCTTTTTATATTAGCTCTTTTATAGATAGCATCATTTTTGGAGGCAATGCACATTTTAACGTAATTAAAACCTGGGGACTTTTAGTAGATAAATATCCTGAGTTTGCAAAGTTTTCAGATGATCATGACTCTGTTAAAGAATTCGCCGCCATCATGGTTGGTGTTGGGGTAACACTACTCGCAAACTTCTGGTGTCATTATAAAGGCGTGTCAAAATTTCCACATTGCATAGAAGTAGCACAAACAGTAAGTGGGCATATCAGAGTCTCCTGCAGCTCTTTATTTAAAACTAATACAATGACAACTTCAGATCTCGAACAGCCCTTTCTACCCAATAAAAGCCATCTTGGCGTTCCTAAAAGAAAAGATAGAAGAGATACAGGAGATCCAACCTTTATTGCAAGGTTGGACGGTAGTCAAGATAGCTTCACCACTTAGCATTCACTTATTAAGTAAATCATTAACCCGGGCGTGGACTGCCCGGCTTTAAACTTTTCAGCCACACAATATCCGACGATCGCGATAAGTTGATCATTTGAATAAAGCAATGGCACCTTATCACGCAGCCAAGGTGGAATACTCCATTGTTGAAATAATTTTTTGACACTATGGGTTTCTTTTCGGCCGGCTTGGCAAATGCGTTCTCCGCCTTGACGAAAACGAACCGTAAGCTCTGCCCCAAGCATGGATGCATCAATGCCTTGACCTTGGGTTTTTTCAATTTTCAGAATTCCCAACTGATCGGGCAACTCTAAATCATGTTTGAGATTCCAAATAATTTTATGCTGCGTGCTATCACTTTTCGATTGATGCATTAAATAAAGTGAATTTTGATAACGCCTTATTTGTTCACCATTCCATTCCACAAAAGGCATAGCATCATCACGCGCATTAATCACCGTTTTATAAATTTGCGCTAAATGTTTTTTATTGGGTAAACCAAATCCTCGGACTTTAATCCAATAACGCAAAGCGTTATGTTGGCGTAATTCCGTTAATTCTAATAATTTATTGATATCAAGGGCGTGATCTTGAGTTACCATTGTACTCAAATCATTTTTTGCAAGCTCTTCAATCACCGATGCTGCATCGCCACAATTACTTGCACTGCGATTAATGGTTCGCAGCGATTTTGGCCAGCGCTGCTTAATCAGGGGTAAAATCGTTTTACGTAAATAATTGCGATCCAGACTCTGATCTGCATTACTGTCATCTTCAACCCAACGCAATTTATAAGCAGATGCATAAGCTTCGATCTCATCACGAGAATTTGTTAACAACGGGCGCAGATGTTCGGTACCAGCAAATGATTTTGTCTTCGGCATGGATGCCAACCCACTGACCCCAGCACCGCGAAATAGCTGCAATAATAGGGTTTCTGCTTGGTCATCTGCATTGTGAGCGGTAAGCAAACACTCGTTTGGCTCAATATTATCAGCCAACGCAAGGTATCGCGAATATCGTGCTAAAGCTTCAAGACTTTCACCTGGCGTTTTTTTCACATGAACATTATAGCTCGAATAGCTAACGCCTAATTGTCGGCACACACCTTCACAATGGGTTTGCCACTGAACTGCATGAGCGCTGATACCATGATTAATATGAATGGCACGAATTTTATAACTTGGATCATCACTCGCGAGCGTTGCCATTAAATGCAGTAACACATGTGAATCCACCCCACCACTATAAGCAATACAAAATTGCTTTTTTGTGGTTAAGTCTGCAAATGTGGAAACCAGTGTTTGTTTATTAAGCGTCATTTTTACCATACTGCAACCAGCGCTGGTAACGTTCTTCTAGTAGCCCATCGATGGGTTTCGATTTTAATACCGCCATATTACTAATCAAACTTTCTTTTATCGAGTTTGCCATTGCATCCACATCTCGGTGCGCACCACCTAAAGGCTCTGCAATAACTTCATCAACTAAACCATTTTCAAGTAGGTGATCAGAAGTTAAATTTAACGCCTCTGCAGCGTCTTTTGCTTTATCAGCACTTTTCCATAATATCGATGCACAACCTTCTGGTGAAATTACTGAATAATAAGCATACTGCAGCATTAACGTGCGATCGCCCACACCAATGGCTAACGCGCCACCCGAACAACCTTCGCCAATAACAACACAGATTATAGGTGTTTTAAGTTGTGACATTTCTAAAAGGTTACGCGCGATTGCTTCACTTTGATTACGCTCTTCTGCTTCTGTGCCTGGATAAGCACCCGGCGTATCGATAAAAGTAATCACCGGGACATCGAATTTTTCGGCTAATTTCATCAGCCGCAAAGCTTTACGAAAACCTTCGGGATGTGCCATTCCAAAATTATGTTGCAGTTTTTGTTTTGTGGTACGTCCTTTTTGCTGGCCGATCAGCATCACGGGCTCACCATTTAATTTCGCTAAACCGGCAATGATGGCTGAATCATTAGAATAATGCCGCTCGCCTTGCAGCTCATCAAAATCGGTAAAGATACGTCCAAGATAATCAAGTGTATATGGCCGCAATGGGTGTCGTGCTAACTGGACAACCTGATGGGCCGTTAAGTTGGAAAAAATTTGGCGTGTTAAGGCGACACTTTTTTCTTCAAGGCGACTGATTTCTTCACTCAGATTCAAGTCCTGGCTGGAGCCAACTCGTCGTAACTCATTGATTTTCTCTTCTAATTCAGCAATGGGTTGCTCATAGTCCAAATAATCCAAATTCATGGGTCCGCCTCACAGATTGCTTATGAAATGTGTAAAGTATACACCATACTTCCCTTTCAATGCCAGCAGCGGCCTTTTGGCCAGAAAAAATTGGCAAACTCCCGTCATTCTGCGGAGCCGATGGCGACAAAGCAATCCAGGCCGTCTTTGCGAGGACCGCAGGGACGAAGCAATCCAAGCCGTCTTTGCGAGGACCGCAGGGACGAAGCAATCCAGTATTATTTTCCTGGATTGCCGCGGTCGTTTCGGTCGCAAAGACGGGGCGGGATGACAAATATTATTTAAATGTTTTAGGGAATTGGCTCTGCAATCTTGCGGGTCTGCCTCCGCCTGCAGACAGATACAATCCTACACCCAAAATAATATCTTGGTAACTCACAATAACAAATCCGGTATCAGTCAAACTTGATGCCTGAGTCTCCGATAAAACACTCGTCTCCTGGGTAAAGTATAATTCAAGCTGCGCTTTGGTGATTTCAACTCGATTAGCTTTGACTTTATCACCAAGCAACATCGCAGCAGCCGTGGTTAACTTTGGAAATCGCGTATTGGTTTTTAGAAAAAACAAACCTGTGGCATCTATTCTTAATCCTTTAGGCGGCAAATTATCTTTATTGGTGAGATAAATTCCTCGATTGCTTTCTGTCAAAAACTGATAACTCTGTGCAGTTAACTCTGGAAATTTAAAACGTTGGTCAAGCTCTGTTAAATAGCCTTCAACTTTTTGCTGATCAAACCTAAACTTTTTTGCAGCAGTTAAATTTTCTGCATTTGAAATTTTCTCTAACACGGCAACAAAAAAACCACCGCTATTATTTTGATGCGGCCAAACCCGAATGCTATTTTTTACCTGTGGATGATATTGCTGTGACTGCCATGATTGCACACCTTCAGAATAATTAAAACCTTCAATCGATAATGGCAGCACACGCACTTGGCCTGGCATATTGTCTAATAGCCTTGAAACCACCGCTTCATTTTCTTCTGGAGAAAATGTGCAAGTGGAATAAATCACTTTGCCGCTTCCGCGCACCAATTGCATCGCCTTGTTCAGCAAATTATATTGCACTTTGGCTATTTGCAGTGAATGCTGTTGATTCGGTGAAGTCAGTTTATTTTTATTTTTACGAAACGTACCTTCACAACTGCAGGGCACATCAACTAAAACTTTATCAAAATAATTATCGACGGATGGGAAAATCACACCATCATAGATCGTGGTGCTAATATTAATTAAATTAAGACGCTTTAGTATATGACCCACCGCACGCATACGCGAGTAGTTGCGATCATTTGCAACTAAAGTCCCAGTATTATTCATCGATACGGCTACTTGCGCGGTTTTATTGCCAGGAGCGGCGCACAAATCCAATACTTTTTCACCGGGTGAAGCTGCCAGTAATACACCTGGCAACATCGAAACTTCTTCTTGAATTTGAAATAAACCGGCCTGATATTGCCAACTCTTACCAACCACTGACTCAGATTCCACTCGAAAAGCCGAAGGATTCCAAGCTAATGGTTCCAAATCATAACCGTCTTCTCGCATTAACTTTATCAGTTTTTCAGGCGTTATTTTTAACGTGTTGGTCCAAATGGTGAGTGGCAGCGGCGTATTTTCAAGTGCCAACAGTCCATCGCTATCAGGAATAATGTGTTTATAAAAATCAACGATGGCTTGCAAAGAGCTCATGCAGTTTTAACAGATTCTAATTGACGACTCGTCTTCAAATGCTGGCAATAGGGGCAATTAATACTTTGTTGCAATTGATCTGCATTTTCAATATCCGTATGCTCATAACATCGATCCGTTGTGGTAGGCGCTAAGTTTGAATCTACTGACAATCGCTTATCAAACACAAAACATTCACCATGATAATGGTCACTGCCAATTTTTTCAAAATAATTTAAAATGCCACCTTCTAACTGATACACTTCTTTAAAGCCTTTTTGGCTCATTAATTCAGCTGCTTTTTCACAGCGAATGCCACCGGTACAAAATGTAACAACAGGCTTTTGCTTAACTTGTGCCGGCAACACCTGCACCGCATCTGGAAATTCACGAAAAGACTCGATATTTAAGTCAACCGCTTGATCAAAGGTTCCCAAAGCATATTCATAATCATTGCGCGTATCAACAATAATAAAATCGCGCTTTTCGTCATACCATTGTTTTAATGTTTCAGGCGAAATATAAGGCGCTGTGCTTTTTTCTGGTTGTATTTCGCTGTGGCCCATGGTAACAATTTCATTTTTTATTCGAACCAATATTTTGGTAAATGGAATTTCGCTGGATTCACTTTCTTTAAAACCAAG
>CAXMUH010000057.1:0-18715 GCA_964196565.1 uncultured Legionellaceae bacterium | reverse complement strand
AAACAATTTGTTATGCTTTTATGCAGGCAGTGGGAATGGTAAATGATCATGTGACCAGTTGTTTTCGGCATGATGAGATTTGCCAAATGTTGGAATAACTGTAGTTGTAGCCCGGACAAAAATTTATTTTTGGCCGGGATTAAAAATATGAATCCAGCTTCGGCTTGATGCTTCCTGGCCGGTTTTACCGACCAGGCTACTAGGAGTATTACTAATGACCAGGATGGTGCAAGCTAGAAAACCCGCCGTTAACAAATTCTCTGTTTTTGTCTGGGCACTTTATAACTGGGCTCATGATAGTTTTCCAATTTTAATTACCTCATTTGTATTTGCAGCTTATTTTACAAAAGTGGTTGCGGTAAACGAAACCATGGCCGCTGTCCAGTGGGGCTGGGCGGCTGCAGCTGCAGGTATTTTAACAGCATTAACCGCGCCGATTTTGGGTGCCATGGCTGATATAACCGGGAAGCGCAAGTTACCGTTGGCCTTGTTTTCATTGCTTAATGTCGTTTGTGTTGCGCTGTTGTGGTTTACCCAACCCAATCATCAATGGGTAATTTGGGCGTTAGTTTTTTATGCGATCGCGAGCTTTGGATTTGAAGTCACCTATGTTTATTATAATGCGATGCTGAAATCATTGGTGCCCAAGCGCTTGGTCGGTCGAATTTCAGGTTGGGGTTGGTCTTGTGGGTATTTTGGGGGAGTTGTTTCACTTTTAATTGCCATTTTTGTGTTGATAAAATCCAATCTTATTGGGCATCAGCATGATTATAATGTGCGAGCAGTAACCTTATTTTCTGCTGCTTGGTTTTTATTTTTTGGTTGGCCGCTGTTTGTATTCATTAAAGATGAAAAACCGCAAAAGCGTAAAAGTGATAAATCTGTTTGGGCTTTGGCAATTGATCAGTTAATCACGATTTTTAAAGAAGCAAAAAAATATCGAGTCATATTTCGTTTTGTTATCGCGCGTTTATTTTATATTGATGCGTTAAACACCACCTTTATTTTTGCCGGGATTTTTGCCAGTGCGGTTTTTCATATGACGTTGGCAAATATTCTTTTGTTTGGATTGTCGGCAAATATTACTGCGGGCATTGGAACAGTCGCCTTAAGTTTTGTCGATGATTGGTTAGGTCCGCGTTTTGTGATTTTTTGGAGTATTGTGGTTATGCTGGTTGCAGACGCAATTATTTTCTTTGCGCACTCGGTTAGTGTTTTTTGGGTGGCGAGTCTGTGTCTTACCTTTTTCTCAGGTGCGATGCAATCTGCTTCGCGTAGTTATTTAACCCATGTCGCCCCTAAAAATCGCATCAATCAAATGTTTGGATTGTATGCATTAGCTGGACGTTCAACTTCTTTTATTGGGCCGATATTAGCAAGTATTTTTATATTGGTGCTTAATAATGTACGCTGGGTAATTCCAGCCGTTTTTGTATTGGGATTGATTGGCTTGTTGATTTTTATAACTCTGCCATCCACCAAAGAGCCGGTCTGAAGGTGAGAACTTGCATGTTTTGATATTCCCGGTTTGAACTGCTTTTGTTTTTTTGCTATGATCATTTTTTATTTGGTATTTGCCATCAGCAATAGTTAAGGAAAGATTATGGATAAAGAATATTTTACAAAATT
Source organism: uncultured Legionellaceae bacterium (assembly GCA_964196565.1). Classification (GTDB taxonomy): domain Bacteria; phylum Pseudomonadota; class Gammaproteobacteria; order Coxiellales; family Coxiellaceae; genus 2-12-FULL-42-15. The sequence goes on along the minus strand of CAXMUH010000057.1, from coordinate 17,086 downwards.
AGTAAAACGGATTGGATTACCGCTGTGCTTATTTGCATTGGGGTCCGTTAATGCCTCTGCGATACAATGTCCGGTACTAACAGCAGCGCAGGTACGATCTTCTATTGAAACCGGAAACGTTGTCAATAGTAGCGAAACATTATTGGATGAGATTGGCAGAATCACGGCAGCAAAAGTTAGAGAGGAAGAACCAACTGCAAATCCTTTTGATACTTATCACCAGATATTTTCTCACATTACTTTTAATCATAAATTTTATTTGGTTGAAATAGGGAATGTATTGGCGTCTAGCATACCAGAGGTTAGGGCTCGGGTGAAAAAAATACTCCTTGGCAACAGTGATGTTTTTTTTGCAGAAAAAATTGAGTCCGGTATCTGTATTTATAGAGAAATAGATGCTTCGAAGCGTATTTCCGGATATCCTTTTAAATCGAGATATGAAACAGTACAACTAATGGTAGTCGGAATATAAATACTTGTTCCGGGAAAGAAGTCTCTCAAACCGGGAATAGCAAAGCATGCAAGTTCTCTCCTTCCAACTTGCATGTTTTGATATTCCCGGTTTGAACTGCTTTCTACCTTCGTCGATTGGCTTTAATCACATTCGGCAGCTGCTGAATTTGAGTTAAGATTTTTTTAAGTGGGCTTAAGCTTTCTATTTCAATAGTTAGATTAATATGAGCATGGTTTTCGAGTTTATTAACGCGCGAATTTATCCCTAACAATCTTATATTTTCATTGGCAATAAGGCTGGAAATGTCACGTATTAAACCGGTGCTCTCATGCGCTTCAATATCGATATTGATCGGATATTTGTGCCGGCTGTCATCACTCCAGTTAACTTCAAGTATGCGTTCTGGGTGTAAATTTTTGCTGTTTCGAAAATTTTGACAATCATCACGGTGAATTGAAACACCACGACCTTGGGTGATATAACCAATAATATTATCTCCCGGGATAGGGTGACAGCAACGCGCGAGCACAGTGAGTAAATTTTGGGTGCCAGCAATGGCTGCCGAGCTCGCTTGTGCATGTTTAATTGCGTGTGGATGGGCGGGTAACTCTGGTTTAGCAGGGTAATTTTCTGGTTTGAGTTTGCGAATAATCGTTGATACAGTAATATTGTTTGAGCCAATCGCAATAAAAAGATCATTCAGTGTTTTAAAATTAAATTGATTGAGCAGTTGAGTTAAATCACTTTTTGCGAGTCCCTCACGCTTGGCTGATTTTTCCCAGAGTGCAATTCCGTGGCTAAGTTTTTCTGCTTGATGTTGGTGACGAAACCAACTTTTTACTTTTGCGATTGCGCTGTGTGTGGCGAGATATCCACGTTCTGGGTTAACCCAATCACGCGAGGGTTCGCCTTGTTTGCTGGTTAGGATTTCAACCACGTCACCGGTTTGAATTTTTTGAGTTAGAGGCACTATTTTATTATTAAGTTTAGCGCCTTTACAGCGGTGCCCAACTTCGGTATGTATATGATAAGCGACATCTAAAGGTGTGGCACCTTTTGGCATATCGAGCACATCATTGTTGGGCGTGAATACATAAACGTGATCTTCAAATAATTTTTGATAGATTTCTTGACGTTTGCCAGTGTCTTGGCTTAAATCTTGTTGCCAACCGACAAGCTCTTGCAGCAGTTCAATTTTAGCTTCATAACTACTGGATTGATTGCTGGCTTCTTTATATTTCCAATGTGCAGCAACACCAAGCTCGGCAAGTGCGTGCATTTGGAAGGTGCGTATTTGGATCTCCACATTGTGATTATCTTCGGTTATCACAACTGTGTGAATGGAGCTATAACCATTGGGTTTTGGTTTAGCAATGTAGTCATCGAATTCTTGCGGAACGTGTTGAAATTTTTCGTGCAGTAAGCTTAATAGACTGTAGCAATCTTTGACTTCTGGGACGATAATTCGAAACGCATTGGTATCGTAGATCTCTTCAAGGGGAACCTGTTTGCGCTCTATTTTACGATGAATACTATAGATGTGTTTGGCGCGACCCGAAAGATCATATTTTTCGATATGTGATTGCTTTATCATATTTTCGAGTTCATGGCGGAAATTTATAATAAAATGTTCTCGATCAGCTCTGCGCTGTTTAAGACCTTTAGAAATTTTATTGTAAACTTCTGTATGTAAATATCGAAACGACCAATCTTCGAGTTGCCATTTAAACTGTCCGATGCCCATGCGATTTGCCAAGGGTGCATATAAAGCCATGGTTTGTTTTGCGATAGCAAGTTGCTCTGCTTTTTCAGCTTTTCGATGCTGAATCAGAGTCGCGATGCGTTCTGCTAATTTAATTAATACAATGCGAATATCATCAACAATGGCTAATAACATGCGTCGAAGATTATCCAGTTGTTTGGGTTGAAGCGTCACAGCTTGCAAATGATCGACCGCTTCCATGCGTTTGGTGCCAAGTAGTAATCTATAAATTTGTAGATTTAAATTTTGAGTAATCAGCTCGCGTTCGCGGTTATTGTCGTTAAAAAAAGGATAGAGAATGGCAGCACTGATGGTTTCGCTATCGCTGTTAAGCGGCAGTAATTGCTCGACAATAGAGAAGCTTGTGTCAAATGAAATATCGTTTGGGTCGGGCGCAAGCTTTAAGGCGATAGTAAAGGTTTTTTCAAGCAGCGCTTTATCAAGGTGCGAAAATCGATAACACGTTTCGGTTATCCATAAGCTTAAAGCTTCGGGTAAGGCAGGTGTGGGATCGGTCATGCTAGTGCTTTCCCTTGACTTTTTCGAATAGGGCGATCGATTCGACATGCTGGGTGTGAGGGAACATATCCATGACGCCAGCTTTTTGTAAAGTATAGCCCTGTTCAATGATCAATGCTGCATCGCGCGCTAAAGTCGCGGGATTGCATGAGACATAGACTATTTTCTGTGGTTGCCATTGGTTAAAAAAATCAATCACTTGCTTGGCACCTGTTCGTGGTGGGTCCAATAATACCTTGTCAAAGCGTTGCTGTGACCATTCTCTATTATAGGGTGGTTCAAATAAGTTTGCACAGTAAAATTTGGCATTTTGAATGTCATTTAGTGCCGCATTGGCTTGTGCCTGTTTAATAGAATCCGCATCGCCTTCAACGCCAATAATGGATTTGCATTTTGTGGCTATGGGCAAAGTGAAATTTCCCAGCCCACAAAATAAATCTAACACATTATCTTCTTTTGTCACTTCAAGTAATTCAATTGCGCGCGCAATCATTTTTTTATTAATTTCGCTATTCACTTGGGTAAACTGATACGGTTCAAATTGAAGTTCAACATTATAATCATCTAACCGATAATGCATTAATTCAGGAGGTTCCGGATAAACCTGATGAATGGTATCGATCCCTTTGGGCTGTAAATACAGTTTATATTTAAAATCTTCAGCAAATTGTTTGAGTTGATTGAGATCCGATTCGCATAAATCGGTTAAATGGCGAATAATAAGTGCGGTATCGTAATCATCAACGGCCACTTCGATTTGTGGAATTTTATCGCGAGCTTCAAGTTTATAAAGCATGTCGCTGATATCGGTTAAATGCATACCAACTGATGGATGTAGTACTTCACATTGAACTAAATTAGCCAGATAACGACTATCTTTTTCGCGAAAGCCGACTAATACTTTATTTTTTCCTGGAACATATTTAACGCCCATGCGTGCTTTATTTCGATAACCCCAAATATTGGCAACCAGCGGTGGTAAAATTTCATTGGGTTTGGTGTGGGCTGAATGTTCTAACTGCTCGAGCAAAGTTTTTTGTTTTAATGCAATTTGTTGTTCCGCGCTGATGTGCTGCAAACTGCAACCGCCACACACGCCAAAGTGCTGGCATTTTGCAACTTGGCGTTCTGCTGAAGGTGTTAAAACTGTGGTGACAAAGCCTTCATCAAAAGTGCTGCGACGTTTTTGATAACGAAACTTGACGAATTCGCCGGGTAACGCACCGGCTACAAATACAGTTTTGCCCTCTATTCGGGCGATGCCACGGCCATCATGCGCTAGGTTTGTGATGGATGCTTCAACTTCGGTTAAGTTTTTTTTTGGCTTTTTCATCATACTCTTATTTTTGCTTAACAAATTGCCACTGATGGGCTCGGATACTCGCCCGACAACATTACCTTAAATCTCTTACAAATGAAATTAGGGAAGGTTAATTGTTGTCTATTTCAGTTACAGATTGAATTTTATTGTTATAAAAAAGAATGCATTAGTTATTTTTTTTGAGTTGACAATTTGTTTTACAAATATTATTTTTAGGTATAAGGTCGGTTTAACGCTGGACAGATCGCGCGATCAACGACACAATAACAGCACACTTAACATAAGCTTCCCATAAGGTGATGTGCATGCATTTATTTATTTCAATTGTTGGCGCAATTTTAGCCATATTCGTCATCATACTTTTGCATGAAATGGGTCACTTTTTTGTCGCGCGTGCCTTTGGTATCAAAATTATTCGATTTTCAATTGGCTTTGGTAAAGCGATTTACAAGCGAGTTGCAAAAGATGGCACAGAATATGCGATTGGCATTGTGCCTTTGGGTGGTTACGTCAAAATGTTAGGTGAGACAGATGTTAAAGATGTTCCCGCATCAGAGATGCATCGCTCTTTTAATCGTAAACCGTTATTGGTTCGCATGGCTGTGGTGTTAGCAGGTCCCTTCACCAATTTTGTTTTAGCGATTGTGGTTTTTTGGGCGGCGTATTTGATTGGAATTTCTCATGTGAAGCCGGTTGTCGGCAGTGTGGTGCCAAAGTCTTTTGCAGCAGAGGCAGGTGTAAAATCTGGGGATCATATTTTGAAAGTGGGCGGCGTTCGCACTTATAATTGGCAGCAAGTGATCATGAAAATGTTTTTGCAAATGGGTGATCCGGGTAAGTTAAATGTTACTGTGATGCCAAAAAACAGCACACAAACGGCGGTGCGATCTTTTAATTTATCGCATTGGAAAATTGATAAACGTAAACCTGAAATTTTTAAAACATTGGGTATGTTTCCTTTAATCGCTCTTATCCCGCCGGTGGTCAAACGGATTATGCCAAAGTCACCAGCAGCAAAAGCGGGACTGATGCCAAAGGATCGGATCACTTCGATAAATGGCAAACCCATTCATTCTTGGAATCAAGCAGTGGCGATGATTCGTAATTTGGCGGGTCACAAAGCGGTAATGACAGTGCAGCGTGATGGCCATGCCAAAACACTTAACATTTTAATAGGGCATCAATTGCAGAACAAAAAGTTGGGTTATTTGGGTGTGATGGTGGTGCCACCTACGATTCCCGCTTCAATGTTATATAAAGAAAGGTATAATGTTTTAACTGCTTGGAAGCCTGCCGTGATTAGAACTTGGGTATTATTTAAATATAATGCGCTGGTATTAGAAAAAATGATCACCGCTAAGCTTTCGTTTAAAGTGATTGGGGGTCCGATCAGTATATTTCAGGCGGCGGGTAAGGCGACACACGCAGGGCTTGAGGTGTATCTGGGCTTTATTGGCTTTATAAGTCTCGCTGTGGGCTTTATTAACTTGTTACCGATACCTGGCTTGGATGGTGGACACTTTCTATTTCAGCTGATAGAAGCGATTATACGTCGTCCTGTGCCCGATCGGATTCAAGCAATGGGTTTTACCTTTGGTATGTTGTTTGTGATTTTTATCGTGGTGCATGCCACGATCAATGATCTATACCGCATCTTTGGTTAACTATTTGATACTTGAATTCCGGCCTTTCAAAACGGCGAAAATAAAGTGAGTGACCAATTGTTGAGCTTGAGAGACAGCTCAATATTGCGTGAGAGATTGTCCTGTGAGTCTATAAGAAATCAAGTTGTACGAAGTAAAGAGTAAGCGTTAATGAATGCCACAATTTCAATTCAACTTATTGATTATAAGTTGAATAGTCATAGGGGCATAGCGAGTAATTACCATATATGGTAATTCGTTTTTATTTGGTCTCTTGTTATCTTTACCTGCTATGCTAACTTAGTAACTCACCCAACAGCGTAATTGCTTTTAGAAGTGGTTTACAGGGAGTTAACCACTGGGTGAAACAGCTTGATAGGCTATTAAAATTAAATCATGGAGGATTTTAAAATGAGAAAAGCACTCGCTAGTGTTGTAGTTATCGTTTTCGCTGGTCTACTTTGCACCAGTTTATTGACACTCTTCAGCGGAGGTTCAGTAAGTAAGCAGCTAACAAGGCAAGAAGTCAGTTATCCATACTTTATGTCATACTGATTTGCTAATAGAATAATTTTCCAAAATGCTCATTTCTGATAAGATGGGCATTTTTTTTGCCATAAATAAAAATAATGTGCTGATCTTGGTAATATTCTTGCATTTTGTAGGTGATATAGCGCAAAATATATTAACTTAATAGTAAGTACTTTGTTGTTCTGTCGCGAGGGCTAAATGGTTACTTTTAAATAATTATTAACGAAAAGGATAGCGTTATGTTGACACTCCGCCAAATTGCCAGATTGACAACTGTTGCTGTGATTGCAGCTGTTTTTATCACTGGTTGTGAACATACCACAAAAACTAAAACTGGTCACTCCTTTAAGGGGACCCCTGCGTGTAGCAATAATCACTTTCTACAGAAATATAATTGTTCGTTAGATCGAATTGAATCAGCTGCACAAGATGGTGATCCAGATGCTCAATATGCATTGGGTTACATGTATTTCTATGGAATAGGCACGGTGCGTGATGTGAATGCTGCTAAACTTTGGATTCGGCGAGCTTCTGCTCAAGGACAGCCATTGGCGTTAAAGGCTACCCATATTTTAAACCATAAAGAATATCCTGGTATGGGTGAAAGTGTCGAAGGCCACTCGGCTGATTATAATCCTAAGCAGTATAAAAAGCACACTGCTTCAGAACTTAATAATGCAACACCTTCCGGTGATATGAAAAATCATTTACCTGCTTACTCCAAAGGGAGAACTCCAAGTAGCTCAGCATTAAAAGTGTTGCAGAAAAATGCGCCAGCAAAAAATACACCAGCACATCAAACGATTAAGCTTAATCGACCTTCTGCTCAGAAGTCAATAAATGAGTCAAGTGCAAAAGGTAAAGCAAAGGTTAAACAAGCTTCAAAGGTTAAACTAGCAGCTTCCAAAGTTAACAAAGCTTCAAAGGTTAAACAAGCAGCTTCAAAAGTTAACAAAGCTTCAAAGGTTAAACTAGCAGCTTCAAAAGTTAACAAAGCTTCAAAGGTTAAACAAGCACCTTCAAAAGTTAACAAAGCTTCAAAGGTTAAATTAAGCGCAGCTACCAGCAGCATGCATTACACCATTCAGCTTATGGCAAGTGCCGATTTGGGCTCATTAAGTAAGTTTGTTAGGCGCAATCATTTGCATGGCAAAGCTTCTTTTTATTCTGCAAACTACCGAGGCGGGCGTTGGCATATGCTAGTTTATGGCAAGTATACAACTAGAGCGCAAGCGAAGGCGGCAATAAAGCAACTTCCCAAAAATATTCAAGCTTTGCATCCTTGGATTAAGTCATACGGCTTGATCAAGAAGGAAATTAAGTTAAATAAAATTGTTGCTTAGCCAGCAATTCCCGAGAACGCAGTTAGCATGAATTGCTTCCTGATATGATGCTGCGTGCGAGGTGAACTCGCACTTGCAGTTAAGGGGGAGAATCACGATTCTCCCCCTTAACAATCCCCCATCGCGTAACGAATATCAATAATTCCAGCTAACTTCGTTAGATAACCTAAAGTATGCTCTAAGTGGGTTTTTTTGAGAAGACCCCCGAAACCAACTGATCGATCATTGTGCAGATGCTGGAGACCCATATTGATAAATGGTCGCTAATCACGCGTTCTTGCTCTTAGGTCATACGGAACAAGTGGCCTCTGGTGACACGGATCGTGACATTGGGCCTTTTGAAAAAGCAAGCAATTGTTTCAAGATTAGGGATTGAGCTACATTTCCTGGATGAAAATATGTAAATTCTCCATAAAAATTTTTGCAGCACGTGTGAATCTTTTATTTTTTAAATAAAGTAAATAAATTTTATCATCTTCTTTAAATTTATTAACATTGAGGATTGCAATTTCTTGTAAAGATAATTCTGGTTGCAAAGTATAACTCGGTAAAGCAGATATCCCCATGCCTGATTTAATAGCATATTTAATCGATAATGTGTTATTAATTTCAATAATGTTTTGTTTAGGATGGGGGAAATATTTTTCCATTACACGATATTGTGGTGATCCTCGTTGACTGAAAATTAATTTCTCATTTTGAAGTTCCGCCAAAATTATTTTATTTTTTTTTGTCAAAGGATGATTCGCACATGCTACCAGTGAATATTGAAATTCTATAAGAGGATGACTAATAAAATCCGGATTGGGAGGCGGGGCGCCTAAAATAGCAAGATCACTTTTATTGTTGAGTAATCCTTGTAATTGTTCTTCACGACTATTGATATCAATATTAAATCGCACTTTGGGATATTTTTGTTGAAATTTCCCCAACCACTCAAAAATCATCTGTTGAGTTGAAAGATGCATCGATAAACGTACTTCGCCCAAAGGCTCTTGGGTATCATATTGTGTGGCTAGTTTTAATTCTTCAATTTGCTGATTAATCTGGCTAACATGTTGTAGCGCCCGTTTGCCTGCCGAGGTTAAGTGGATTTGACGACCGATTTTTTCAATCACAGGCTCGCCTAGATACTCTTCAAGCTGACGAATTTGCATTGTAACAGCTGGTTGCGTCAAACAGAGGCTGTCAGCAGCCTTGGTGATGCTTTGTAGTTCTGCTACCTTAGCAAAGATTTGTAACTGTCTGATTGTTAGCATATATAAGTAAAACCTTATGATAATGTGAGAATATCTTATTTTTAATTATACATTATTTTATGTAGAATCAAAATATAAAAATAAGGGGTGATTATCAATGAAAACAATAAAGATTGGTTCTGGCTCAGGTTTTAGCGAGGACTGGGTTGAACCTGCAGAGAATCTCGCCAAGAGCGGGCAACTGGATTATTTAGTTTTTGAAGCGCTGGCAGAGAGAACTATACATGATTATCAAATATTGAAAAAAAGAAATCCGAATAAAGGCTATGGTTGCCGTTTTGAACAAAGGATGCAGCGCTGTTTGTTGCCATGTTTGCAAAACGGTACAAAAATAATAACGAATGATGGGGCAGCTAATCCAAAAGCTGCTGCTCTTTGGTTAAAAGAATATTGCCAAGAACAAGGGATTGCTGCTTGTATTGCAGTTGTAGAAGGTGATGAGGTAACAGAATATTTTCATCAGCATAAACAAGAAATTAATTATCCATTTGAGAATCGATTTCCAGCGAATATAAAGCAAATAAAACAAAACATGATTTGTGCAAATGTCTATATTGGACACGAGCCAATATTACAAGCGCTAGAACTTGGTGCAGATGTTGTCATTACTGGTAGAGTGGCTGATCCTTCTTTATTTGTAGCGCCTATTTTATTTGAATTTGATTGGGATTCGAATGATTGGGATCATATTGCTTTTGCTACCCTGGTTGGACATTTATTAGAATGTAGCGGACATGTAACAGGTGGATATTATACTGATCTTGCGAAAAAAAATGCGAATGATCTTGTTCATATTGGGTTTCCTATAGCAGAAGTCAGTAATGATGCAACAGTTGTTATCACCAAATTATTGGATTCTGGAGGGGTCGTAAATCGTTTAACTGTTTTAGAGCAGTTACATTATGAGATTCATGATTTAAATGCATATATAACGCCAGATGTTATTGCGGATTTTAGCACTGTAAAAATAGTTGATATTGGTTGCAATCGTGTGCGATTATCAGGTGCTAGAGGAAATCCAAAACCTAAATATCTAAAAGCATTACTTAGTTACCATGAAGGATACAAAAGTTCTGCTTCTATACGCTATCGTGGCTTCCAAGCATTAGAGCGTGCTAAATTAGCACAAGAAATAATTGAAGAAAAATTAAAAAAATTAAATCCGAATATTATTCGATGCGTTTATTTATTCAATGACCTTCCTTATGAAGCTATTTTAAGAGAAGAACCTAAAGCAAGTTATGTTGAGTTTCGCATAAGTGCCGTGACTAATACAAAAAGTTCAGCAAACGAGTTAGGTCTTGATTTTATGGGATTGTATTTGAATGGGCCTTTTGGTGGAGGCGGTATTGAACGTGACGTTACAGAAAATATTCCAATAGTTCCACTACTTCTGCCAAGAGAAGCAATAAATACCAGTATTGATATTATGGAGGTTCTATGATGAAACCCAAAGTTCCACTTTATCAAATTGCACATGCACGTAGCGGTGATAAGTTTGATACTTCATTAATAAGTGTATTTCCCTACAACCCTAATGATTTAGCATGGTTGCAAAATCAACTTACGACCTCAGTAGTAGGAAATTATTTTAAGGGAATTATCCACGGAAAAGTTGAGCGTAGAAAAACGCCATATGGATTAATTTTCGAATTGGATGGCGCGCTAGAAGGTGGAGTTGCAGCAGGTTTGCGTCGTGATAAACATGGTAAGTCATTAAGTGGATATATGCTAGAAATCAAAATCGATCAAGAGAGATGATGTAGCTCGCAGGTTGGTTTGCTCTTGTAGGTTGGGTTGAGTGAAATGAAGCCCAACAAAAATATCTGGATTTAATTTGTTGGGCTTCGCGAACAAAGTTCGCTCAACCACAACCTACGGCTTAGATCCCACATCCAGTGCGGGATGATGATGCATTACAGAAAATATAATTACTTAAAAAATCTCAGCAACCGATTTTTGCTTTTTCAGCTGATCAATACTGCAATTAATCAAGCGCGCAAAATCTGGCAAGTTTTCTAATAATTTTTTACCATAACTTTTACTATATAATCTACGATCTAGAATAGTCACAATCCCGGTATCATCCTCTTGGCGAATCAGACGGCCAATATATTGGGTTAGCTTAATAGACGTTTCGGGTAATGTGGCCATCATAAAGGGATTTAAATTATGTTGGCTAATCCATTCCGAGCGTGTCAATTCAACTGGGCTTGAGGGCACCGCAAAGGGAAGCTTGTGAATAATCACATGCTGACAATAATCAGCAGGCAAATCGATGCCTTCAGCAAAAGAGGCTAGACCAAAAATAATTGAGCGATTACCGGATCGAATGCAATTTTTATGGGATTCAATCAGTTTTGTTTTACTCTTTTTCCCCTGCATTAAAACATCAAAGACAATATCTGGCGGTAATCGATCATAGGTTTCAGTCATCGCACTTTTCGACGTAAATAACACCAAGGTGCCGGCTTTTGGTAGAATCAATTGCGGTAGTAAGTCGAGGACCTCAAGGCGATGTGATTGTTGATTTTGTCCGCTGGGTTCATGCTGCATAGTCGGTACAAAAATAACGGATTGTTGATAATTAAAAATAGCTGGCATGGTAAAGGTGTTGACATTTTTTATTAAATGCAGCCCAGTTTTTTTGAGAAAGTTATCAAATGATCCCAGCGAGCGAATGGTGGCAGAGCATAAAATCACGCCATTTTTCACTTTATTCCAAAACAATTCTTTTAAATCGGAGCTCACATTGATTGGGGAACAATGACATCGATAATCCCCAGTCGGGGAGTTGTGCAGCATAATTTTTTCGAACCAACGTGCGATCGGTGGCTCTTTTGCTTTACGTTGTTGGCAAAACAGCATCCAGGTGGCATAAAAATCTGAAACTCGGCTCATTAAAAACTTAAACTGAATATAATGCTTGTTCAGTTTTTCATAGCTTTCATCGTCCTTGTTGGGTTTTTTGAGTTCGAGCTCAAGCTCTAAACTTTTACTGATTTCCTCGATTGAATTAGCCAGCTCTCTGCTATAGATAACAATATGTTTTATCGCTTCAAATTGATCAATTTCATTTTCTTGAATTCGCCAACCGTCGCTATCTTTAAATAGCTTGCTGTTAGTATCCAGAAAAATCTTAAGCGCTTTGATCTGTTCTACCAGAGCGAGTGTGCATTGATTAATTTTAGTTTGCCAGTGCGCGCTCAAATCTTTGCTCGCAATTGCGCGCCCGACGCTAAAACCCACTTGATTAATCCACTCGGTAGCACCCAATACTGGGGAAGATTTTGCAAAATGTGAAATCGCACGATGCGGCAAGTGATGACATTCATCGATAATATAAACATTATTTTCAGGTTCTGGTAATAACACGCCACTGCCGAGACTTAAATCCGACAGCAATAAACTATGGTTGGTTACGATAAAATCAGCCAAATGCATTTTATTACGCGCTTTAAAAAAATAACATTTGTCGTAGAATTCACAGCGTTTGCCGCTGCAACCGACGCTGTCCGTGGTTACACTTTGCCAAGTTTGCGGCGCGACAGAGTCATTCAGATTTTCTTTATCGCCGTCCCAAAAATGAGTTTCAACTTGAGCGCGCAGATAATCAATCTCGTCATTGCCAGAAAACAGATCAACTTGTTCATCTTGGTTCAGTTTAGCTAAGCACAAATAATTTTGCCGCCCTTTGGCGATCGCGAAGCGAATTTTTTCATCGACGATTTGTTCTAATAAAGGCAGATCTTTTTTTATCAGTTGTTCTTGTAATGCGATGGTTGCGGTACTAATAATCACATTTTGTTTTTTTGTTTTTGCATTATATGTGCCCAAAAGATAACTTAAGGTTTTACCTGTTCCGGTTGGGGCTTCAATACAGGCGATCTGCTTGGATTTAACCGCAGTATCAACCTGTTTAATCATTTCTAACTGCGACGGCCGGTGACGCAAGTTAAAGGTCTCAAATCGTTGTTTGATATCTTTCTGGTCCATGTTTATCACTTAACTTTGTCATGTTGAATTGTTGCAGCATCATAACAGATCAACCTCAAAGACCATAGTGCGTGTTCAGCTAATCCCGTTCCAACGGGATTAGCTTCCTGGTTTAACTGCTCGGCAAAAAACAAGTTTTTGCGTCGAGCACAAAGGGGGAGATTACGATTCTCCCCCTTTGAAACCCCCATCGTTGTCGGTCAGCGGGAACCGCTGGTGCGTATTTTATTACATTGCTATTGATTCGTCGGCACAACCACTTATAATATGGCCTGGTTAATGTGGTTGTAATAAGGAATACTCAATATGTCTGCACATAAAGTTACTATTGGTTGGAACCGTGAGAGTGAGTCGTTTGCGATTAAGGAATATAATCGATCACATACTTGGGATTTTGGTGAAGGAAATGTGGTTAACGCTTCAGCAGCTGTGGACTATCAAGGCGATGCTGATCGAGTTGATCCGGAGCAAGCTTTTGTGGCATCCATCGCGAGTTGTCATATGCTAACTTTTTTGGCAATTGCCAGTCAGCAAAATTTTATTATCGATCAGTACGAAGACCCTGCTGTTGGTTCCCTTGGCAAAAATGCCGAAGGTAAAATGGCAGTTACACAGGTAGATTTATCACCAGTAATAACCTTTAGCGGTGACAAAATACCAGATCGCGCAGCATTAGAGCAGTTACATCATAAAGCACATCAATTTTGCTTTATTGCCAACTCTGTAACTTGTGAAATTAAAGTACACATCCCTTGAATTAGAAGTCTGTTAAAGCGCTCATATTTTAGGTAAACTAATGTTTTCATAACTTTGGAAAATAATGGAATTTCATGTACTTAAAAACCATTAAATTAGCAGGCTTTAAATCCTTCGTTGACCCGACGACTATCCCGGTTCGTAGCAATATGAGTGCTATTGTAGGACCAAATGGTTGTGGTAAGTCTAATATTGTTGATGCCATCCGCTGGGTGATTGGTGAATCCTCGGCCAAGCAACTGCGTGGCCAATCGATGAGTGATGTGATATTCAATGGAACCACCAATCGCAAACCCGTAGGCAAGGCCTCAGTTGAGCTACATTTTGACAATACATCCAACCGCCTGGTCGGAGAATTTGCTAAATATGCGGATATTGTGATTCGACGCGAAGTTGAGCGCGATGGCCAATCCAGTTATTTTTTAAACGGTTCGCATTGTCGGCGTAAAGATATACTAGATGTTTTTTTAGGCACAGGGTTAGGGTCGCGCAGTTACTCAATTATTGAGCAGGGTATGATTTCGCAGTTGATTGAAGCGAAGCCTGACGATATGCGTGCTCATATCGAAGAAGTTGCCGGCATTTCAAAATATAAAGAACGACGTCGCGAAACTGAAAACCGGATTCGTCATACCCAAGAAAATTTAGAACGCTTAAATGACATTCGTGAAGAGCTTATTAAGCAGCTACGCCATTTAAAGCGTCAAGCCAATGCGGCAGAGCGCTATCAGGAATATAAACAAGAAGAGCGTGTGCTTGAATCTCAAATTAAAGCTTTGCATTGGCAAGCCTTAGAGACAAAGCGTAAGTCTAGTCAGGCGGTGATTACCGAGCAAGAATTATTACGCGAACAAAATGTGGCGTTACTGCGTCAGCATGAAGCGGATATTGATAAAGCTAAAGTTGATGGAGAAGAACTGCAAGATCAAACACAAACTGTACAAAAACGTTATTATGGATTGGGTGAAGAGATTGCACGTTTAGAACAACAAATTAAAAATCATCAAGACCAAATCGCAACTTGGCAAAAAGAATTGGCAGAAACCGATTCCATTTGGGAGGAGCTAACAGAAAGCACTGCCGAGCTAAATGAGCAGATTAGTGAAATAGAAGCAGAAGTTGAAGGGCTAGCTCCACAAAGTGGACAAATCACCATGGTGGCAAATGCGGCGAATAAGGCGCTTGTGGAGGCCGAAGCCAAAATGCAATTATGGCAACAAACTTGGGATGACTTTCAACAGGAATCTTCAGATGTTATCAGTCAGGAGCAAGTAGCTAATACCAAAATAGAACATAAACAACAGCATATATCGCACCTAACGGAACGCGCGCATGCGATTGATCAAGGATTTAAAGATTTACCGCTAGAAAATACACGTGGCGCAATTGCCCCACTGACAGAACAGGTGGTGGAGCTGGATGCGCAATTTAATAGTAATAAACAAAGCATCGATAACAATTTCCAAGAAATTACAGAGCATCGTGAACAAAACAAGCAAATTCAACAAAGTGTTCGATCAACCCAAAGTGAATTGCAAAATCTTCAAAGTGAATATGCTAAGGTTGATGGTTTGCAGCAAGCGGCATTAGGACTCAATGACCAAACCACGTCAAAATGGCTTAAAGCACAAGATCTTGAAATAAATCCGCGTTTAGGCCAGCAAATAAAAGTTAATTCTGGCTGGGAAAAAGCAGTAGAGACTGTATTAAGCGGTTATTTTGATGCTATTTGTGTTGATCAGGTTGAACAATTTGCAGGTCACGTAAATGAAATTAATAATGGTCGTGTAACGTTAATCGATAAATCTCTCGCGGATACAAATCAACAATCCTCGAATGCCAAAACATTAATAAGCCAAATAGAAAGCGCGTGGCCACTCACCCAGTGGCTGCAAGGAATTTATATTGCAGAAAGTGAAACTGAAGCGCTATCGATGCGGTCACAGTTAGGTGTAAGTGAATCGGTAATTACCAAAGATGGCATTTGGCATGGGAAAAATTGGCTTAGAGTGAGCAAATTAAAAGACCCACAAAGTGGTATTTTAGCCCGAGAATCCAAGCTTAATTTGCTAACTTCTGAAATCAAAGCAAAACAAGAATTGCTAGAATCCAAAGAGCAGCAACAAAAGCAAGGCATGAGTGACATTCTAGAATTAGAAAAAGCGCGTGACCACCTTCAAACAAAAAATCAGAATTTTGCAAGTCAATTAGCGCAAAAGCAGGCTGAGTTAAGTAAAAAAGAAGCGGAGCTTGAAAATTTAATTAAACAAGAAGCACGATTCAATACGCAAGCAGCAGAAATCGCTACTGAAATTGAAAATTGTAATCGTGAGTTGATCGATGCACAGCATCTAAGTCAAGGCCTGAATGAAAAAGTGCAGGGCTTAACTCAAAAACGAGAATCATTGCAAACCGAGCGTGATTGCGCTCGTACTGAATTGGATGAAAAGCGTCTTCTGGCGCAAAAAGAACGCCAAGCTGCCGATGAACTTGAAATTCGCCTTAGTGCCAATGAGTCACAATTAGCTTTGTTACGTCAAACTATTTTGCGCGATGAAAAACGTTTAGCACAACTATCGGATCGTCGCAGCTTTTTATTACATCACTTAAGCGAGGATGATTCACCGCTTGAAAATTTAAAGGATGAACTTCAACAAAAACTAACGGCACGTTTGGGTGTTGAACAAGAATTAAAAGCAGTTGAGCATGCATTAGCTGAGATGCGGTCGCAGTTGAAACAATTAGAACAAAGTAAGCAGTCAACGGTTGAATTGATTGAGTCCATACAATTAAAGCTGCAAAAATTACAAATTGAAGCGCAAGAAACCATTGTGCGCGCACAAACCATAAAAGAATCTTTATCGGAATCAAATTTAGAACTTGAAAAAGTGATTTCTGAATTACCTGAAGAAGCCGAAGTTGTTATTTGGGAGCAGCGGCTCGAAAATCTCAATAGTCGAATTCAGCGCTTAGGTTTAATTAACTTGGCGGCGATTGACGAATTCCAAACCGGTACTGAGCGTCAAGAATATTTAGATAAACAATTTGAAGATTTGACAGAGTCTTTAGCAGTCTTACAAGCGGCGATTGCAAAAATCGATCGAGAAACTAAAACGCGATTTCGTGAAACCTATGACAAGGTTAATGAAAGTTTCCAAGCTATTTTTCCACGTATTTTTGGTGGTGGGCGTGCACAACTTGAGATGTGTGAAAATGACTTATTGAAAACAGGCATATTAGTTAAAGCGCAGCCACCGGGCAAGCGTAATTCAACCATTCATATGCTTTCTGGTGGTGAGAAAGCGCTGACAGCTATTTCTTTAGTGTTTGCGATGTTTTCACTGAATCCTGCGCCATTTTGTATGTTAGATGAAGTTGATGCACCTTTAGATGATGCGAATGTTGGCCGTTTTTGTGCGTTAGTTAAAGAGATGTCAAAAACAGTTCAATTTGTCTTTATTACTCATAATAAAGTGACAATGGAAATTGCTAATCAATTAAC
>CAXMUH010000056.1:0-10601 GCA_964196565.1 uncultured Legionellaceae bacterium | reverse complement strand
TGTTATTTGAGCAATTGTAGACCAGTTTAAAATAATTGAAATTGAATAATTGTTATGTGTCAATAACTAATTGTTATAGCCTCAGCGCCTTAATTAGTAAGCGGACGAGAACTGCCTAGCTTATTGATTTGTAGAAAAAGCATGGCAAGCGCTAAGACTAAATTTGTTTATGCTCGCCAAAGTAATAAGGCCGCAAAACTTCAGGGATGGTAATGCTACCATCTTCATTTTGGTAATTTTCCATCACCGCAACTAATGTTCTGCCAACGGCTAAACCCGATCCATTTAACGTGTGCACAAGTTCTGGTTTTCCGGTATTGGGATTTCGCCATCGGGTTTGCATTCGGCGTGCTTGAAAATCTGTGCAATTGCTGCAAGATGAAATTTCGCGATACGTGTTTTGCCCCGGCAACCAGACCTCAAGATCATAAGTCGTCGCTGCTGAAAATCCCATGTCGCCAGCACACAATTTCATGACTCGATAAGGCAATTCCAAAAGTTGCAAAATTTTCTCGGCGTGTCCGGTAAGCGCTTCGAGTGCAGCATAAGAATCTTCAGGTTTCACCACCTGCACTAACTCTACTTTTTCAAATTGATGTTGACGAATCATTCCTTTGGTATCTTTGCCATAAGAGCCGGCTTCTGAGCGAAAACAGGGCGTGTGCGCCACGCGCTGAATCGGTAAATCACTTGCTTCGATAATCTCATCACGATATAAATTCGCCACAGACACTTCGGCGGTTGGGATCAAGGTAAAATCATGCTCTCCCGCTATGCTAAACTGATCTTCGCGAAATTTAGGTAATTGACCGGTGCCAAATAAACATTTTTCATGCACTAAATAAGGCACATAAGTCTCTTCGTAACCATGATCATTGGTATGAACGTTCAGCATAAGCTGCGCCAATGCGCGCTGCAGCTGCGCTAATTTGCCATGCAACACCACAAAACGAGAACCGGATAACTTTGCCGCGCGCTTAAAATCCAGTAAACCGCTGCCCTCACCTAAGGCAACATGGTCTTTTGCTGCAAAATCAAATTTTGTCGGCTCACCCCATTTACGCACCTCAACATTATCGTCTTCTGAATTACCCGGCGGCACGGTTTCATGCGGCAAATTAGGAATGCTCAACTGAAAATCGAGAATTTGTTGTTGCAGTTCTTCAAGCTGTTTTTCTTTTGCTTTAAGTTCATCACCCAGCGTTGCCACCTCTTTTAAAACTGGCTGAATATCTTCACCGCGCGATTTTAATATGCCAATTTGTTTTGAGGTTTGGTTGCGTTTGGTTTGCAGCTCTTGAGTCACACCCTGAAGCTCTTTACGCTCTGCTTCTAATTGAAGATAACGAGTCTTATCTAATTTAAATCCGCGAAAAGCTAATCTCTCTGCGATTTCATCAATCTCATTTCGCAATAATTTAGGGTCTAACACAATTCTCTCCTCAAGATAATATGGCGCTTACTGCTGTAAAGCCAATAACTGTCGCCACAATCGATAAAATAACCGTTGATAAAATATAAAGTGATGCTGTCACAAATTGGCCGCTTTGAATTAAGGTAAGACTATCTAAACTAAAACTCGAAAAAGTGGTAAAACCACCCAATAAACCAATCATAATAAATGTTCTCAAAAAAGCGCTGTTCAGATATTTATGAAGGAATAATGCAGCAATAACCCCCATTACCAAACAGCCTACAATATTCACCACCCAAATTCCCCACGGATAATTTTTAGGAAGCAGATCATTGATAAAACGCGAGAATAAAAATCGTAATAATGAACCAAGCGCACCACCCAGAATAACTGCCGTTAATTCTTCAGTCCAGATAATTAACATTTCACCAACTCCTTTTGTCGTGCTTTTTTATTTAGTTCCCTAAAATGATCCAGCTTTTGTTTGATTTTAATTTCCAATCCACGCGGCACTGGAAAATAATATTGCTTATCTTTCAACGCTTCCGGAAAATAGCATTCGCCTTTTGCAAAGGCATCCGCTTCATCATGCGCATAACGATAATTTTTGCCGTGATCTAATTGTTTTAATAGCTTGGTTGGCGCATTACGTAAATGCATCGGCACCTCAAGGCTGCCAGTTTGCTTAACATCAGCGCACGCCTCATTCATCGCAGTATAAACAGCATTACTTTTAGCTGCAACCGCGCAATACACCACCGCTTGTGCAATCGCCAGTTCGCCCTCAGGGCTACCCAAACGCTCATAAACTTGCCAGGCATCCATCGCCAAGGCTAATGCTCGAGGATCGGCATTACCAATGTCTTCGCTAGCCATACGCAACACACGACGCAAAATATAATTGGGATCGCAGCCACCATCGAGCATCCGCGCCAGCCAATACAAAGCGGCATCCGGATCTGAGCCGCGAACAGATTTATGCAGTGCTGAAATTTGATCATAAAACACGTCACCATGCTGATCAAAGCGCCTAAGTGACGTTTTTAAAACTTCTGCAATCATATCAGTGCTAATCACCAAATCATCACCGTCTTTTTCTGCAAAATCTGCTGCAATTTCGAGTAGATTAAGTGCCTGGCGTGCGTCACCATCGGCACATTGAGTCAGCTTTAATAATAAATCATCTGCGACTTTTATTGATTGCGCCCCCAAACCACGTTCAACATCGGTTAATGCTTTATGTAATAAAAGCATTAAATCATCTTGCGCTAATGGTTTTAATACATAAACACGTGTGCGTGATAGCAACGCATTATTCAGCTGGAACGAAGGGTTTTCTGTGGTTGCACCAATTAAAGTAATATCACCTGACTCAACATGCGGTAAAAAAGCGTCTTGCTGCGCTTTGTTAAATCGATGCACTTCATCAACAAATAAAATCGTCAACATGCCTTGTTGGCGATGCACTTTTGCTTTTGCCACCACTTCGCGAATATCTTTAACCCCGGCTAACACTGCAGATAAAGTTTCAAACTTCGCCTCAACACTGCTTGCCAACACACGGGCAAGTGTTGTTTTACCGCTACCAGGTGGCCCCCATAAAATCATCGAATGCAGCTTTTGTGATTGCACCGCTTGATACAAAGGCTTATGTTCATTAATCAGATGCGCTTGACCTACAACTTCACTCAGAGTTAAAGGTCGCATCCGAGTCGCTAATGGGGAAAATTTATCAAGTTTGTTGATTGCGTTCATTGTGAAATGATATCCACACCCGGCTTTGGTTTAAAGTTAAATAAATTATCAGACATCGGTAAATTGAGTTTAATATTTGTGAAATTAAAAATCGTGGTTTGCGATAAATTATTAATAACTTTCATTTGGCTTAGCTTTTTATTTTCAAACGTTAAAGTCACTTGCTTAAATCCAAGATCGCTTTTTTTAGGCACTAATTCAAAAACAATTTCACGGCTTGAGCCTTTTTCTGAAATGTTAAAATTATCGCTTAAGTTTTTTATCGAGCCACTTAACAGCATCGCCGGATCGATGGTGGTTCGAGTCGATAATTTTTGTTTGGTGGCTTGCGCCAAATCGACGTCATAAATCCACAACGTTTTGCCATTGGTTACCAAAATCTGATGCGTTGGTTTTTGCGACTCCCAACGAAATTTACCCGGGCGTTTAATCTGCATTTTGCCATAGCTCTTTTGCAATGCTCGCCCTTGCTCGCTGTAAGTGACCTGGTTAAACGTCGCGGAATAGGTAGAAAAATTTTTAAGTAATCCGCTTAGCTGTAGCACACTTTTAGGCGTTGCCAAGGCACAAAGCGAAAACAGGCAAATAAATACAGATACAAATATACGGCTAAGTTTTTTCATAATCGATTCCAGCTATTCTTTGATGGGAGGCGCTAACACTTCGCGGTTACCGTTGGTCTCCATTGTACTGACCACACCAGCAACTTCCATCGCCTCAACAATCCTCGCTGCTCGATTATACCCGATTTTGAATCGACGCTGAACACTTGAAATCGAAACCCGACGCGATCGCACCACCGCATCCACAGTTTGATCATAAAGTGGATCTTTTTCACCATCTTCATCGGCTGTACCAAAAACAGCCTGAGTGTAACCACTAGCATCCGCCCCCGCATTGGAATCCAGTACCTCTTCAACATATTCAGGTCCACCACCTTCTTTAAGATAGGCAACTACCCGATGCACTTCATCATCGTGCACATAAGCCCCATGCACACGCACTGGCAATCCACTGCCGGGCGGCAAATACAACATATCACCATAGCCCAATAATTGATCGGCACCTTGTTGATCAAGAATTGTTCTTGAGTCAACTTTTGATGAAACTTGAAAGGCGATGCGAGTCGGAATATTGGCTTTAATTAAACCGGTAATAACATCAACAGAGGGTCTTTGTGTCGCCAGTATTAAATGAATTCCAGCAGCCCGAGCTTTTTGCGCCAAGCGCGAAATTAACGTCTCGACCTTTTTCCCGACCACGACCATCATGTCTGCAAACTCATCCGCCAAGACGACAATTTGCGGTAATGGCATTAATTCAGTTTTATTCTCAGACTCTTTTGCTAGCAATGGATCATAAAGTGGCTGACCCCGTTTTTTTGCCTCATTGACCTTAATGTTAAATCCGGCAATATTACGCACACCAAACGATGCCATTAAGCGATAACGCCGCTCCATTTCAACCACACACCATCGCAAAGCGGTTGCCGCATCGCGCATATCGGTCACCACCGGCGCCAATAAATGCGGAATGCCATCATAAATGGAGAGTTCGAGCATTTTTGGATCAATTAAAATTAAACGCAGCTGATCTGGTGTCGATTTATAAAGAAGGCTTAACAACATAGCATTTAAACAAACAGACTTACCGGAACCGGTGGTTCCTGCAACTAATAAATGTGGCATTTTAGCCAAATCTACCACGATCGGTAATCCGGCAATATCTTTACCTAAGGCTAAGGTTAACGCAGAACGCGCATTATTATATTGTTTGCTAGCGATCACTTCTTTTAGTAATACCACCTGGCGATTCTCATTAGGAAGCTCTAAGCCAATCACTGATTTACCCGGTATCACCTCGACCACACGCACGCTAACAACTGAAAGTGATCTAGCAAGGTCTTTTGATAACGCAGTGATTTTATTAACCTTTGTTCCAGCGGCTAACTGCAATTCATAACGGGTTACCACAGGCCCAGGATGCACTGCCACGACTTGTGCGGCAACATTGAAATCATTTAGGCGAAGCTCAAGTTCACGTGACTTCTGCTCTAGCACTTGTCTATCAAAAGTTAACTTTTGATTTTTGGGTGGAGAATCTAGTAATTCAATTTTAGGTAGAATACCCGGCTTACCACGAATTTTTTTCAGCTTACGCAGGTTTTCGCTCATTTGCATATTTAATTCAGGGGCCGGTACAAGATCTATTGGTGTTTCTAGAGTCGGCGCAAATGATGCAATAAGCTCAGCGACTTTAGGGTCCGTTTGTATCTCAACCTTAGGTTTATCTTTTCGCTTTAACCAACTGAATAACAGTTTGAATTTAGATGGATCAGATGCTTTAATTGCTTGATATGATTTTTGCCATAACCAAATTGAAGCCGCCCCCATATATTCCACTAACTTCAACCATGAAAAACCTGAAAATAATGTCATTCCAATAAAAAGTATCGCGATCAATATTAAATTAGCACCAAATAAATTAAACGACGACACGAGTCCAGCCGCAATTACGCTACCCAAAATACCACCTGAACTATAAGGTAAAGCTGAAAATGCTACCCAGATATGAATGCTGATCAGCGAACAGCCTGCAGATAAAATGGCAACAAATCCCAGCAGTCGAAAAATTAAAATAAAGTAACGGTGCTTTTTCGTGACTTCAAGGCGCTTTAAACGGTACGCATGCCAAGCACCATAACCTAATAGTAATGGGAACACATAAGCAAAGTAGCCAAAAATATACAGAAATAAATCCGAAATCCAGGCGCCCACCCTACCCGCTGAATTAATAACGTGTTTCGCTTGAGTTGCATGTGACCAGCCTGAATCGACTCGATGATAGCTAAACAGGGCAACAAATAGAAAAAACGCTGCCGCCAAGGTAAAAATTAACATCCCTTCGCGCAATAAGTGCTGAACATAAACTCTAAGGTAAGACCCTGCCACTTCCCCTGTGCTTTTTTTGTTCTCTCGGATTTTTTTATTTTTCTTGTTGCGTTTCAAGTGAACTCCTTATTGCTAACTTATTAAGTATAACATTCAAGTTGTTGCTATAAAACAAGCGCTACTCGCAATAGCGCAAAAAATTCTGTACTATGTAACGCTTTATTCGGTCATATACAAAGGTAATTATCATGAGTGAGCGTCAACATCATAAGCTAATCATTCTAGGTTCAGGTCCTGCTGGTTATACGGCTGCCGTTTATGCTGCGCGTGCCAACCTTCATCCGACATTAATTACTGGCCTTGAGGAAGGTGGTCAATTAATGACAACCACGGATGTTGACAACTGGCCAGGCGACGTTGAAGGCTTGCAAGGCCCTGCATTGATGAGTCGCATGAAAAAACATGCGGAACGCTTTGAAACTAAAATTATTTTTGATCAAATCAATAAAACAGATCTTAGTCAAAAACCTATTTTATTAAAAGGTGAATATAGCGAATACACCTGTGATGCATTAATTATAGCCACTGGCGCTTCTGCTCGTTACCTAGGCCTACCTTCTGAAACCGCTTTTATGGGTAAAGGCGTTTCTGCTTGCGCCACATGCGATGGCTTTTTCTATCGTGGCAAACGCGTTGTGGTTATTGGCGGCGGCAATACCGCGGTTGAGGAAGCATTATATCTTGCCAATATTGCAGCAGAAGTCACCATTGTGCATCGACGTGATGAGTTTCGCGCTGAGAAAATATTAGCCAATCGGATTATTGAGCGCTCTAAAACCGGCAACATTACCATCGAGTGGGATCATGTCTTAGATGAAGTTTTAGGCAATGATTCAGGCGTTACTGGCGTTCGTATTAAAAATGTAAAAACCGATGCAACCAAGGATCTAGAAGTTGAAGGCTGCTTTATCGCCATTGGGCATGACCCCAATACCAAAATTTTTAAAGATCAGCTCGATATGGATGAAGAAGGTTATATCACCATTAATTCAGGCATTAAAGGCAACTTTACTGCAACCAGCGCCCCCGGCGTTTTTGCTGCCGGCGATGTATCTGACAACGTTTACCGTCAAGCGGTAACCTCTGCAGGCGTGGGTTGCATGGCAGCATTAGATGCTGATAAATACTTGGATGAATTGTAAATTCAGAAAATTCGTATATATTTAATTAGGCAAAGCAAAACTTGCTTGCTGACAAATTATCGTGCATCATAGCGGCTCTTTTTTAATATACCTAGGAATTACAAGAATATGGCCAAAGAAGAATCCATCGAAATGTCAGGCGTTGTTGTAGAGAGTCTACCCAACACCACCTTTCGCGTTAAGCTTGAAAATGGCCACATCATCAATGCGCACATTTCTGGACGCATGCGTAAAAATTATATTCGCATTCTAACCGGTGATAAAGTCATAGTTGAACTAACACCCTACGACTTAAGTCGTGGTCGAATTATTTTCCGTGATTCAGGTAAAAAACCTCCAACTGAACCCCCCGCTAAATAATCCAGATATTTTTTTCGTTAAATTAAGACTAATTTAATCTCTGTAGTGTAGTCTATTTTTTTCCTAACTTATGGGAATATGGGATTACTTATAGGAGATTTTGTGAGACAAGTTATTAGCGCACCAGTCTACTTTACATTCGGGTTAGTCGCTGGCATTACTTCACCGTTAATCTCAGCGGCTGTGTGTCGAGACTTTTATTCAACGCTTTATGCGCCATTCATTCTTCCTGGAATATTAGAAAGCCCATTTGCCAAGGCGGGAGCCTGCGCAGGCTCGGGCGTACTTGTCGGCGGACTATTTTTTGCAGTTAATTTTAGCCAAACAACAGCGGCATGCATTGGCGCCACAATGACAGTGGCAACCGGAATTGTAACTAAAATGGTATAACTTGTAGGCTACTGTCTTTGAGTCAAGCATAATTTTGATAATTTATGTGGAATGAACGCCATAAATGACGCGGGTATGCGCGTTTAGAGAACTTGGTTTGTGCACCACCGTGGCAGAAATCGAATTAAACTTCCACAGTTAGCTCATCATCTACGACTTTAATGTTAACTTCTTTCGGGCCGTCAGATAACTTGCCATACAATAATTCTGTCGCCAACGGAAGCTTCAGCTTTTCTTGAATGAGACGCGCCATCGGTCTTGCGCCCATTTTGCGATTATATCCAGCTTTTGCTAACCATTGCCTAGCTGCATTGTCGATTGTTAATTTCACATCTTTTTGTTTCAATTGTTCGCGTAACTCTTTTATTAACTTATCCACAACCTTGCTCACAACCGAGCTGTCCAAAAAGTTAAATTGAATCACAGCATCCAGTCGATTTCTAAATTCAGGACTGAAAAGACGATTTATTTCAGTTAAACATTCACCACCCTGCTCTTGTTCGCTAAACCCGATCGGATTACGGTCCATTCCTTGTGCGCCTGCATTGGTGGTTAAGATAACCATCACGTGACGGAAGTCGGATTTACGTCCGTTATTATCCGTCAGCTGACCATAATCCATTACTTGTAATAAAATATTATAAATATCGACATGCGCTTTTTCGATCTCATCCAATAATAATATGGCGTGCGGGTGTTTATTAATCGCTTCGGTCAATAACCCGCCTTGTTCGTAACCAACATATCCAGGAGGCGCACCAATTAATCGTGATACCGCGTGTTTTTCCATATATTCTGACATATCAAAACGAATCAGTTCCACACCTAACTCTTTAGCAAGTTGACGCGTCACTTCCGTTTTACCAACACCCGTTGGGCCCGCCAGCAAAAATGAGCCCACCGGTTTATGCGCATCACGCAAACCTGCGCGCGCGAGTTTGATGGCACCGGTTAATTCTTCAATTGCAGCGTCTTGGCCAAACACCACACGTTTTAGCTTGCGCGGCAAATCACGCAAAACTTCTTTTTCTGTGGTGGAGATGGTTTCAAGTGGTACTCTTGCAATTTTAGCAACGACGGCTTCAATATCACAACTGGTAATTGTCTGTTTACTCTCGGTGGTGGCCTTTAAACGCATATAGGCACCCGCCTCATCAATTACATCAATCGCTTTATCTGGGAGTTTGCGATCAAATAGATATTTCGAAGAAAGCTCAACCGCACGTTTCAACGCATTTGCAGTGTATCGCACCTCATGAAAACGCTCAAAACGCGAACGCAAACCTTGGAGAATTTTTAATGTCTCATTGTAATTTGGCTCTTCGATATCAATGTGTTGAAAGCGACGTGACAGCGCATGATCTTTTGCAATATAATTACGAAATTCTTCATAAGTGGTTGCGCCCATGCAACGTAATTCACCAGTCCCTAATAATGGCTTTATTAGATTCGATGCATCCATGGTGCCGCCGGTTGCAGAACCCGCCCCCACCAGATTATGAATTTCATCGATAAAAACAATGGAATTCTCATCGCGCGCCAGAGTTTTTAAAACAGATTTAAAACGTTTTTCAAAATCACCACGGTATTTTGTTCCTGCCAACAAAACACCCAAATCAATAGAATATACTGTCGACGACATTAATGGTTTTGGCACTTTCTTATCGATAATGCGTTGCGCTAAACCTTCCGCAATTGCGGTTTTACCGACACCCGCCTCCCCCACCAACAATGGGTTATTTTTACGGCGTCGGCATAAAATCTGTATCACACGCGTTAATTCATCTTCACGACCAATCAGTGGGTCAATGCGGCCCATACGCGCGCGCTCATTTAGATTATCGGTGTAAAGCTCAATTAAATTATCTTCACTTTGCCCATCTGGCGCATTAGTGGTTCCAGGCTCCATTGGCATGGGGTCATTTGAAAGCTTATTAAAATCACCCACCTCCTTAACGATCCCATGGGAGATATAGTTCATCACATCCACACGAGTCACATTCTCCTGCCCTAGGAAATACACCGCCTGGCTCTCAGGCTCACTAAATATGGCGGATAGGACGTTAACGCCGGTAACTTCTGCTAAGCCACTGTTTTGTACTTGATAAATGGCACGTTGGAGCACTCGCTGGAAACTCAACGTAGGCTGAATCTCACGCTCTACAGTGGTTGGGAATTGAGGGGTGGTTTCATCTATAAAGATACCCAAACCAGCTCGCAAACGATCTAAATTGGCGCCACAGGACGCTAACACCTTGTTTGCCTCAGGATTATCGATGAGAGCTAACAGCAGGTGCTCAACGGTAATAAACTCATGGCGCTTCTCTCGGGCCTGAGAGAAGGCATAGTTCAATGTATTTTCTAATGAGCAGCTAAACATAATAATCCTCGCCAAATAATCTAAGGTCAATTAGGTGTCTAAAATTTACCTACCTTTATGACTGTACATCTCGCCGCAAAAATACCTCTCTTTTCCTGTCTACAAACTTAAGCTAACACCTCATTAATAAATGTAGTTGATGTTTCATGTAATTTCCTACTTTCAACGTAAATAGCTTGAAAAATAGACTGAAATGTCAAAATTACTCC
>CAXMUH010000055.1:0-18292 GCA_964196565.1 uncultured Legionellaceae bacterium | reverse complement strand
GCTTTTCCTCGCTGGCTATTTTTTGCTCTTGTTTTGCAATATCCTGCTTATTGATATTCGTCGAACCAAAAGCAACGAAAGGAATAGCAATTACAATAGCGCTAGCACCGAATTTTACAACTCGACTAAACATTAAACACTCCGAATATATAATACCCACAAAGAGAGAATTATAACCAAATGGTGTTTATTAAAGCTACTTTTCGTTTAGTTTTTTTTCATGAGAAAGTGTGAGGCTAGCTGACTTATGATCATCTTTAGGAAGATATAAAGGTCCCACATGCCCACATCCCGATAGCAGGAGTGGCAACAATGCAATAAATGTCCTTTTTATAATCATAAAATTTATTCCCCGCGGCTTGCCGCGGGACCTTACGAGTGGGGTTTCTCAAGGGGAGCGAGTGTTCGCTCCCCTTGAGTCGCCGTTTACGCGGGTTTCCCGCGTAGGCGAAATCTAAACAGGATAAATGCCGAGGGGCTTGCCCCGCGGATATTTATCTCCTTTTTAACAATTTACTTTGAGTGCGCTAGTATAACGAAATCAAATACGTTTTAATACCGGTCTTATCAACTTGCAAAGGGGACAAGGCATGAATCTGGAATGCGTAACAATTGAACCAAAACAGCCCGCAACAGCAAGCATCATCTGGCTGCATGGCCTTGGCGCTGATGGCCATGACTTTGTCGATATTGTGCCACAATTAAATTTAGATCTGCCACTGCGTTTTATTTTCCCCCACGCACCGGTTCGACCCATTACGCTTAACAACAATATGGAAATGCGCGCCTGGTTTGATGTACATAATCTCGGTGAAACCACCATCGCATCAAAAGGCGAATCCATTACCAAAGACGAAGCCGGCGTCAAACAATCACAACAATTTGTTGAAGAATTAATTGATCATGAAATCAATCAGGGAATTCCAAGCAACAAAATTATTTTAGCTGGTTTCTCGCAAGGCGGCAGCATTGCTTTATATACAGGGTTACATTTTGCAAAACCACTGGCTGGTATTCTCGCTTTATCAACTTGTCTGCCAAGTGCTAGTGAGCTCGCATCCTACGATAGCACCAATGCAAAAACACCTATTATGATAGCACACGGCGTTCACGACCCTGTTATTCCTTTAGCGCTCGCTGAACATACCTATCAACTACTCAAAGATCTGAAATTTCCAGTGAGCTTTCATGAATACCCAATGGAACATGCGGTTTGCCCACAAGAAATTAATGATATTTCACAATGGATTAGAGGTATTCTTTAAAGAATTTCAGGCTTTACCGACACTATACCCAACGCGGTTTAGTTATAGGTGTAGCCCGGACAAAAATTTATTTTTGGCCGGGAATGTTGTGCGAAGCACGACTCAGTATGAGATGCCTCCCGGCCGGCAAGCCGTCCGGGCTACTTCTGACGAGAAGCCAAACACCTAAAACTGACTCAACACTCGACCTGGCCACTCAGCTTTTCACGCAAGCGCTTTAATTGTTTTTCAGTGCCGACATTAAACCAGTCGCCTGCAAATAATTCGCCGCTTACCTGGCTGCGCTTAATCGCCTTATTAAATATCGGAGACAATGAGAATTCCTCATCGCGACAGCCGTTAAAAAGTTTAGGGGCCAATAAAGAAATTCCTGAATAGGTAAATTTGGGTAGCTGCGTGCTAATTATGCCTTGTTCTGAAATGCCATAATCACCATCAGGATGAAACTCTGGATTGGGCACCATTAACAAATGTGCATAAGTGTCTTTATTTAACTGCGCATCAAAGGAAATAAAATCA
Organism: uncultured Legionellaceae bacterium; assembly: GCA_964196565.1. GTDB lineage: Bacteria > Pseudomonadota > Gammaproteobacteria > Coxiellales > Coxiellaceae > 2-12-FULL-42-15. The sequence goes on along the minus strand of CAXMUH010000055.1, from coordinate 16,508 downwards.
CTCCAAATATCCGCACTGATCAACCAAAACGGTTTATCGCCCAACAAAGTTAATGCGCGATAAATACCACCGCCGGTGCCAAGGCACTCCTCGCCCTCAAGCGAATATTCAATATTAACACCATAACGCGAACCATCACCTAAAAAACTAATAATTTTTTTTGCAAGATAACAAACATTAATTACAATATTGTTAATACCGGCTGCTTTTAGCTTTAAAATTGAATATTCTATTAATCGATGCTGGCCAACGGGTATCAGTGGTTTTGGCACATCATCGGTTAATGGCCTCAACCGCCTACCACGCCCTGCTGCTAACAGCATTGCTTTCATACAACCCCCATCATTGACTACTTACTGTCTAAAAAAGGCAACAATGCAGAAAATTCTGCATATCGCTCACAAACGGATTTAACATAACTTAAAACGCGCGGAATGTCTTGTAGATAATTGGGTTTTTGATCGCGGATATCCAGGCGCGCGAAAATACCTAGACATTTCAAGTGCCTTTGCAATCCCATTAAATCGAACCAACGTATAAATTCTGCAAGCGTTTCCTGCTTCAGCAAGTTATTCTGTTTAAGACTTAAATAGTAGTCTTCAACCCACTGATATATTTTTTCTTGTGGCCAATCAATATAACAATCTCTTAATAAAGAAACCAAATCATAAGTAATCGGCCCACAAACAGCATCTTGGAAATCAAGCACACCCACTTTATTTTTTTTGCAATCTAACAAATTTCGTGAATGATAGTCACGATGCACACACACTTGTGGTTGCTCGATTGCATTATCAACAAGTTTTGCAAAAAGCTGATTTAAAATATCATGCTCTTTTTGCGTCAGCGCAATTTTTTTATATTTTGCCAAATACCAAGCTGGAAATAACTGCATTTCAGTTTGATATAGCTTCGGACTATATTCTGGTAATGGATAATCACCTTGAGTTCTGCATTGCTGAATGCTTAACAATGTTTGGAATGCACGATGATACAAATCACCGCAAGTCTGACGTTTAAGTTTTTGCAAGTATAAATCGTCACCTAAATCCGATAACAAAATAAAACCCTGCGCGAGATCTTGGTAAAAAATTTCTGGCACACCAACACCCACATCGCGAAATTTTTCAGCAATCGCAACAAAGGCCGCGCAGCTCTCTTTATCCGGTGGCGCATCCATCACCACATAGTTCTGCTCACCCACACAGAGGCGATAGTAACAGCGGAAACTCGCATCTCCAGCAATTTTTGTTAGACTTGTAATCGGCCGCTCGAGTATTTTCTGCAACCATTCTTGCATTTGCATATATCGCTGTGTCAGTATAAGCGGCGGTGTTGTATTGGTGTCAGCTCTGGTTGCATCTGGCATAATTTTATCCATAAATAGGGGATTATAGCTTATCTTATTAAATAAGTTTATTATTCAAACATAATCTGGCACGATTCACAAAAGAAATATTGGACGTGAAAATCAAAAAAACAACAAGGCTTTCAGGATCAGTATTTGGCATCTTGTTAAGCACCACATTATACTCAATGACGGCGTTTGCTGATCAAATAGTGGTACAACCCAAAAGCCATCGCATAAGCTCGAGCGCACTCAATGCCCCACCCAAGGTATTTCCACTCAGCCATTATGAAGCAAACCTGAACAAAGCAACAAAAAAAATAGTCCGTAAAAAAAAATCCACCCTAATCAAACAACGCACTCAAAAGTATAAACATCGCTCGGTGCACAAAGCCTCATCTGGCACGCTACCAACCCATTTGCCAAGAACTCAATATCTGCAACATATCGCTGATGAACTGGGGTGGGAACAGACACCCGTACAAAAAGATTTTTGTCCTGGGGTTTACACCGTACCTCAATACATTAAAAATCACCCTCTCGTTTACAAAAACGCCCCCATTCAAATTACAGCGAATGGACCAGAACAATTTAGATTAAAAGGCCTGTCGGTATTAAAAGGCAATGTGGTTATCACTCAACCAGGGCGTGTTATATACGCTGACAAAGTCTATATTTTCCGAAACAGCAAAACCAATAAAATAGATAAACTCGCCATCATAGGCCATGTGCGCATTTACCAAGAAAAATCTCTGTTTGTAACCGACAGTGGCATAGTCACCCTCTATCCACGAACCGTTGACATTAGAAAGATCGCTTATCATTACTTTAGCAAAGGTTCGGAAAGCGGGCCATTACCTGGGCCTTATAATGCCTGGGGAACTGCAGCCAGCGCAATTCAAGATTCCAACAAAGTGATTACCCTAAAACATGCAACCTTTTCAACTTGCCCGCCCAAATCTCCTGCGTGGCAATTTTCAACATCGACACTGATTTTGGATCAAACCAACAACGTCGGCCAAGCATACAATGCCGTTATTCGCTTAAAAAATATCCCGGTTTTCTATTTTCCCTATTATAATTTTCAACTCAACAACGATCGTAAAACCGGCATACTGTTTCCAGTAATTGGTCAGACCAGTAACTCGGGAATCTATTTAGCACTTCCCTATTATTTTAATATAGCCCCCAATTACGATCTTTTGCTAACGCCTGAACTCTATGGAAGCCGTGGTTTTCTATTAGCCTCTGTATTTCGCTACCTAACAAAAAGCTCTCATGGCACAATTTTCTTTAATTTTTTACCCGATGATCAGCGTTTTAGCAAGTTTCGTCGTAATGCAATTAACACGTATTCCTCCGATAACACAAACTATCCGCCAGACGTCTACGAACCTTATTTAAACGCATTGACCAAGATGAAAAATCAACGCGGCATGCTTGGTATGCGAGATAACTCTCAGTTTAACCAACATTTATCCATGCGTTATTATTTGAATCTGGTCAGTGATCCTTATTATTTAACCGATGTCAGCACGCCCTCTTTGTCTGCAAATTCAACCACTAACCAATTGCTAAACCTATTTCAATTGCGATACAATGGCGTCCACTGGGACAGCAGCCTGTATGCCCAGGGTTATCAAACGCTGCATTTAATCACTCAAATTCAAGGGCCGCGGCAAGCAATCAAACAAGCACTTGACCAGTATCGACGATTGCCAGACCTTAATGCTTTTGGTTATTACCCACTTTCAGATGACTTTAGCTTTGAAATAGATAACGACTTCACTAATTTTGAATACAAAAGTATACTATTTCCCGGCAAACCCTTTGGCACTCGCTTTCATCTTCGACCCGGATTTAATTTAATGCTTGAAAACAGTGCTGCGTATATTAAACCTGAGGTTTGGTTTGACGAAACAGTTTATGATACTCAAAATTCAATTCCAGGAATAAATTCCAAACTAACACGAGGATTGCCGATCGTTGACATCGATATGGGCTTGCATCTTTTTCGTCACTTTAGTATGCATCATGACTCTTATAATCAAACCCTTGAGCCACGATTATACTATTTATATGTACCCTACACCAATCAAGACAAGCTACCTAACTTTGATACCATACAACTGCCTTTTTTCTTCGACCAATTATATGCGCTCAACACTTTTGAAAGCTATGATCGAATTGAAAATGCAAATCAAGTGAGCTTTGGTCTCAGCTCTAATATTATTCGAAACAGCAATGGTGCTCGTATATTAAGTGCCAATGTGGGTGATATCTATTATATCTCTCAACCCAAAGTTTGTTTAATCCCAGGCTGCAACTTGACTCAACGTGATTTCTCCCCTGTGGTTGCTAATCTTTCGTTTTTTCCGAACGACTTGTGGTCATTTACAGGGACAGTCGCATGGGATCCCAAATTTAGCACCACCAACAATGCAGGATTTGGCATCGGCTATAATCGTGGTGGCCACCGGATCTTTCATCTTAATTACCTTTTTGTCAGCGCTAACCCTCATTCCATTGCAACTTTTACCCCAACCACCGACAACACAGCTAACGATTTTGTTAATAATTCCACCCATCTTGTATTTAATTTCGCCTGGCCTTTAAATGATCGGGTAAGCGCATTGGGTTATTCTGACTATGACTTCTATACAAAACGATTTGATACCCTCTATGGAGGCATACAATATGATAGTTGTTGCTGGGCAATTCGCTTAATAATCAAGAGGTTATTCAATCAATCGACGATCAATCAAAACAGTGGCTTGAAAAATGACTTCGAAATGAGTTATTTTGTTGAGCTGACACTCAAAGGACTGGGCAGCTTTGGCTCTGGAACAAGCGGTCTTGTCCAAAGCATTATTCCTGGCTACAAACCATAAAGGTAATAAAATAAATGAACAAATTATTTAGCACGTTAATCATCACATTGCTACTCGCTTTCAACTTGGGTGCATTTGCTCTGCCTAGCCCCGCCACTTCTAGCAGTGGATCAGTTGAACCCATCAATCGCATTGTCGCTGTGGTCAATCAAGAGATTGTCACCCAAAGTGATGTTGATAATGCCGTTGATGCTGCAAAGCAGCAATTTCGCCAACGCGGTATCCCCATACCTTCTGACAAAAAACTGAAAGATAAAATCATTCAAGGTCTCATCTATCAGAAACTGCAATTGCAAATTGCTAGTCAAAACAAAATTAAAGCCACCCAAGCTCAAGTGGACGCTGCCATTGGTCACATTGCCAAACAGAATAATATGACGCTTGACCAACTAAAACAAAAATTAAAAGACCAAAATATTGATTTTTCTGCATTTCAAAAACAAATTCGTGATCAATTGATCGTAAGTAACTTGCAACAACAAGCGATAAGCGGTTCATTGAATATTACTAAAGCGCAAATCCAAGCTTTTAAACTCAAATTGCAAAAACAAAATGAAACCAATGATTATTACATTGTTGATTATTTAGTGCCTTTACAAGCACACCCAACCAGTACTCAAAAATATAGCGCACTTAAAAATGCCCAGCATCTTATTCAGCAATTAAAAAATGGTAAACACATTTCTAAAAGCGACCCACTCATTAAAACCAACGATATGGGCTGGCAACCATTATCCGATTTACCTGATTTATTTTCTGTGCCTGTTGCTAAAATGAAAAAAGGCGGTGTGTCACAACCAATTCTTGCTGGCAACGGATATCATGTACTGAAACTGGTTAACATTAAAAAAGATCTGGGAACCGTATCGGATCAACAAGCACAGAAAATGCTGTTTCAACAAAAATTCCGTAAAGCATTAGAAAAGTGGTTAAAGCAATTGCGTAAAAATGCTTATATAAAAATATATCCCAGCAGTTAATGCAAAGGTTAAAACCGATCATTATCACACCAGGCGAGCCAGCTGGCATAGGGCCGGATATTTTGGTCAAGCTGGCAGGGCATAAATTCCCAATCCCTGTGGTTGGGATTGCTGATAAAAACATGCTAGAACAACGCGCGGCCGGACTTGATTTAAAAATCGATTTACCCGAATATCAAGCCGAAGCTCCAGCACCCTTTTCCATTATACATCAGCCGCTTGCCGAAATATGCCAACCAGGCCAACCCAATGTGGCCAATTCAGGCTGCGCGCTATCAGCCCTAGACTTAGCGATTGATGGTTGTCTTAATGGTGAATTTAGTGCATTAGTCACCGGCCCCATAAATAAAGCGCTGATCAATCAACATGGCATTAATTTTAACGGTCATACCGATTATCTTGCAGAGAAATCCGGCGTGGAAAAAGCGGTGATGCTTTTTACTCTCGGGGAAAAACGCTTAGCATTAGTGACTACACATATTCCACTAGCCGAAGTCCCCGCTGCTATCACTGAAGAAAACTTAACCGTCACTATTCATATTATTAATCACGCGTTACAAAACCTTTTTCAGATTAAGCATCCTAAATTACTCATCACTGGCCTTAATCCGCATGCCGGTGAACAAGGTTGCATTGGTGGTGAAGAAATAAATATTATCGAACCCACCTTAAACAAATTACGCCAACAAAATATAGACATCATCGGTCCCGTGTCTGCAGACACAGTATTTAAATGGGCAGAAAAAAATCCGGTTGATGTTATAATTACCTTGTTTCACGATCAAGGATTGCCGGTGTTTAAAACTTTAGGGTTTGGCAAGCTTGTTAATGTAACGCTTGGTTTACCGTTTATCCGCACTTCTGTTGACCATGGTAGTGCGTTTGACTTAGCCGGCAACAAAAATGCAGATGAAAGCAGTTTAGTGAGCGCCGTCCAATTAGCAATTAAATTAACCGAACCACTATGAATAGCAAACATCGCCCACGTAAACGCTTCGGACAACATTTTTTAGTTGAAGCTTCTATAATTAATCAAATTATTCGCTCCATCCATCCACAACCAGGCGAGCACCTCGTCGAAATTGGGCCGGGTGAGGGGGTGTTAACTGAATTATTGCTACCAATCTGTGACCTACTCGATGTCATTGAGATTGACCGTGATTTAGCTGCACATTTAAAACAGCACTACCCACAATTGAACATTCATAACCAAGATGTGCTTCGCTTTGATTTTACGAGCATCAGCCACAAGCCTCAGTCTCTGCGCGTCGTTGGCAACCTGCCGTATAATATTTCCACCCCATTATTGTTTTATCTGTTTGGCTCAATTAATTTGGTTAAAGATATGCACTTTATGCTGCAAAAAGAAGTCGTGCAGCGCATGTGCGCCCCCGCTGGCGATACAAATTACAGCCGCTTAAGCGTAATGACCCAATATTATTGTGATAATCAATTTTTATTTGAAATTCCACCATCTGCATTTCAGCCACCACCCAAAGTTATTTCCGCTTTTGTACGCATGACTCCAAAATCACCTTTGGTAGAGGCAAAAAGCCTTGATTTATTCGGCCAAATTGTTAAGAATGCTTTCACTTATCGGCGAAAAACGCTCAGCAATTGTTTAAAAGGGATAATTGACGCAAAATCATTAAGCGCACTTGGAATTGACCCAAAGTCTCGTCCTCAGCAACTTAGCGTAGATGATTATGTAAACATCAGTAATTTTTTAGTCGAAACCAATAAAGGATTTTAATTTATGAACTATAAACATATTCTATTCGCCACTGATTTATCCGACAACTGTTCATTAGCTGCCAAAAAAGTGCGTGAAATTGCCAATCGCACTCAAGCCAGCCTCGATATTATCCATGTGATCGAAAATGCACCTGCAGCTTATGGCGGCGAGTTTTCAGTTCCGATTGACTTAAATTTAGAACAAGCCATTGAAGCTGCCGCCCGTGAAAAATTATCCGAACAGGCGCAAGAGCTTGATATTCCACCACAACATCAACATATCGAAATGGGAAGCGTTAAACATTACGTTTTAGAACTAGCGAAAAAATTAAACACTGATCTTATTGTTGTCGGCACTCACGGACATCATGGTTTAGAAGCTTTGCTCGGATCACGCGCAAATGCTATTCTACATGCTGCTAAATGCGATGTTTTAGCAGTCCGAGCGCAAAAATAAACCGCGCCGGGGTAAGGATGCCTAACTCATTTCTTTTGACCTGAGAATAGGATTATTTTCAAATTAACCTACAAGGATTTTCTTATGAAAAAATTTATATTATCGAGCGTATTCGCCTTAGCACTCATCCCGGCACTTAGTGTTGCCAACCCTTTAGAAGCGTTAACTCGAGTCTCAGCTCCAGGAACCTGCGAAACCTCTGACGCAAATTTTTGCAGCTGCTTCTACGCCAGCGCAGTCCATTACTGTAAGCTACATCAACCAGCCGGTCTTTGTACAATGCATAACATTACTACCAACATTAGGCATGTGACTAATGTTTCTGGGTTTTGTACTAAATATAGAAACATGTTTCCGCCTAATGCTGATCATGCTTCGTGCGTTACGGCTGTAAGCTACGCTCAAGCTAATTGCTAAGGAGCAAGGGGTCAAGTCTTGGCTTTATACATTTACTTAAACGCTTTTAAATGTATAACATCAAGACTTGACCGCATTACACCGGAGTCTATATGTTGCCTAAACAGTTTTTATTTACTGTTATCATTATTCTGTCATTTTTTATCCAAGAGCTTGCATTCGCAGAACCTTCGTATCTCGCTTTATCCGGGCAAGCTTCGGTCATTCAAGCTAAACATTCACATACTGATTTAAAAAAGCAACACCCTAAAGACCCGAGGCCGAATCTTACTTTATGGAAGCAACGTCCATTCTATTTTGGTGCTATCGTCGGCTATGGCAGTACTGACTGGAGTAAATTGGTCATTAGTTGTGATCCGGCGGATCCCCTTTGCGACCCAACCATGTTATCTGTTTCTGCACCCATCTCAGCTGGTGATGATGGCGCTGTTTGGGGCGCAACCATTGGCTTTGAGGTAAAACCTTTTTGGGCGCTTGAAGCCACCTATATCCGTTTTCCAACTACCGTTATTCATTTAGATAAAAGCTATACTTTTTACAGTAGCGTAAATCCACTAGAAAATGCCGTTGATATGAGTTCAGAAACTTGGGCTTATATTTTAGTGGCAAAATTTATGACTCGAATTAGTAACAGTGGCTTTCGCGGCTTTGCCAATGCTGGAGTTGATTTTACCGAACGCAAAGACATTATCACCAGCGGTTCACAAGTTAGCGCAACATTTGGTGTTGGCGTCAATTATGTTTTCCAAACCCATGTGATGCTGGAATTATTTTTTCAATATGTTGCCGGTTATGGCCGAAGCAATGAGAAACCGGTTAAATATTACATACCATTTTTATATGCACTTGGAGTGAAGTTGATGTATCGACTATAGAATGTAGATTACATATACTAAGCTCTTCAACATCACGGGAAATTTTTTATGAATAATGAAGTTCAACAAGACCTAGTTAAATCTCTCATCAAAGAAAAACGCTCAGATCGCCTTTGGCGCAATATTCGCTCACTTATTTGGATTGTAATCGTTATTATCTACGCTGTGTTATTGTTTGGAAGCGGATTTAGCCCCAAAGTACCCACTGGCCCTTATGTTGCCATGGTTCGCCTAACCGGTACAATTATGCCCAATCGTGCATTTTCGGTGCGTTACGCACTCCCAGCGATTAAAAAAGCCTTTGCAGACAAAAAAGCACGGGGCGTTATTTTATTAATCAACTCACCCGGTGGAACCGCCGCCCAAGCTTCGATTATTCATGATCGAATTCTCGAACTCAAAAAACAATATCATAAAAAAGTGGTGGTTGTGGGTGAAGACTCCCTGGCTTCAGGTGCTTATTTAATTGCAAGCGCTGCAGATAAAATCTATGTGAATCGCGACACGTTGACAGGCTCGATCGGCGTGGTACTTTCCGGCTTTGGTTTTGTCGACGCCATCCAAAAATTAGGCATCACTCGCCGAGTGTTTACTGCAGGTCTAGATAAAAATCGATTGGACCCATTTAAACAACTCACACCAGCAGACCGCACTAAAGTTGATAGTGTGTTGGCCGAAGTGCATCAAAATTTTATTCAAGATGTGATTAACGGTCGTGGCAAACGTCTCAAAGGTGACCACAAAATACTTTTCTCAGGTGACTTCTGGACTGGAGAAACAGCAGTGAAGCTAGGCCTGGCTGATGGCACCGGTGATGTGTGGACAGTGATGCATAAAGAATTTAACGCAAAACATATAAAAACCTATTCGGTTCGGTCTTCAATTTTTTCAGCTATTTTTAAAGGTATCGGTACTGAATTAAAGTTTGGGTTAACTGATAAAGAATCGCCATTAAAAGCCGAAGCATATTAAATACCCGCGGGGAATAGATTTAAATAATGTCGACATATATTATCGGAGATGTGCAAGGCTGTTATATAGAGTTACAACAGCTGCTCGAGAAAATCAATTACAACCCCGATCGCGATCAATTGGGATTTGTTGGTGATCTTATTAATCGCGGCCCCGACTCATTAGCCGTATTACGTTTCTTAAAAGATTTAAAAAATCCTTTAATTGTGCTTGGCAATCATGATTTATATTTTTTAATTCTTGGGTTTGAGCTTATGCCGCTGGATGCATTTACCCACACATTATATGAAGTGATGCAAGCGCCGGATCGGCTGGAATTGCAAGATTGGCTGCGCCACCAACCATTAACTCAATTTGAAAATAATCAACTGCTTGTCCATGCTGGTATTCCTCCACAATGGAGCCTAAGCCAAACTATAGCACTCGCAAAAGAAGTGGAAGCTGAATTACAAGGCCCACATTTCAAAAAGTATCTAAAAGATCTGTTTGGTAATGAACCGGCAATCTGGAATAATAATTTAACTGGCCAAGCACGTTTACGTTATATCACTAATGTCTTAACGCGAATGCGTTTTTGCACCCAACAAGGTGAACTGGATTTTAGTGCGCAACGTAAAACTGACATTACCGACGAACGCTATAAACCCTGGTATGAATGGCGCGACCCAGAAGACAAAACTGAAATTTACTTTGGTCACTGGGCTTATTTAAATGGTCAATGCGATCAACCTTATACGCATGCACTCGATACCGGTTGCGCTTGGGGACATGAGCTAACCGCCATTCGCGTCGAAGATAAAAAACGCTTTGCTGTTCCGGCGGTATAATTTCGACTAAACGGTCAACTCGACAAATTGATAAGGGTGGGGGTTTCGATCATCAGGCATGTGTTTCTCTATGGAAACCTGATGCCATTTTTCTTTGTCCCACTCTGGGAAAAAGGTATCGCCATCAATTTCTAAGTCAATAAAGGTTAAATACATTTTCGAGGCGACCGGCATCATTTGTTCAAACAAAGTCTGGCCACCAATAATCATCACCTCGGCTTCATTGTGTAATTCTGCTAGGGCTGTTTCGAGCGAATTAAATACCTCTACGCCTTCGAGCTTTAAATTCATTTGACGGGAAACCACAATATTACGTCGATTGGGCAACGGGCGGCCAATACTTTCGAAAGTTTTGCGCCCCATCACAATCGGGTGATTTAGGGTGACCTGTTTAAAATGCTTAAGATCCGCCGGCAAATGCCACGGCATTTGATTATGGAAACCAATCACTCGGTTTTTTGCCATCGCTGCAATCAGTACAATTTTCACACTCTATTCCTCGGCTAGGATTGGACTCGTACGCCAAATCGTTTATGATGAATCTACCAATGCCAATCAAAGACATTCGGCAAGGAAACATTTTACACAACTATTGTGAAATTAACAGCAATGAAAATAATACGCGCTTTGATCTTTTCACTTACTCTCTCAGCTCTATTTATCAATAGCGCGCCTGCAGCACATGATTATATACGCTCCAAGCATAGCGGTGTTTATCCGATTTACCCCAAAGTGCATTATGGCAGCGGGCAACGAGCCATAGTCATCAAGCGAGGCGAATATTTAACCAAACTGGGCGATTGCATCGCCTGCCATACAGCCCCTGGTGGCACGCCCTTTGCAGGCGGCTTTCCTATCAAGACGCCCTTTGGCACAATCTATGCACCCAACATCACCCCGGATGAAAAGCACGGCATCGGCAAATGGAAAAATGAGCAGTTTATTAAAGCGATGCGTGAAGGAATCAATCCCAAAGGTCAATATTATTATCCTGCTTTCCCTTATCTTTTCTTTAATCGAATTACAACTAAAGATCTTTTAGCAATTCGAGCTTATCTCAATTCCATTCCTGCTTCCACAAACCCCAATAAAGCCAACACCATGGCTTGGCCTTTTAATTGGCGCTTTAGCCAACTCGGCTGGCGGATATTATTTTTCAGCACTCAAAAAACCGGTGTTTATAAGCCCAACCCAAACAAACCGGAGTTATGGAATCGTGGGGCGTATCTGGTCAAAGGCCTCGGTCATTGCGGAATGTGTCACACCCCGTCCTATTATCTCTTTACCCCCAAATACTCACTCGCCGCACCGGCTAATCAATATTTTCTGGCCGGTAATATGGTGGAAGGATTTTTCGCGCCCAATATTACCAGTAAACTGATGGCTCATGCCTCAATGAAAGAGATTAAAGCGGTATTTAAAAAAGATAAACTGATCGGTGGCGGTATGGTTCAAGGGCCAATGCTTGAAGCGAATCACGACAGTTTGATGTATCTTAATAATGATGATATTAAAGCCATTGCCTTTTTTCTAAAAACTACTAAATCTAAATCACCACCTAAAAAAACACACGGCACCGGGCTTGCCGCAGGTAAAGCAGTCTATCAACAATATTGTATCGGCTGCCATGCAACAGGTGCCGGAGGTGCTCCAAAAACGGGTGACGCCACCGCATGGGAAAAACGCATTAACCTCGGCATGCCTGCACTTTATAAAAATGCAATTAATGGCGTTGGTGCTATGCCACCGAAAGGAACTTGCATGACCTGTAGCGATAAAGACATTGATAATGCGGTGGACTATATTGTCAGCATCAGTAAACCCGGTGTTGGTAGCGCATCAAAACCCGCGGCCGAACCGGTCAAAGTGTTAAGTTTGGAAGATGGAAAAAATATTTATACTAAATACTGCGCCGCTTGCCATAACCCTTCCACCGATTATTTAAATGCGCCCAAACTTGGCGATAAAACGCAGTGGAAACCCATTCTTGAAAAAGGCATGGATACGATTATTTTCAATACCATTCGCGGCTATGGCAATATGCCAATGCGCGGCGGCTGCACCAAGTGCGATGATGCACAAATTAAAGCTGCGGTGAAGTATATGGCTGAGCAAGGTTCTGAGGGCAAAAATTATCGTTTGTGGTAAAATAGTGTGATAACCGTATTCAGGAGGAATACATGCGGCGTTTATGGATAAAAATCGCGCTTTTGCTATTAAGTCTTTGCTTTAGTGTCTCACTTGCAGCGCAAACACCCATGTTTAATATGCCCCGTGGTGTAACTCCGATCAGTCACGATATTTACGATCTGCATATGACCATTTTTTGGATCTGCGTGGTGATTGGGGTGATGGTGTTTAGCCTTTTGATTTATGCGATGGCCAAGCATCGCAAGTCGCTTGGTCACAAACCAGCAAAATTCTCTCACAATATTCATGTTGAATTGGTGTGGATTATTGTGCCAACATTAATATTAATTGGTATGGCGATCCCATCGACACTGGTACTAATTCGTATGCACGACGATGCAAAGGCCGATATTAATATTAAGATTACCGGTTATCAGTGGAAATGGAAATACGATTATCTTGACCAAGGCATTAGTTTTTTTAGTAATTTATCCACACCGCAAGATCAATTAGACGGGGATGCGAAAAAAAATAAATGGTATTTACTGCAAGTTGATAATCCACTGGTGCTACCCATTCATAAAAAAATTCGTTTTCTGGTTACGTCAAATGATGTCATTCATTCTTGGTGGGTCCCTGACCTTGGCATTAAACGCGATGCAATCCCGGGATTTATTTATGAAGCTTGGGCCAGAATTGATAAACCCGGAACTTATCGCGGACAATGCGCAGAACTGTGTGGCATGCGTCATGGTTATATGCCGATTGTTATTATTGCAAAAACTGAAAAAGATTTTAATCAGTGGGTCGCTGAAAAAACGGGGAAAACACTTGGGCCTGAATCTGAACCAGGACCCGAATCAAAGCCCGGTGTGAAAATTACCGGTTCAACAAAAAAAACGGCAGCTAAACCCAAAGCCACCAAAATGACACTGGCGCAATTAATGAGTGCCGGTAAAACGGCTTATACAAAAACCTGTGCTGTCTGTCACAAACCCGATGGTTCTGGTATGCCGCCGGCTTTCCCCGCAATTAAAGGCGGTAAAATTTCCACCGGTCCAATTGGACCACATATTAAAATTGTTTTAAATGGTAAAGCAGGTTCGGCAATGCAAGCCTTTAAAGAGCAATTAAGCGCTGCCGAACTCGCGGCTGTCATTACCTATGAGCGCAACAGTTGGGGCAATAATGATAAAAAGAAATATGGCAAGGCAGCCGGAGGAATTGTGCAACCTGCTGATATTAATAAACTTTTAAAAAAATAAATGGAATTTAACTTATGAGCGAAGAAGTACATCAGCTAAAGTTTAACCCCAAAGGGATTTTTCGTTTTGCCAAGCGCTGGATTACCACCACCAATCACAAGGATATCGGCACACTCTATCTTATGCTTTCACTGGTGATGTTTTTTGTCGCTGGAACCATGGCATTAATTATTCGCGCTGAACTTTTTCAACCCGGGGCCGCATTAACCAGTCCTGATTTTTATAATCAAATGGTCACGATGCACGGACTGCTTATGATCTTTGGCGTGGTGATGCCCGCTTTTGTTGGCTTTGCCAACTGGCAAATTCCGTTAATGATTGGCGCGCCGGATATGGCTCTACCGCGCCTAAACAACTGGAGTTTTTGGTTATTACCGTTTGCATTTACACTTTTAATTTCGACGTTATTTATGGAAGGCTCTGCACCTAATTTTGGCTGGACTTTTTACGCGCCACTGTCTACAGAATACGGACCACCGAGTACTGATTATATGATTTTTACGCTTCACATGGCGGGAATTTCATCTATACTCGGTGCGATTAACATCATTGCCACCATTTTAAATATGCGCGCGCCGGGTATGACCTTAATGAAAATGCCGATTTTTGTTTGGGGTTGGTTTATTACTGCATTTTTACTAATTGGCATTATGCCCGTGCTCGCAGGTACAGTCACTATGATGTTAACCGATCGACATTTTGGTACCACATTTTTTAATGCAGCCGGTGGTGGCGATCCTTTATTATTTCAACATTTATTCTGGTTTTTTGGTCATCCTGAAGTTTATGTTTTAATTTTACCAGCATTTGGCATTATTTCTGAAATCATTCCCACCTTTAGTCGAAAAAAATTATTTGGTCGTCATGCCATGATTTATGCAACAGCATCCATTGCTATTCTTTCCTATGTCGTCTGGGCTCATCATATGTTTACCACCGGCATTGTATTATCCGCACAATTGTTTTTTATGTACACCACCATGTTAATTGCAGTGCCAACAGGAATTAAAGTATTTAATTGGATTGTCACTATGTATAAAGGTTCTCTTACCTTTGAAACCCCCATGTTATTTGCGATTGGGTTTTTATTTATGTTTACCATCGGTGGCTTCTCAGGATTAATGTTGTCGATTGTGCCTGCTGATTTTCAATACCAGGACAGCTATTTTGTGGTGGCGCATTTTCATTATGTGCTGATTCCAGGCTCTATTTTTGCTTTAATGGCAGGGGTTTATTACTGGCTGCCAAAGTGGACTGGTTATATGTATAACGAACGCATGGGTAAATGGCACTTCTGGTTAAGTGTTATTTCATTAAATATTACTTTTTTCCCGATGCATTTTTTGGGACTCGCTGGCATGCCGAGAAGAATTCCAGATTACGCCTTACAATTTTCCGACTTTAATATGATCTGCAGCATTGGCGCATTTATTTATGGTTTTTCTCAACTTATCTTTCTATCCAACGTGCTAAAAACCATCCGCAAAAAAACTAAAAAAGTAGACAGCGTAATTTGGGAAGGTGCGAAAGGGCTAGAATGGACAGTGCCCTCACCACCGCCTTACCATACTTTTGAAACACCCCCTGAATTTGATGATAGGTATATCAGTTGAATAATCGCAAAGAAATATTAAAACGTAAAAACCGTCGCCTACTGTGGATTTTACTTATCGTTGTGGTTTTGATGTTTGGCTTCGCTTATTCGTTAGTGCCACTTTATAATTTAATGTGTAAAGTGTTGGGCATCAATGGCAAAACCAATGCGACCGCACTACTGCCCGCGAACAAAACAGATAAATCTCGCACCATCACCGTTCAATTTGTGGCGCACATTAATTCCAAACTCGACTGGCGCTTTTATCCGATGACGCGCAGCATTAATATTCACCCCGGTGAAAATAAAAGAATTAATTATTTCGCAAAAAATCTCACGGACCACAGCATAACCGTGCAAGCAATTCCCAGTGTGACTCCCGGCATTGCAGCAAAATATTTAAGAAAAACCGAATGCTTTTGCTTCACCCAACAAACGTTAGCAGCAGGCAAGTCATTTGCTATGCCGCTTATTTTTCATCTTGATATTGAGTTACCAAAAAATATTCATGAGATTACGTTATCTTATACTTTATATCCTGTAAAAAAACTTAAAGGTTAGATTTATGCAAGATAAAAAAACATCTTATTATATTCCCGCACCCAGTTATTGGCCCATCATCGGTTCTATTGGCTTATTCTGCCTTTTAGCCGGTGCGGCTAACTGGTTGCACAAAAATGCAATTGGGCCTTATTTATTTCTGGCCGGCGCTTTGATAATAGCCTTTATGATGTTTGGCTGGTTTAGCACCGTATTTAAGGAAAATCGTGCGGGTTTATTAGATAACGCGCAAATCAATCGCTCATTTCGTTGGGGCATGGTATGGTTTATTTTCTCTGAAGTGATGTTCTTTGGCGCGTTTTTTGGTGCATTGTTCTATGCCCGCGTGATTGCAGTCCCCTGGCTCGGCGGCGCCGGTCACGGTGCGATAACCCATTTGCTACTATGGCCAAGCTTTCATGGCTCCTGGCCGGTTTATACCACCCCCAATCCCAATGCTTTTACCGGTCCGAAAGCG
>CAXMUH010000054.1:0-4039 GCA_964196565.1 uncultured Legionellaceae bacterium | reverse complement strand
GGTGGTATCGGGATATTGCATAAGAATATGAGCGCACAAGAACAGGCACTTGAGGTGCGCAAGGTCAAGAAATTTGAAAGTGGTGTGGTTAATGATCCAATTACGGTAACACCAGATATGACCATTGGTCAGTTGATTGAGATCCGAAAAGAACACAATATCTCTGGAATGCCTGTGATTGAAGGTAAGCAGCTGGTTGGTATTATCACCAATCGTGATATTCGTTTTGAAACCGACTTGAATCAGAAAGTCGCAAAATTAATGACACCGAAAGCACGCCTAATCACAGTCAAAGAAGGGATTGATCGTGAGGCTGCGGTGAGTTTATTTCAGAGTAATCGAATCGAAAAGCTGCTGGTAGTGAATGATAAATTTGAACTGCGTGGCATGATTACGGTTAAAGATATTTTAAAATCAGAAGAAAATCCTAACGCGTGTAAAACAGAATCCGGGCAATTACGTGTAGGGGCCGCAGTTGGAACCGCGCCAGATACTCAAGATCGCGTAGCCGGATTAATCGCAGCGGGAGTTGATTTAATTGTGGTTGATACCGCCCACGGTTTTTCAAAAGGTGTTATTGATCAAGTTACTTGGATTAAAAAGCATTACCCCGATATCGAGGTAATGGGTGGAAATATTGCCACAGCAGATGCAGCAATTGCATTAATGAATGCAGGCGCTGACGCAGTTAAGGTAGGTATGGGACCAGGTTCAATTTGCACAACTCGAATTGTTGCAGGTGTTGGTGTACCACAAATTTCTGCGATTTCAAATGTGTGCCAAGCATTAAAGCGCAAAAACATACCGGTCGTTGCTGATGGTGGCATTCGATTTTCAGGAGACCTTTGCAAAGCGATTGCAGCGGGCGCAAGTGCGGTTATGATTGGTGGTTTATTTGCAGGAACAGAAGAGGCGCCGGGTGAGGTCGTACTTTATCAAGGTCGCTCTTATAAATCCTACCGCGGAATGGGATCGGTTGGTGCAATGTCACAAAAACATGGATCCAGTGATCGTTATTTTCAAGAAAATGAAAACGAACAAGGTAAATATGTTCCAGAAGGCATTGAAGGTCGAGTTCCTTATAAAGGACCTTTGTCTGCGGTAATTCATCAATTAACGGGCGGCTTGCGCTCTAGCATGGGTTATACCGGTTGTGCCACCATCGGTAAAATTCACGATGAAACGAAATTTGTGAGGGTAACTTCGGCCGGCATGAGAGAATCGCACGTGCATGATGTTATTATTACTAAAGAAGCCCCTAATTACTGGGTTGATTCATGACGATTGATATTCATAGCCATCGCATTTTAATACTTGATTTTGGTTCGCAATACGCTCAATTAATAGCACGCCGTGTGCGTGAAATTGGTGTTTACTGTGAACTAATGCCCTCTGATATTGATGATCAAACCATTATTGATTTTAAGCCCAATGGAATTATTTTATCCGGCGGACCTGAAACCGTCACATCGGATCACAGTTTACGTGCACCTGAAATTATTTTTGAATTAGGCTGTCCTATATTGGGAATTTGTTATGGCATGCAAACCATGGCGACGCAACTGGGTGGCAGCGTTGATACATCATATAAGCCTGAATTTGGTTATGCCCAATTACAAATTGATTCTTCTAAACTTTTACTCGAAAATATTGAAGATCGAGTCAATGAAAATGGCGAGGCAGAACTCGATGTGTGGATGAGTCATGGTGATCATGTAACGGCATTACCCTCGGGTTTTGAAGTGATTTGCAGCACCGACAGTTCTCCCTATGCTGGCATGGCTGATTTTAAACGTGGATTTTACGCGCTGCAATTTCATCCGGAAGTTACTCATACGCCACAAGGTCAGCGAATTTTACAACAATTTGTCGTAAACATTTGTCAATGTGAGCCCAGCTGGACTTGTGCACATATTATTGATGATGCGGTGCAAGCGATAAAAGATGAAGTCGGTAACGATCAAGTGCTGGTCGGTTTATCTGGTGGTGTTGATTCGGCAGTTGTCGCGGCATTGGTGCATAAAGCGATTGGAGAGCAGCTCACTTGTGTTTTAGTAGATACTGGGTTGTTACGTTTAAATGAAGCTAAAGAAGTTATAGCTATTTTTAAAGAGCACATGGGTGTTAAATTAATTAAAGTTGATGCCAGAGAGCGATTTTTTAAAGCGTTAGAAGGTGCTGAAGATCCAGAGAAAAAAAGAAAAATAATTGGTGAACAGTTTATTCGAGTGTTTGAGCAAGAGGCGAAAAAACTCCAAAATATCAAATGGTTAGGGCAGGGCACCATTTATCCGGATGTGATCGAATCGGCTAAAACAAAATCTGGCAAAGGCCATGTTATTAAATCGCATCATAATGTTGGCGGCCTTCCTGAAAAAATGCAGCTAAAATTAATCGAACCGCTGCGTGAATTATTTAAAGACGAAGTGCGTCGCTTGGGTTTAGAGCTAGGCTTGCCGCGTTCACTGGTTTATCGCCATCCTTTTCCAGGACCTGGACTTGCGGTTCGAATTTTGGGAGCGGTTAATAGTCAATTTGTTGATATATTGCAGCGAGCGGACGCAATTTTTATGGAAGAATTGCGTAAACATAACTTTTATGATGAAGTCAGCCAAGCATTTGCCGTTTTTATGCCGGTTAAATCAGTCGGCGTGAAAGGTGATGCGCGTCATTATGGTTATGTGATTGCGTTACGCGCAGTAACTACCGTTGATTTTATGACAGCGCATTATTCAGATTTATCACATGATTTTTTATCCAAGGTGAGTCATCGAATTGTCAATGAAGTACCGGAAGTTTCTCGTGTGGTTTATGATATCACTGGGAAGCCACCAGCGACTATAGAGTGGGAATAATCACCGCACCGTCTTTGACGTAGCCCGGACGACTTGTCGGCCGGGGAACTGGCTGGATGATTCCTGGCCAACAAAGCCTGTCCTGAGCGAAGCGTGAGGATTGACCAGGCTACAAGAATATATAAGGATATAACATATGGAAATACAACGCATCGCTGGCGTGGACGAAGCAGGGCGCGGTCCATTGGCAGGCCCAGTTATCGCTGCAGCAGTAATACTAGACCCCAAAAATCCTATTCACGGATTAAAAGATTCAAAAAAACTGACCGAAAAAAAGCGCGAATTATTGTTTGACGAAATTGTCGAACGCAGTTTAGCGTATGCCATTGGACGCGCTGAAGTTGAAGAGATTGATCAGATTAATATTCTGCAGGCAAGTTTGAGCGCCATGCGTCGAGCCGTTTTGCAATTATCATGTATTCCTGATCTGGTGTTAGTTGATGGAAATCAATTGCCGAACTTACCTTATAAAGCTGAGGCTATTATTCAAGGCGACCAAAAGGTCGAGGCGATTAGCGCGGCTTCCATTATTGCAAAAGTAACCCGTGATCGTGAAATGAAAGTGCTGGATAAACTGTACCCCGAGTATGGTTTGGCACAACATAAAGGCTATCCAACTAAAGCGCATATTGCCGCTTTGCAAAAAGTTGGCGTCAGCGCAATTCACCGATTAAGCTTCGCACCAGTTAAAGAATTAATTTGATTTTCACTCCAGGGGTAATCATTTTTAATCTTAACTTAAGATTTCTCTAGAATGACATTTCTTATTTAGAGTGTTGGGCTAGATAACAACTACTCTAGAATGCATATTTGCACCTAAATTTTGCATACTCTTTTATTTAACTTATTGAAACAATTGAATTTGAAGTTTCCATGATTAGACAAACAGTATGTTAGCTGCTCGTTTGATTTTTTTTTAACAATGTTGTTATTATAGTTTGCGCTTAAATTTTTCAGCTATGCGTTAATGTATATAGTAACTATTAAATAAGAATAGATTTATATTCGCATGCGTTATTAAATCGATTCTTATTAGTTATGCTTCCCTTCTCAGGATGAGTTTACGCGAATATTTATTCTGAACGGGGTTCTATGAAAACAAAAAAATCAAATAAAATTGGCCTTCTTTCTGCAATATTTTTAGGTGTTTCCGCGATCATGGGTAGTGGTTGGTTATTTGCGCC
>CAXMUH010000053.1:0-65679 GCA_964196565.1 uncultured Legionellaceae bacterium | reverse complement strand
GATGAAGGCTCAATATCAACACCAATAGCGGTAGGCCGAGAAATTCCAATCCATTCAAATAGTTGCATTATTTTCACCTTGACTCCTTTTAGGTGTAGATCGTGTTGGCAAAAGTAATAAGGACTATAATCAGTATAAGGCGTAGGACCAATGTTTGCCACTGAAACCTGGAGGTAACTTGTTGAAAACTATCATCAGCAAAGAGCGAGGGATGACGATGATAGAATTGTTGGTAGTGCTGCTGATTGTTGCAATTTTAGCGGCTGCAGCAGTACCGATCTATCAGAGTTATTTAGACGAGAGTCGTATCAAGGGGGCTAGCGAGGGGCTTTATCATTCTCTGATTTTGGCTCGAACCGAAGCTATCAAGCAACAAGCAAATATTACCGTGGTTTTTCAGACAGGGGCAAGCTGGTGTTATGGAGCAACAACCGCTTCAACCTGTGATTGTACGATTGCTGCAGCTTGCAACCTTGGGCAGTCATCTTATACGGAGTACCGGGGAGTGAGTTTGTCGCTAACCGGTATCGTCAATAAAGTTACTTTTGAAGGATACCGTGGTGAGGTAACCCCAAGTGGTACGATTGGATTTTCATCTAGCAGCAATACAATCGATGTTAGTTTAAACCCATTAGGTCGAGCAGGAATTTGTTCGGACAATGTGGGGGGGTATGTAGCATGTTAAAACTAAGACACAAAACTATGCACAGAGAAAGTGGCTTAACCTTGGTTGAGCTAATGATTGCGATGAGCATTAGTGTCTTGGTCATTGTTGCATTTGTTGCGTCATTTACTTTAATTGTTAAGGGTGGGCGCAGTTCAGTGGAAGTGGGTCGATTAAATAGTCAGTTAAATCATGTTATCTCTCTTATGACCACTGATATTCAACGTGCCGGTTATTGGGGGCAGGCTACTACGAGTTCAACTAATCCTTTTATGGTAACTGGAACTACCGATATACAAGTGAACGTTGGCAATAATTGCATTCTGCTAACGTATGATCGCGATGGCAATGGGTCTTTACCTGCAATTGCTGCGGGTTCCGATGATGAGCGTTATGGTTTTCGATTGAATAATAATACGATTCAATATCGGCCACCTGGAGCGACTTTTTCTTGCTCGGCTGCTGCAACAAACTGGACAGATTTAACGGATCCAAAAGTTGTAACCATTACGGCATTTAGTGCTACCCTTAATGCGGAAAATGTGGATATTGATGGTGAGGAATCTGGAACTGAGACCATGGTTGTACGTCGAGTAGATATCAGCATTACTGGGCAGTTGGTGAGCGATACGGCAATCGTTAAGACGATTGATAAACAGGTGAAAGTGTATAATGACAAATATAATCCATAATAAACTAGGGTTGTTGGATAATGAAAAGAGCATGGGCATTTAGTTTGGTTGAAGTATTGGTAGCACTTACCGTGTTAGCGTTGGGTGCAGTGATACTGATTGGCTTCCAAAATGATGCGCTTAGAACCATTGGACTAACTCACCAACAATCCTATGCGGTCAGTTTAGCTGAGAAAAAAATTAATGAATTGAGGCATTATGTGATATTACCGACGACCAGTGGCTCTTCAGCATATGATGACATAACCAATGGAACATCGGTGCAAACCGCAAATAATATCAGTTATACGCTGACCTGGTTGGTAACAGAAAGCACAGCGCCGGCGCATAAGGTGATTAAAGTCACCGTGACCTGGACGGATTCTACGAATCAAACACAGAGCATGGTATTGGAAAGTATTGTGGGTAAAGTGGATGTGAAAAAATCAGGGCTGTATATGCAGAGTTTATAAGGGGTCGATATGAAAAAAGTATTGTTTTGCCTATTTGCTTTGGTGCTAGTTGCACCTTTGGCATGGGGTGAAATATACAAGCGAGAAAACGCCGATGGCAGTATTTCATTTTCAGATCAGCCTATGACTGGAGGCGACGCGGTTAAATTAAGAAAGCCCAATGTATTTAAAGAGAAAAATGCCCCAGAAAAAAAGCCTAATTCATTAAAAGTAAATCAAGATCCAAAAAAAGAAGGCGCGGCTAAACAAGCTGAAAAAGCTAAACCCGCAAAGCCTGTTGAGCCAGAATTTGTAGGTTATAAAAGTTTTAGCTTGGACTCGCCCGTCGATGGGAAAACATTTCAGAATCAACGTAATCTTAGTGTTAGCTTTAGTATCAATCCTGAGCTGCGTCCAGGGGATAAGATACAATTAAAAGTAGATGGTCAACCGTTTGGGGATCCGGTGTCATCTAGCAGTGTTAGCGTTCATAACCTAAATCGTGGTCAGCACACGTTGCAAGGGGATGTTATTGATAAAACGGGACGGGTGATGATCAGCAGTAATTCTGTGGTTGTTTATATACATTATGCGGCTTTGGGTGGAGGATAATATGGAAATTAATGAGCTTTTAAAAACGATTGTTGAAAAAAATGCATCTGATTTACATTTAAGTGTTGGTGAACCGCCAATTATTCGAGTGGATGGGGATTTGGTCAGGCTCGAGGGTGAGAAGTTTAGTAATGACACGCTCAAAACTATGTTAGAACCTGTTATGTCAGGAAAAGTGGCTGAGGAATATAAAGATCGTTGGGAAGTTGACTTTAGTTATGAGGTAGAAGGCGTGGCGCGTTTTCGGGTAAATGTCTATAAAACACATAAAGGTATTTCAGCGGCTTTTCGTTCGATCCCTTATGAAGTGCCGAAATTTGATTCTATGGGGTTAAATGATATTTTTAAGAAATTTTGTTTATATCCTAATGGTCTGATTATTATTACCGGCCCAACCGGATCCGGTAAAAGTACTACCCTTGCTGCGATGATTGATTATCTTAATTGTGATTCTGGATTGAGTAAACATATTATTACAATTGAAGATCCGGTTGAGTTTGTGTATACGAATAAAAACTGCTTAATTGATCAGCGCGAGGTAGGTCAAGATACTCAAAGTTTCAATAATGCATTGCGATCAGCGTTGCGTGAAGATCCTGATATTTTACTGGTTGGTGAGATGCGAGATCTGGAAACCATTCGTTTGGCCCTAACCGCTGCTGAAACGGGTCACTTAGTTTTTGCGACCTTGCATACCAACTCAGCTCCAAAAACCATTGACCGAATTGTGGATGTGTTTCCAGCGGGTGAGGGCGGTATGGTGCGAACGATGTTAGCAGAATCCTTGCGTGTTGTAGCAGCGCAGACTTTGTTGAAGCGCCCTGAAGGTGGCCGCATTATTGCGCAAGAACTCTTAATCGCGAATCCAGCCGTTAAGAATCTTATTCGTGAACAAAAAGTCGCACAGTTATTTTCGGTGATGCAAACCAGTAAAGAGGTGGGCATGCATACTTTGGAGCAGCATATTAAAGATTTGGTCGAAGCGAAAAAAGCCATTCCACCGGATGTTGTGTAGATTATCGGTCTTTGCGCACCAAACGATGCGGCAGGTTACTTAAACAAAAATTATTAAATAAATCGCAACGCTTTGTTGCCAAAATCACTATTTATCTTCTAGCGTAATACCAATAAGCTTCAATTACTTTGTAAATCACAATGGTAATTGTAAGGAGATGTATATGAGATATCCAGATTTAGCTTTAAGCAATGATTCAAAAAGAACATTACTCCCATCTGCTCCTCCGCCAGCTTATGAGACTCATACAGGAAACGAGTCTAAAGAAAATGAGTTTGAAATAACCCGCCAGGAAATGAATAAGGCATACGCTTTGTTGATTATAAAAATTAATGAAAAATGTTATGCTGCAGCACTCCAGTCAGTCAGAGCTTCGGCGAATCCTGATAGCAGTACCGGTCGAGTTCGAGAGTTGAGAGACGGGCTGGCACAACTCAGGCAGGCCCATGATCAACTTATATTAATGGCAGAAAAATTATTGGGAGCAGTTGTCGTAGAAGTGCTTGTTAAAGACGCAGCAAATAGCAGTTCAATTTTTCCTTTACAATATCAGAGTGAAATAGCAAGCTTAGCTGCACCGTTGCAGCAAGAGCTGAGGAGCAAACAGGCTGATTTTACAAAACAGCAAAAAACCCACAAGAAGGTCGCAACCCATGGAGCGATGATTTCTCTTTTTGTGGGGCTGGGTTCCGCAGCTCTGCCAGGGGTAGTTCTGTTTGTTGGTGCAGCAGGTGTTCTTGGCACAATAATCATGGGATGTATTAGCGCAGGTCTGGTACTTGGGATACCTTTATTGTTTGGACTAAGTTATTTAGCTGCAAAAGCCTATGCTGCTTGCAGTAGAACGTATAGCGAACATAAAACGGAATCAGCTAAGCATAGCCAAATCAGTGGCTGGATGAAGGATCAGACGGATTGCAGTAGAATACGGCTTTTTCAAGCTGAAAAACAGTATCAAGACGAAAGGTTGGAGCCTTTGAAATCGTTGTGCGCGTTGAGCTCATAGGTATAAAACCACGCTCGTCATCGCGCGGAGTCGAAGGCGCAGATACGCTTAGTTAAGCCTCCGTCTTCGCGAAGGAGTGTAACGACTGCGGCGATTCAGAAATTATAAAACTGGATTGCTTCGCGCTAACGCGCTCGCAAAGACGGGTCCAAACAGGTGATTCTTTACATGGTGTCAGTAGGTTGCTCTGATGCTAAATACTGTGCAATTAAGCTTTCTATTTTTTGTTGGATAACTTCAGCTTCGGGTCCTTCGATGTGAACACCGACACCCGTACTGCTGTCTTCGAACAATGTTTTTTCAGGTGCTATCCAAATAATTTTGCCTTCAAAAGTGTAGCTTTCATTTCCATTCGGTAATTTAAGTGTTACTTCAACAGTGTCTTCTAGTTCACCTTTAGGTTCGGTGTGAATAAATAGGGCGCCGCCTTTAACGAAAGACATATAGGCTTTGTAAAGCTGAAGCAAGTCACTTGGTTCCAAAGATAATTTAAGTGACATTGTATCTCCTAATCGTTGAGCCAACACGCGGTAGGTGTTTTGGTTGTTGTTCCATTGGCATAAGTTAATACCATCGGAGAACAAGCAGTGGCACCTTCGCTATCACCAGATTGTAGGCTGCCGGCAGTGGCAGTAAGGGTGTAACTTGAACCACTCAGGCTGCTGATTGAAAGTGTATAGTAGCCTTCTTGGCTGGCGGTAACACCTCCCCAGACTTGTGCTAACGTTCCATACGTTCCATTGGTAATATGGTATTTTTCTTGGGCTAATTGTATGGATAACAAAGTATGCATGGCGTCGGTGCGACGAGCTTTTTCGATATAGCTGAAGTAGGAGGGCACAGCGATTGCAACCAAGATAGCAAGAATCGCAATGGCAATCATGATTTCCATTATTGTGAAGCCGCTGGTCTGATCTTGGCGCATACTTACTCCGAACTTCGCTATTAAACTAATGTTCCTATTTTAAATATAGGTAAATACATGCTAATCACAAAGCCGCCTACAATAACGCCTAGAAGAAGGATCATAATAGGCTCTATAAGCGAACTTAAGCTCTCTACAGCGTTATTTACCTGTTCATCGTAGAAATCCGCAACTTTTCCCAGCATGCTCTCTAGCGTGCCTGCATGCTCCCCTACGCCGACCATTTGGACCACCATATTTGGGAATAAATCTGTAGCTTGCATCGATTCTCCCATTTTTTCACCCACCACGACTCGATCACGGATGGTTTCCAAAGCCTCTTGATAAATCAGGTTGTTAGCAACGCGCGCGGTACTGGTCAATGCTTCAGAGAGCGGCACACCGGCGGAAAGCGTTACAGAGAGGGTGCGAACTGAGCGTGCGATAATAGCCTTTTTGATGAGGTTGCCAAAAATAGGCAGTTTAAGGCTGGTCCGGGCGAGAAATATATTATAACCTAGATATTGTCGTTTGAAAATTATATGCAGCGCAACCACTAAAACAACGATGACGATAATCAGCCACCAATAATTTTGTAAGAAGTTTGATAGGTTAATAATAACTTGTGTCGGACCTGGTAATTCCTTGCCAAAGGATTTAAACATCCCTTGAAATCGTGGCACAATAAAAGTTAATAGCATGACCGCTAATCCGATCATCACCACAAAAACCATCACCGGATAATACAATGCTTTTTTGACCTTTGCTTTTAGGCTGGCCATACGCTCAAGATACGTTGCAATGCGAAGTAATACAGAATCTAATGTCCCTGATTGTTCACCCACTTTGACAAGAGAACAAATAAGGCCATCGAAAAATTTTGGATATCTTTCCAAGGCAGATGCTAAGGTGCGGCCACTTGAAACCTCTCTAAATAGCTGGGTAATTAGACTTGCCATTTTTAAGCTTTCAACACCACCGGAGACAAATTCAAGTGCCTGGGCTAAAGGAATACCTGCATTTAACATGGTGGATAATTGTCGAAAAAATAAATTAATTTCTTCTTGTTTAATGGCTTTTTGTTCTTCGCGTGATAGTAGCAGGATCGGTTTTTGCCTGATTTTAACGATATTAAGTCCCTTGGCGGTGACGAGGCTATTGGCTTGATTAATATTTTCAGCACGAATGCATCCTTTAACGGTTACGCCTTTGCTATCAAGAGCGGTCCAGCGAAACATTTTATATATATCAGCAATTTTTTTATTTTTTTCTGCCATTTTCTACATTGTTGCCTGGTTAACTTCTTCAAGCGTTGTGAGTCCATTTATCACCTGCTCAATGCCAGATTGACGCAGTGATAACACATTTTGTTCACGCGCGAGTTTTTCAATCTCAATCGCGCTGCCTCCTGTTAATATTAGCTCATTTAACTCGGGCGTGACGGGCATGACCTCAAAAATACCAATGCGGCCTTTAAAGCCTTGCTTACAGTAAGAGCAGCCTTGGGCTTCATAGATTTCGACAGTATCTTTACCAATATCGGCACCAAATTCTTTAAGCAATATTTCGGCATTTTCAACTTTCTTTTTGCACTTGGGGCATAATTTTCGAACCAGGCGTTGAGCCATGACCAGGCTTACCGAGCTGACAATGTTAAATGCTTTGATGCCCATGCTGATCAGACGTGCAATGGTCTGTGGAGCATTATTGGTGTGTAGGGTGGATAACACCAAGTGACCAGTTTGCGCCGCTTTTATTGCAATTTCTGCAGTTTCTAAATCTCGAATCTCACCGACCATGATAATGTCTGGATCTTGACGTAAAAAAGACCGCAGTGCTGCTGCAAAATTCAATCCAACTTTAGCGTTAACTTGAACCTGATTAACGCCATCCATATAGATTTCAACCGGATCTTCAATGGTCGAAATATTTTTTTCAGGTACATTAAGTAATTGCAATCCAGTATAAAGCGTTACCGTTTTACCACTACCGGTTGGACCCGTAACTAGAATCATGCCTTGAGGCTTGTGGATTGCGGTTAAAAAATTTTCTTTTTGCAGATCATCCATACCGAGATCTTTCACATCTAAGTTGCTGATAGACGGATCTAGAATCCGCATAACAATTTTTTCACCCTTCATGGTAGGGCAAGTACTGATACGAATATCGATGGCTTGTCCTTCTGCAATAATAAGTCGAAAACGGCCATCTTGCGGCCTACGATGTTCTGAAATATCTAGGTTAGCCATTACTTTTAATCGAGCAACAATGGAATTTGTCATTTTTTTTGGCGAGTTGACAATCTCATGTAAAATGCCATCTTGTCGATAACGGACGCGGCATGTTTTTTCAAATGGTTCAAAGTGAATATCGGATGAGTTAGATTTAATCGCATCAATTAAAATTTTATTGACGAATCGTACCACTGGCGTTTCATTAATATCATCAGCGGTAATCACTTCATCACTTTCTTCCTCTTCGACGGTTGCAATTTCAAGGTCATCTTCTTCAGGTGACGAATCCTCGCTTAGTGAATCAACAAATTCTTTGGTGTTAGCTTCGGTGTACACTTCGGCTTCAAAATCTGTATCACCAAGCACGGCTTCTATCATTTTTTTAATTTTATCAACTTCAACCAAGATAAATTCGACGTTCATACAGGTTAAAAAGCTGATGTTTCGTAGCTCGCGAATATCAGGTTCAACAATTCCAATAATCAATTTATCGCCACGTTTGAAGATGGGCAGCGCATATTGTTTTTTAACAAAGTCGTATTTTAAGAATTCTTTAGGAATTAAGTTAATGTCATGATTATTTAGATCGTAGAGGGGAAGCTCAAAACATCGCGAGATAGCGGTGGCAATTTTATGAGAATCTAAAATATTATTTTGAGTTAAATAAATGGAGATTGGTAAACCTTGAGACCTGGCAGAGCGGGCGGCATCGGTTGCTTTTTTATGTTCTAAGACTTCATCATGCACAAGCTGATCAATTAAAAATTTTTGTATCCTAACTGAGCGCCTTGTTTCCATGATTGAGAAGCCCCGTGCTCTATAAATTAAGCAAAAAAATAAAACAACTCCTCCTGATAGAATTGCTCTAATAATTTTCTCTAACTAAGATGTTAGCTTGGATTCATTCCAAGCTAACATCATTAATTAACAGTTTGGCGCAAGCCCTGATGTGCACCCGCCTCCTGAAGCAGCCCATGTGATACCATTAACGCTATAAGTTGGCGTTAACACATAAGTATCAGTAGCGAGGATGCCATTGGTTGCGGCTGGTGTTACGGTAATAACGCCATTAGCAACAGTAACGGAAGTTACTTGACTCACCCCTGCAGTTATATTTACTGGGATTCCATATGATCCAGCGTTACAATCTGCTAATGTACCCCCACGAGACTCAAGGCAGGCTGCAATAGCTGACTTGTAACGATCAGCCGTTTGCACGACTTCACTGTAATAAGCCTTTTTGGTGTAATGTAAGTATGTCGGAACCGCAATCGCTGCTAAAATTGCTACAATCGCAATGGCAATCAACAACTCCATTAAAGTAAACCCAGACTTACGTTTTAGGTTTTTAATTGTCATTGTCTACTCCTCCGTAATTTTCAGTACTCATAGATATCCCTTTAATTTCAATTATCGCCCCTTTCTAGAAATTATAGTTATGAATCAGCAATAGTGCAAAAAAAAGGCTTGAGAAGCAGCTTTAAATCAATAAAACAATAAGTTGATAATAATAAAATAGGATGCTGAAAATACTCTATAATTCTTAGAGATAGGGGGAGATTATTGAATATGAAAATCCTCATTGTAGACGATTCAGAGACGAGTCTGTTATTGACTTCGTCTTATTTAGAAAAGATGGGACACAAGGTAGTTACTACTGTTGATCCATTGGAGGCGCTCGACTTATTTAAATCAGAAAAACCCGATTTAATTATTCTTGATGTGATGATGGATAAAATGGACGGTTATGAATGTGCACGTCAAATACGTAATTTCAGTGCAGACGATGATGCGTGGGTACCCATTATTTTCATTAGTGCGTTAGCGGATGATGCCAGCGTTGCTGCAGGCATTGATTCTGGTGGGGATGAATACCTTACTAAACCCTTTACAGAAACCATGTTAAAATCAAAAATTAAAGCGATGCAAAGAATTTCAAAAATGCGTGCCAAGCTTGCTAAAAATTCAGGGGTGTTAAAAAAAGCGAATGTGCGTTTAACCGAACAATCTTTGGGTGATGGACTGACTGGAGCTGCAAATCGTCGTGCCTTCGATATAAATTATTCAAAAGAACATAAACGCTCATCACGTTTAAAAGAGGATAACAATATATTAGCATTGATCATGTTTGATATTGATCATTTTAAACTGTACAACGACCATTACGGCCATCAACAAGGTGATACTTGCTTAACACAAGTAGCAAACGCTGCATCAAAGTTGTTGCCACGTGAGATTGATGAAGTCTACCGCTATGGTGGTGAAGAATTTATAGTTATATTACCGCTTACCGACAAAGAGGGAGCCGTTATGTTGGCCAAGCGTTTATGTGCTGGTATTGAAGCTTTGCAAATACCCCATAGTCCAGAAGCGGATTCAGAATTTGTTACCATCAGTGTTGGGGTAACATCCAGTCACATTCAGGTGGAAGATGATCCAGTGAAATTAATGCAAACCGTCGATGAAGCGCTGTATGCTGCCAAGGCTGCGGGTCGTAATCGCGTTGTTTATAAAAAATTAGAAAGTGAGAATGAATAATCATCAATTAGATAAACAAATTTTACATATCATTATCGCAAACTATGATTATTGCCTTCCTATATCAGATATTGTTGTTATTAAGCATATTGCATTAATTCGCCCTGAGATAAAGCGAGAGCCTGGATACGTCGGTAAAATTAATTACCAAGGAAAAATGCTTGCCGTAATTGACGCAGCGCAATTTCTAGGGCTGCGTGATCAGTCCTGTTATGATTTAAATTCACCCATGATTTTATGTAAATTTCAAAGTCAAGAATTTGTGCTTTTGGTGGATGAAGTGGTTGGAGTCATAGAGTTAGAAGAACTTGATTCACAGCTTCAAGGGGATATTATACCTTTTGATATGGATCAAATGGTTAAAATCTTTTTTAGTCAGTCTATTTAGCTTATCTGCTATATTATAAGTTGATGCAATCTATATTCTTTTAAGAATATTTATATTCTAAACTATAAAGGATGTTGTGGTGGGTCAATCTACGAAAGTTATTATAAAGGGTAAAGGTTACAAGGAAAGTGAACTCGATCGCATATTGGCTGAGCGAGCGAAATTACTTGCTAAGCATATTATCGAAGATGAATCCCCCAAAGGTCAAGGTGAGCTTAACATGTTGTTATTTAGGTTGCAGCGAGAAGGCATGTTTGCAATTGACTCTCAATTTGTGCTTGGGGTTTTAAGTCTCAGCAATATTACCGATTTACCGCATATGCCAAGCTTTGTATTGGGGTGTGTTCATTGGAATAATACTGTTTTGGGTGTAATTGATCTGTCATTATGGTGGAGTCAAGATTTATCAAAAGAACGTGATTTTAATCCTCATGGGTGGGTAATTGTTCTAGGGAGTGAAATGTATCGAATTGGCATATTAGCCGATGATATTTTAGCCCATGAACTTCATTCGGAAGAAGCGGTTAATGCTGTATCGGGATCAGATCAAGAACATGCCGGTGAAATAAGTGGGATATTGGAGAATCAAGAGGCGCTACTTGATGTGCCAACCTTATGCACCCATATTGTTGCCAGATTAAATCGACAAGATTAAGGGTAATAGCAGTGGCGAAACAAAAAGAAAAACGATTTTCTTATGGGATTCGAACCAAAGTATTTCTGGGGTTCGCGCTGGTTTTGTTGATTCTGGTTTTAGCTATTGTTAGTAATATTTATCAAATTAATTTAACCAAAAAATATTCCAATGAACTGCAACAATCAGCTATGCCGGCAACGATCGTCACGCTAGAAATCTCCAAAGAAGTCAATGCCGCAACTACTTTTCTATACAGTTGGCTTTTAACTCAGGATGAGAAATATATTAAACAATTTAAGACTTCGTGGAATAAAATTAAAGTTTTGCAATTATACTTGGACTCACTTGCACAGAAGTGGACATACCACAAAAATATTGCTTTATGGACACAGATACAAACACAACTTGCAGCATTATCAAAATTTGAGTATGAGTTAATCAATAAAAATATAAAATCAGCCGCAAATCGACCAGATGCTCAAAATAATATTACGATTAGTAAAGAAGACGTGAGTGAAGTTCATACCCATATTATGGGCAAACTGCAAGAGCTGCAAAAATTATTAGGGTCTACCAACATAACTCACGGAATGAAGGCTTCAGGTTTGGTATATGAGCAGCAATACGCGTTAGAGAAAAACACGCGAAGTTTTATTCGTAATATTGATATTTTGCAAATCAATCAATGGGGCATGTTGGCTGCGGCCATTGTAATTACCATTATTATTGCTTTTGTTACCGCACGTTTGGCATCAGATCCTTTGAGGAAGGCGATTCGAATTGCACATGAAGTGGCTTCTGGGCGGCGCGATTTGGTGATTCATACTCGTCGTCATGATGAGGCGGGGATGTTGTTAAACGCATTATCTGATATGCAAAGTTCAATTAAAGAAACTGAAAACAAATTGCGTGAAAGCGAGGCGGATGTGTCGCATTTATTGAGTCAATTACAAGATCGAGTGCGAGATTATCGTGATATGTTAGAACATGTGGCCTCTGGCGATTTGACCAAGCGGGTAAAAACCGAAGGCGATGATGTGTTGGCTGAATTGGGACAGTTCCTCAATAAAACCACTGAGGGTTTATCCGATATTA
This sequence comes from uncultured Legionellaceae bacterium, assembly GCA_964196565.1. GTDB lineage: Bacteria > Pseudomonadota > Gammaproteobacteria > Coxiellales > Coxiellaceae > 2-12-FULL-42-15. Next base: position 53,463 of record CAXMUH010000053.1, on the reverse strand, counting down.
CAAAAGAGATTGCAACCGCGATTTTTCAAATGAGCACAAATATTGCTGAGGTGCGAGATGCGGTATCGGTGCAATCTGAAGCGGCATCCGCACAGTCCGCGCATGTGAAGGAAAGCGTTAAAATTATTGATAATATTAAATCGAGCTCAGTGCAAATGTTAAGTGGTGCTGATATCTTGTTACATACCGCTGAACAAACACAAGAGAAAAGTCAAAAAGGTTTAGAAGCGGTTGCAGAAACTGAAGAAGGAATGCGTCATATCCGCAGTGATGTTAAAGCCATTGCACAATCGATTGTTGCCTTGTCGGATAGGATTAAGAAAATCGCAGAAATTACTCAAGCGGTGAACACTTTATCTGAACGTTCAAAACTATTGGCGCTTAATGCTTCAATTGAAGCAGCTAAAGCGGGCGAATCCGGAAAAGGTTTTGCGGTGGTTGCTAATGAAGTTAAGGAGTTAGCTGATCAGTCGCAACAAGCCACTGCACAAGTGCAGTCTATTCTCGAAGAAATAGAAACGGCTACCAGTAAAGTAGTCGATGTCAGTGAGCTGGGTACCCAGGGTGTTGATCGAGGATTAAAATTGGTTGAATCAGCCGGTATTGTTATCCAAGATTTAAGTCAAGTCATTATTGATGCAGAACAGGCGAATAAACAAATGGTAGAATCTATTAAACATGAGGTGAGCCAAATAGATCAGATTGCTCACGCCATGGTAGAAATCAGTGATGCGGCGAATAAGTTATCATCATCAACAAGGCAAACCAGTAAAGTTGCCAATGAGTTTGCTGATATTGCGCAGCAATTGAATAAAAGTGTGCGTCGCTATAAGTTTGATGGAATGAATCCGGCAGAGAATAATGTAGATGAGTGATATGCTATGCCACTTGATAAAGAAACGTTACATAAGATCCTATTGGTTTTCCAAGATGAGCTGGCAAAACACGTTGATACATTAACGCAATGCTTAGTGTTATTAGAAAATCCTAAAACAGACTCACAACAATTTTCAGACGAACTTAATAAGCTGCTGCGTGTAGTACATACCATTAAGGGATCAGCAAGATCACTTGATCTGACTGAGATTGCAAATCTTGCCCATCAGTTTGAAACCTTATTTGCCCCCGTGCGTGATAATCCGCTTTGCGTTCCTGAAGATGTGGCAACCATTTGCTTTAAAACATTAGATGCGATGAAAGAGATTGTGCAAGCCAGAATTAACGATAAACCTGTGGAACTTGATTTTACTAAGTTATTTGACAATCTAAAGCAGGCCGAAAAAATCTATTTAGGATCTGAGAGTGACGTCCTAATAACAGACACTGGCGTCAAATCCCAGCCTGATGAAAAAGAGGTTGTATCATCGCAAGAGTCCATTCGTTTATCGGTTGAAAATATCAACCAACTAACTCATTTTTCAAATGATTTAATGTCTTTGTCTTTTGATTGTGAGAAGTCACAACAAAAACTTTTTAACTTAAGTCGTGCGCTTTTGAAAATTAATAAAGCATTTTCTATGATTGAGGATAATTATTCAACATTAAGCTCAATACAGTTTGCTAAACAACTTAAAGTTTTCCAGCGAGATTCTGCAAATATCCTATATGATTTTAATGCATCTTTTTACAATCAGACTTACTTGCAAAAACACTTAACATTATTAGCTGATCAAATGCAAGATCAGCTGCAAACGATACGTTTGGCTCCTGTGCATGAGTTGCTGACTCCACTTTTGCGTGTCGCCAGAGATATTTCATCTGAATTAAAAAAGCCGGTCGAAGTTAATATTGAAGGTGGTGAGATGGAAGTGGATCGATTAATCTTGCAAGCGATTAAGGCGCCTTTAATTCAATTGATTCGAAATGCGATTGACCATGGCATTGAATCGAAATCGGTTCGTGAAATGTGGCTTAAGCCGACAAAAGGTCAGATTACCATACAGTCTAGGCTTGAAGGTGGACGTTTTATACTAAAGGTTGCAGATGATGGTGCAGGATTGGAATTAGATAAAATTAAACAGACAGCACTTGCAAAAAATTTGATTACGGAGATGTCTCTAGCGATTTTGGATGAAACCAGTATTAAAAATTTAATTTTTAGACCAGGGTTTTCAACTCGGGAAAACGTTTCTGAGATTTCTGGTCGTGGTGTAGGACTTGATTTGGTTCGTAATCAGGTGGCGGGCGTGCAGGGAGGCGTCTCGGTAGAATCAACACCTGGGCTTGGCATTTGCTTCACCTTGGATTTACCAACATCACTGAGCGTTAATCGTGGGTTAGTGATTAAATGTTGTGATGATGAGTTTGTTTTGCAAAGTAGTGTGATCGAGATGATACTGCCTTTCGATGCCAATCTGGTTCGGGAGTTACAAGGGCATCCTGTATATCAGTTTCAAGGCGAAGCACTGGGTATGTATTTACTTCAGGATCTGTTGGCAATTAAGCGCAGACATGCTGACAATAAAAACCCTTATGTTATTATTGTAAGTGTTAGCGAGGGAAAGTATGCGCTATTAGTTGATGATGTTCTGAATGAAGGGCGACTAATTGTTGAGCCTTTGTTGCCACCATTTTCACTACTTAAGGGTATTTTGGGTGGTTGTTTAATTCACAAAAATCGATTATCGTTGGTTTTAAACCCTGAGCAATTGCTCAATCATACTTAAATTCAAGCTTTGTTAATTTTTCATTTTTTTATTTACCAATAAATGCACTAATTTGCAAATTTTCATGTTCACTTCAGAATACTTTAAGCTTTGTTTGTCATAATGAATCATATCAATGAGTTAGCTAAGGAGCGGGCTTATGAGAAGCATAGAATTTGAAAAAGCAAAAGAAGGTATCGTTGATCTCGTTATTGCCGCGAATCCGTCAACTTTTGAATATGAAAGTAAAAAATATCAGCAAGGTAAATTTACAGTAGATCAGTTTTCAAATGAAAATCTTGATCGCATTGCTACAAAGTTAGAACAGCGTGAGTTGCTAGGGTGGTCAGAGAACTTTTTTAATGGCGATGATGTCTCTAAGCGGTTCCCACAATTAGCTGAACGTTTATTGATAATGTATTTTGCCTTAACCAAAGCTTCTCAAAAAAATTCAGCTCTAGACGCTATGACAGCCACTACAGCTGGGATAATTGAAGGTCTAATTGCCTGCAAGAGTGGGTGGGTCAAAGCTACATTATTTAACGTGTATAGATTGGATCTTCCTAATAAGATAAAGCTATTATTACCTGAGGTTAGTGAATTTTGTCGACATGAAACTCAACAATCTGCACTGATTTTGCAATCGGTGATTGAACTATTTAATGGCCTTACTATTTTAGTAGAGACTAATGGTTACGGTGCTGGCAACGTAGCTTCATTTAATTCTGAGCGCGAAGCATTACGAAAAAAAATATTAATCACACTTGATAAATTTGCAGCAGTGAATAAAGAATCAAAAAGAGGGGTAGTACCAGTACCAGTACCAGTACCAGCAGCAGTACCAGTACTAGTACCATACAGTTCTGCCACTCGAGAATACGATGATCTATCTGGTGCTAAGACCAGCTCAGATGAGGAAGAAGGATGGAGTTCAGATGAGGGGGGAGAAGAAAGCTCAGAAGGAGAAGATATATTTTATGATTGTCTTGGCCCTGAAGATTTTAAAGTTAGATCAGATCTGCTAGATGAAGAGAGTTCGATTTCAACATCTGAAGAAGAAAATGGCCGACAAACGAAAAAAGATGTGCAATTTCTTAATGATATAGAAAAAGCGATACAACAACACAACTTTAAACTTTTAACTTTAACGCTAATTGCAATCTCTCGGAAGCGGGAGGTAACTGTTGAAGACAGAATTAAGGTGTGTGCCATTGTTGTTGGTTTCCTAGATGATATTAAAGGACACTCCAGTGATGACGCTAGAAAAGCTGTGTTAGCATCATGGTCTAGTGGAATCAGTGAAATTAAGGAGCAATATAATAAGACTTGTTCTCAACCAACAGATGACAACAGTCAACCCAGTTTAAAAGAGTTGGATCAAAAGATGGTGGTGTTGGGTCGAGAAAAAATAAAAGCACTTGGGGCGGGTAATTTATTAAATATCAAATCAGCCCGTGGAAATTTGGGAAGGCAGTTGTATACTTTTATTAATTTTTTGGTGCAGCAGCTCTACAAACTTAAAACCTTTCTTAGAAGCTCATCGCTACACAAGGCCACTAAATTAGTTACTCATTCTCATGGAATTTTTGCCACAAGCTGTGGGCAAGAAGTATTGCAACCAGAACGGAGTTGTTCAGCGATCCTGACCATGAAATGTTAATTAGCAAGTAACCGGATTTTCTCCCCCTTCCATTGTAGCTAAAGTGCGTTACACTATGAATGTAAAGTTACTTTGGAGTTTTGATTATATGTCATTGCATGGATTTGATTTAGCCCACTGGGTTACTACTTTGGGTTATTTTGGTGTTTTATTAATCATTTTCTTGGAAACTGGTTTGTTTTTTGGTTTTTTCTTGCCCGGTGACAGTTTATTGTTTACTGCCGGTTTTTTAGCCTCACAAAAAATATTTAATATTTGGTATTTAATACCCGCGATGATGGTGACCGCTATCTTGGGATATCAGGTTGGCTATTGGTTTGGTAAACGTTTGGGCGGTTGGCTAATGGGCCGTAAAGAATCATTTTGGTTTAAACATAAGCATATTGAAACCGCCAAGTCTTTTTATGATAGCCATGGTAGAAAGGCGGTGGTACTAGGACGCTTGCTGCCGATTGTTCGGACCTTTGTTCCCATTGTTGCAGGCATGGTGCATATGGATTCTAGACGTTATTTGATCTTGAATATTTTAGGTGCATTGTTGTGGGCAGGTGGTGTGACCTTGCTGGGTTTCACCCTTGGAAAGACAGTGCCGCAAGCGAGCCATTATATTATTCCGGTTATTTTTATCATTATTTTCCTCTCTTTGACTCCCGCTTTATGGCGTTATTTTTATAATCGAGTTATAAAGCGGTAATCTGTTGTAGACATGCCCTGCCAAAGAAATAGATGAAATAAACAGCAAACAGATAGAGAAGTAGGATAGATATTTTAGTATTTTTTTTAGTTTGCTCTTATTATGAAACATTGGTTCACCATTTCTCCAACTAGATAACTATTCTTTCAATAAGCTCGCTAGTTTGATACTCAGATTAGGTATTCTTTTTAAGGATATCAAGCTTGCGAGCAATACTCTTTTTTTACTCGACATATAAGCTGTAATTTCTATATAATCAAGACTTAATCACTAAAAGTGAACTAACATGAAGAAATGCTTTTTAGCAAGTGTAATTTTTTTCATAGTGGCCCCATGTTACGGGGACAATCAAACAGCTGCATTTCTGCCACTAGATTATTTCACTTCCCAGAAGAGCAGCAACCACCCACTTCCTTCTAAGAGTGGTGCTCATCTACAGTCATCAATAAATTCCTGGATGATTTATGCGGGAGCCTTTGGAGGTTTTTTAAATACACATTTTGCAGATAATGCAATTTATTTTTCTTTCGCGCGTGCAGATGGATTCGGAGGCAGTGTATTCCTTAATGCGGATACGCTGCAGACTGGAGCCTCAGGCGGAGGTCAAATCGGAATTCAATACCATTTCCACAGCCCTTATTTTCTTGCTCTAACCTTTAGCGGGATAAGTAATGCCAATCAAGCACGCATATCAAAGCTTGTGGAAGATGGTATAGCATCACCAGAGAAAATAGCTTTTGACATTCATAATAACTTTGAAATTCGATCTGCTCTAGATCTTACCGCGATACTAGGTGCCGATCTTACTTCTCAGGCCCATGTCTATGTCAAACTAGGCACTAGCGACGGACGACTCGAAGATAATTTATTTATTACACGAGCACAAAATTCTAGTGCTCCTGAAGTCTTCCCTGAAGCAACCTTTAAGAAAAATGTATGGGGCTTCTTATTGGGGCTAGGATTTACGTATGACCTAAATCGATGGATAAGCGCCTTTGCAGAATACGATCACTACAATTATGGTATTGTAGGCCTACCAATAGCACAAGACATTGATCCTGCTCCTAAAACCGTCCCCTTTGTTGTTCCGCCTAATAGTTTGCAACAACAGGTGAGGGTTAACGCCGATGCACTGCGTGTTGGTTTAAACCTAAAATTTAATGATAATCCACATCCGCGGCTTCACCTAGGTATCATCAATCCTTGGATGCTATACCTCGGTGGTTTTGGGGGATATGCTAATGTGAACTTCCTTTATGATGCAACTTATTTTACCATCGTCAATCCAGTTGTTGGTGGTAATCAAACATTCAATAACTTCACTCCCCAGACAGGAAGCTTGGGAGGAGGACAAATAGGGATTCAATATCATTTCCACAGTCCATATTTTATAGGACTTTCCTTTAGTGGCATGAGCAATACTAACAACAAAGCACGCTTTACAAATTTCATAGACAATTTAATAACTCAACCTGTATCGACTTCTTTTACCATACATCAAGCATTTCGCCTTAAAACCAGCCTAGATCTTGCTATATTGCTTGGTGCTGACATTAACCCAAGCAATCATGTCTATGCAAAACTAGGCGGCACAGAAGGACAAGTTGAAAGTAATCTTGTAACAAGCGCTGGAGAGCAATTTCCCTCTCCCGTTTTTACTGCCGAGCAGACTGAAAATATAAGCATAGGTGGCTTTGTATTTGGCCTAGGGATTAGGCATGATCTGAACCGATGGGTGGATGTGTTTGCAGAATGTGATTACCATAACTATGGCGGGCTAAACTTATCGACGCTTGCCAACATAAATCCTTCAGCCAGTGCGAGCAACCCTGATCTTTTAAAGCGGCATGTGAGCCTTACCGACAATGTTCTATATGTTGGTTTAAACCTGAAGTTCGGAGATAACCCACATCTGCCTTTACCTCATGGAAGCAACCTTCAACCTTGGATGCTCTATCTTGGTGGTTTTGGCGGATATTCCAGTACAACCTTTGCCTATAGTGCTACTTATTTTTCCACGGTGGTTGCACCCGTTGGCGGTAATGTAATCTTTAACAACACCACATTCCAAAGAGGGGACTTGGCAGGCGGTCAAATAGGAATTCAATATCACACCCAACGTGATTATTTTTTCGGTCTCTTGTTTAGTGCAAACAATAACTACAAAACAGCTCATCTCACAAATAATGTGAATAATGCCTTCGCTTCTCCCTTACATTCAGCTTTTGACATTCATAATGAATTTCGCCTGCGCTATAACCTAGACATTGCTGCTTTAATAGGTGCTGACATTACCCCCAATTCTCACCTCTATATAAAACTAGGCGGCGCAGATGGACAGTTCAGAGACAGTTTTTTTACGACCGCAGCACAAGGATCTTCGATACCTGTAGTATCTTTTCAAAGCACTACAAATAAAACAGGCTGGGGCTTCGTGTTAGGTCTAGGGCTTACGTATGATCTGTCCCAACGGTTTAGCGTTTTTGCAGAATACGATCATTACAATTATGGAACACTCGGCCTACCCACATTTAATAACATTAATCCTTCATTCATCCCAGCTAATCCAGATAGCTTGACGGATCAGAGCGTAGCAATAATGGTTAACTCATTTCGTGTTGGCTTAAATGTGTATACGCTCGATTAACTACATGTACTTACTGGGTTTCACCCTTGGAAATACAGTGCCACAAGCGAGTCATTATATTATTCCGGTTATATTTATCATTATTTTTCTGTCGTTGACTCCCGCTTTATGGCGTTATTTTTATAATCGAGTTATAAAGCGGTAATCTGTTGAGCGTAAAGTCCGCCACCGATTTAATCAGGGACAATTTAATTGTGGGTTACTGCCATCAGAACCCATTTCGAATGTGCAATTACGTGTTTGCTTACACTTGAAATCTTTCAAAGTGAGGGGGACTGCTCCATGAAATAGCGTAGATTTGCTACTAGAGAACTGATCACTAGAACCATTATCAGGCTCGGAGACTATGGAGAGTCCCCAGACAGTAGTTATCCAAGTATAACTATAACTAGCAGTCTGACCTGGTTTTAGTATTGCTTTATTACAAGCAAGAGCTATGTCAAACAATATGCCAGCACAACCACCAGCACTCCAAACCACACCAATTGTTTGCGTTGAATTATTTGTTACAGAATAACCACCAATGCGGTCATGAAAACAAGCAGCATACGCAACTGTTTGAAAAAAGAAAAATATCACTAAGCCGCTGATAAAATGTTTTAATTTCATGACACACCTCTAAGTATCTTATACGTTAGTGCCAATAGATGAACTTCACATTATAAGTATAGTGCTAATTATGATGCTTTTTTTAAAGGAATTGCTGGTAGATACAAACTGTTAACTAAAAATAAATAGTATTAGAAATCAGGTGAATAGAACTTGGTGCAAAAAGGTATGCTCTGCAGACCCGATTTCAGGCGCCAGGGGTGCCCGCTAAACTGGATTTGCGAACTGCTGCCTTGGGGGCAATCGCAGTGGCGCCACAGGACAGGGGTTTTGCCTTGCTCAATACCGCTTCGCTTTAGCGCTATCAAAATACTTATAGGATTTTGATTTGACCAACAACAACTTAGAATGCAAATTAATGGTGTAATTTGTTTTGCTTGGATCAACGTCTTTGCCATTGGGGTCCGTGGCCAATTGATAGGTTAAATTACTGGCAGGTTTGCTGGGTTGAATATTTAACTTCAGTACGGAATAGGCGTTTACCGGTAATCCGTTTTTTAAAGCTTCAAGTAATGGCCGTCCATCAGTATTGGGCACTTGGATTCGAAGTAGATGGGCAATGGTTGGCGCGACATCAATATTAGCGCTGGGTAAGGTATCAATAAATTTTTCTTTAAAATCCGGTCCGACTGCAAGTAAGGTATTATGAATATCGGTGCGGCTAAAGCTGCCGTGCATCCCGCGATCGGTACCGCTACTATTAAATTCAATGCCATTCATTCCACGAATCACCGCATTATCATCAAAGCTGGAACTTGCAATAATGTCGGGGTTGCGTCCTTGTGGGTTTTGCACATGAATGATTGACATGGGTAATACACCTGGAATATCAGCAAAGCGATCATCCACAAAAATTGCGCCGAATTCTTGGCGACCTTGTAAATAACGAGTTAGCTTTTCGACTAATTGATGGTCGTGGTTAACCACATAAAAATAGGTACTGCCACCATTTCCGGCGACAATTACAGCGTCCTTTGGAATTATTTCAGGAATTTGATGCGAAGGTGTTGTATAAATATGGCCAATTAATTGGTCGCGGTGTCCATAATCATCATTAACTTTTACTCTTTTGCCACAAACAATTTCATTTTTGTCGGTACTGATTGGGTAGACTAGGGTGCCATCCGCTTTAATACCTGAAAGGACAGGATCATATTCACAGCCGTGACCGTCATACGCGTTAAAACCAGCGCGGGCTAATAAATCTGCTGGGCGAAAATCGCCAGAGCTTGAATATCCATTAAATGCAGGAACGCTCACCATACCATTATGGATAAAACGCAGTGGAAATTGGTTAAAGGGCCCAGAGACATTGCTGTGGCTATGGTCAGAGGCAATTAATATGTCGGTGTTTGCATACAACTTCAGTTCTTTTAATTTCTTAATCAGTTTTCCAAGTAATAAATCTTGGTCGAAGAGGGCGGTAAAATAACTGGGTGAGCCAACACCATAATTATGCTCGGTGGTGTCAGGGTTTCGCAGCCAAATAACGGTTAATCTTGGATTGTGTTTTGGTAAGATTTTATCGAGATACGTATCCATTAAATATTCATTAGATTGGCTATAAGGTGAAGCTATCGTAGCGGTTGGGTCAGGGGTCACATTATCCGGAAACATAAAATCATCTGTTTGGCCAAGCGCACCACCAGAGATCACTTTTAAAGTAGCTACTTTTGAAAAGCCAGTTGGATTACCATTATCAAAATTCAACGCTAAATGGCCTTTAGCAAAAGCAAGTGGCGAGTATTTTGGAATTGGGTAGCCGTTTTCCTCAAGTTGCTTAGCAAGCTCTAATGGATAAACATGCTTTTCATCTAAAACAATGCCGTTAAACCCCGCCTCTTGGTGATAATTTTGAATAAAGGCCGCGCCGGATTTGCCAATGGCTGCGGTGCTAATACCATTGCGATGGGCAATGGAAAAAAGCGTTGATGAAAAAAATACCGGGTCATTATCATCGGGCTGATCCATGTCTTGTAAGACTTTATAGTCTTCTGTAAACACAGGTATATTGAAATTTTCTTTGTTGCCTTCTGCATCGGTACCTGTGGCACGTGGATCCCATAAGGTGTTGCCGTAAAACCCGGTTTTCCCTGCAAGATTTCCGGTGGCAAAGCTGGCTGCATTCATCATAGTAAACGTAGGGTAACTTGAGTGATTATCAGAAAACCAACTGCCTTGTTGTTTTAATTGATAAAGATTGGGGGTATCTTTGGCACTAATGCTATCAGGCCTTAATCCATCCCAAATAAATAAAATGACGCGGCGTTCAGGCTGCAAATTGCTTGGTTTGGATGCGTTGGTGTTAAGGGCAATGGTTTGGCCAATGCTGGTAGCAACAACACCCAGTGCGACCAGTTTAATGATTTTCCGTGCCTGGCTTTCCATGCTTATTCTCCTTGTTTGGTCAGTATATTCCTTTAAACATCACGTTTATTTGAACTTGGGAATTGTATAACATTATCCGTGTGTGTATGAGTATTTGTGTCTGTATTCGAGCTGGTGTTTCGGTTTTTATCGATACTATCTAATTCAACAGAAATCACTTTTAACCCAAAAGTAGTTATTCTCCCTTGGTGGCGCAAGTCGCCATCAAAAAAATCAAAATAATAAAATCGGGTTATCCCTAAAACGCCACGTTGGTTACGTTTGGGCCGACATTTGTAAAAGTGGGTGGTGCCATCAAGCAGTTGCAGTGAATATTGTTCGCAGGCATTTTTTGCCGCTCGAATTGCAATCTCCCTACTTTTTAAATTGCTACTCCATGCCCAGATGGTTACAGCGAGTAGTATTAAGATAACAACTGTACTAATTGACAACATTTAGCTTTATACACCCTGGGTCAAGCGTAAACTAATTTCACCACTTAAGTAATGCTTAGTTTCGTTATTTTCAGTAAGCAATATCAGTTCGCCGGTGGGGGAAATCCCTTGCATCACACCATGAACCTTGCCTTGTGGAGTTGAAAGCGTCACATTTTTGCCTATTATTTTATCGCTTGCATTCCACTCAGCGATAAAAGGTGCTAGACCGTGCTGGTCAAATGTTTCCAGCGTGGTCACTAATTCATTGAGCAGCAGCCCAGCAAGTCGATTTCTTGCCGGTTGTTGCTGAGTGATTGTGGCAATATCTATCCACGGTTGTCCTATTTGAGTACCTAGTTGATAGGGAATATTGACGTTAAGACCAATGCCAACCACCACAGAGCATCTGCCATGCGGTTCGGCCATTAGATCGATTAGAATTCCGGCAAGTTTTTTGTCTTCCCACAGTACATCATTTGGCCATTTAAGATGAACGCCTCGATCAATGCCATACTGTTTAAGTACGCGCACCACGCAAACTGCAACCGCTAAACTTAAACCCACAATTTCACTGGGGTCTTTATTAAAATGCCACAGCACGGATTGATAAATGCTTGATGCAAAACTAGTTATCCAGCTTTGACCATTGCGACCGCGGGCAGCTGTTTGATATTCTGCGCTGCAGGCAAGATTATTTTGAGGTTGAAGTTTGGCTAGTTTTAATAAGTAATCATTCGTAGAGGTAGTCTCTAATAATAAAATCAGCTCTTTGATTTTATGCTGGTGCTTTGGATCCAGCTGCTTTTTAATTTCTGTTTCGTCAAGTAGTTCTATGCCTTGAGGTATTCGATAACCTTTGCCGGTGACTGCATGAACTTCTATATTAAGCTGTTCAAGTTGTTTTATGGCTTTCCAGATACCGCTGCGAGTTATATTAAGCGTTTGGCCCAACTTTTGTCCAGAGTGAAAGTGACCATCAGCGAGCAATTGCAGGATTTTATATGTTGTTTTGTTTTTATTCATTGTAAATTTTTTTCTATTTGATTGCAGCGGATGATTATCGCATCTCTTGTCGACTTAGGCCAGTGCTTCATGTCTTGTTATGATGCGGCGTGTTGATGCGAACTCGCACTTGTAGCCTGGACGACTTGTCGGCCAGGTTTATTATTTTCCCGGCCAGCTTCGCTGTCCGGGCTACATCAATGCTAATTTCAGCACGCGTAGTGAACTCCCCCTTAACAATCCCCCATCGCGCAAAGACAGATTTCGTTTTGAACTGCATATTTGATTAAGAGTCAATTAATCTTGCAATTACTTTCGTTTTTTTATTTTTTTCCGGTACAATCCGCCCTGTCACGCCCAACTTATTATTACAGGAAGTTAATGTATGCGAACAACTGCTGGCGAAACATTTAAAGCATTAGCTACGCCAATGTTGCCAAAGTACCCGCCTGTTATCGCTAAGGTTAATTGTGGTTATGTTATTTTCTATAAACCGCAGTTGTTGCCAGACCAGCAAAAGCGCGCGCCGATCTCGCCCTATTGTATTTATGCCGAAATGACAATAACCACTCTTCTTATTTTAGTCAAAATGGTGGCGTCTTTAGGGAGTCGAGTTTATGGGATCGACAAACTTTTATACGAGCCAAATTATATTTTTTCAGAAGATTTTTTTAATCGCTGGCCGTACCTCATTTCACAAACTACGATTATTTATGCTGGGGCGTCAGATGTCTTTATGAATGTGGTTACTCGTGGAAGTGCTACCCGCAAATTGATGCAACAGCTTTTCGGTACTTCAACAAAAGTTAAAAAAAATATATTTTTTAATACAGGTGGTCGCGCCTTTGTAAAATATTCAGTTGTCGCCTGTGGAATTGCGTCTGCTATAACTGGATCACTGTCGTCATTTTTGGGCGCCGTAACCTTGGCGCGATTTGCAACGGATGATTTTGACCTTTTGATTGGTATTGGTTTTAGTGTTGCGATTGCAAATTTCGTTAGTAATATTTCCTATCGGGTAAAAAAATCAGTCAGAAATTTGGAAAGGTTGCTGAATGGTGAATTGGAATATACGCTTGAAAAAATTGGTCGTTGCATTATTGGGACGATGGCGACAATGGGGTTATATTATTTTGGTACCTCAGAATCGATACGATTATTATTGCGTTTATTTGATGTTTACCACGGTAATCCAGATTCACAGGAAGGTTTGATCGATGAGTATGAGGATTGGATTAATGGAATAACGGATATGTCGCTTTTACCTTCCATTGTCAGTTATTTTTTTTCTCAATGTGCAGAGATATTAACGCCGCCCCGCAGAATAGTGGATGAACACTTTAGTGTGCCGATTAATCAGTTAAGACGGAAAATTTCAGCATTAAAAAGAAATACGCCTTATCATCAAGAGGTAACCTGTACCCAGCGCGACTATTGGTTGCCTAAATTGTTTAGTTTGTTTGGGGTGACATTAATTCCTTTTTTTATTTTTGGAGAGATGCTGGGTAATGCGTTAACCACATTTAATGGTGACAATGGATTAATCATTCACTTATTTATTCGTAACAATGACAATCAATTTAATCAAAATGAGATGCTCGGCATTGGGCTTTCATCGACTTTTTTAGTTTTGGTGTCCTCATTAATTTATTGGGATTTTAATATCATCCCTTGGCGCGAGAAGTCGAATGGTCTTTGGGTGGATTCAGAGTTAAAAGCAATGCAACATGCGGGTCTTTATCAGCCAAAGGAAAAGGATGCTTACGAAAATCTACAAGATCTCTTGACTGATCAAGATCAAATGCTCGCAACTTCCGATGAGTTAAAAATAAACGATGAAGAAGAGGGGGGTCTCGAGATTTATGTGGAGAGGGGTAATAAACACAGTGGGGGTAGTGTGCCCGCAAGTAGTTTTTGGGGATCTATTTTTCAATGGCGGCCGTGGTCAACTCCAAAGCAGGAGGTTGGCTACAGTGCCATACCGCAACAGGCAGCACCTTAGAGAAACAACCAGATAATTTTCTCTTAATCCGTTTACCAACAACCAGCTTACTTTACCACACTCTATAGCGGTATAGGTTTGCAACTCAATTCTTGTTTGCTACTCTCAATATTTCGAATAGTTCAAAAGGAGATAATATGAAATTATTACAAACCCTGTCAATTGCAGCGGCATTATCTATCGCCACATCATCGTTTGCAAATATTGATATTAAGCCAGTTATTCAATCCTATCGAATAATTAAAAGCGCCATAAAAACACAACCACTCACGTTGAAGGTTGGTGGCTATAGCATCTGTGATGAGTGCTATAATGGTATTAGGGAATCTTGTGAAGAAGATGGCGGAGATAACTGTTCAAGTGATCGTGAATTTCGTGAAGCAATTGAATTCCTTGGTGGGGTTTATGCGGCTTGTTCTGAAATGGAAACTGGTTGGCGAGAGATTCAAAAGTGCGAGCACATTCTCAACTATTACTTGGAAAATTGCCCAATACATAATTAGCTTTGATTTGAGATGAGCTCTGTTAGCTATCGCTGATAGGCTCGCCTCCAGAGAGGTTTTAAATTTTAAGTATAATTGTGGTGAAATTTTCCCCGGATTGCTATACTGTCTGACTTAATATTGATTGTTCATAAGATGAACCAATTCAGCTAACCAGGGTATATAAATGATAGACAGTATTCGAAACATCGCCATCATCGCGCACGTTGACCATGGTAAGACCACTCTGGTTGATCAGTTATTGCGTCAATCTGGAACGTTATCAGAACGTGTCGCGCCAACTGTTCGGGTGATGGACTCCAATGACCTTGAAAAAGAACGTGGAATCACCATCTTGGCTAAAAATACCGCGATCAAGTGGGAAGGTTATCGTATTAATATCGTTGATACTCCCGGCCATGCTGATTTTGGCGGTGAGGTCGAACGCATCTTATCGATGGTAGACTCAGTGCTGTTGTTGGTTGATGCCGTAGATGGCCCAATGCCGCAAACCCGATTTGTGACCCAAAAGGCATTTTCCTGGGGTCTGAAGCCAATCGTTGTTATCAATAAAATCGACCGTGATGGCGCTCGCCCAGACTGGGTGGTGGATCAGGTCTTTGACTTATTCGATAATTTGGGTGCCACAGATGAGCAGTTAGATTTTCCAGTGATTTACACTTCCGCCTTAGAAGGTTATGCGCTTACTGCTCTAGAAGATGAACACAAGAATATGAATCCACTGTTGCAGGCGATTGTTGATCGGGTTGATCCACCAAAAGCGGATATTGATGGCCCGTTTCAAATGCAAATTAGCTCACTCGATTATTCAAGCTATGTTGGCGCGATTGGTACTGGGCTCATAAAGCGCGGAACAGCTGTGACTAATATGCCGGTGACCATCGTTGATCGTGATGGGAAAAAACGAAATGGGCGTGTTTTACAAGTACTTGGATTTATGGGTTTAGAAAGAACTCAGATTGAAAGTGCACAAGCAGGCAATATCATCGCCGTGTCTGGCATTGAAAACATTAGAATTTCAGATACCTTGTGTGACCCAGAATGTGTGGAAGCGTTAACGCCTTTATTGGTTGATGAGCCTACGGTGAGCATGACTTTTCAGGTTAACAATTCTCCCTTTTGTGGTAAAGAAGGAAAATATGTTACTTCTCGTCAAATTAAAGAACGTTTAGACCGTGAGTTAATTGCTAATGTTGCATTGCGAGTAAAGTCAGGTGACGATCCCGATAAATTTATTGTGTCGGGTCGTGGTGAGCTGCATTTATCTATTTTAATTGAAAATATGCGCCGCGAAGGTTATGAGCTTGCGGTATCACGCCCAGAGGTTATCACCAAAGAAATCGATGGGGTGATGTGTGAGCCGTTCGAGAGTTTAGTGATTGATGTCGAGAATGAGCATCAAGGCACGTTAATGCAGCATTTAGCTGAACGTAAAGGTGATCTTACTGATATGATCTCAGATGCTAAAGGCCGTGTTCGCTTAGATTATATGATTCCAACACGTGGCTTAATTGGTTTTCACGCCAAGTTTTTAACGCTAACTTCCGGTTCAGGTGTTATGCATCATGTGTTTGATCATTATGGACCAGTAAAAGGCGATGCAATTCATGTGCGTAATCGCGGTGTTCTTATTGCAAATGGTGTCGGCACAGCAAGGGGATATGCATTATGGAACTTGCAAGGTCGTGGTGACATGATGATTCTTCCGCAAACGGAAGTTTATGAAGGCATGCTTGTTGGGATTCATACACGCGGCAATGATTTGGTCGTTAATGTGGCGCGTGAAAAGCAGCTGACGAATGTACGTGCCTCGGGTTCCGATGAGAGCATCATCCTGAAGCCTCCAATTATAATGACCTTAGAGCAAGCATTAGAATTTATCGATGAAGATGAATTAGTGGAAGTTACGCCACAGTCGATTCGACTACGCAAAAAGTTTTTAAAAGAAACCGATCGCAAGCGCGCTTCACGCAATTGATCTCTCTATACTTGAAGCGCTTCGGAATTAGGCTTTTAACTACTAAGTCACTACGCTCAATATGCTTTCGCGTACGCGGCGACGCTACGCCTATGACAAGGACGCAAAGAAAAAAGACACAAATATAAGTGATTTCTTCTTTGTGTCTTTTATTAACCACAGCAAAGCCGCGTAAGAGTGTCCGTTTATACGTAGCACCTTAAAGTTTTAAAACCTAATTTCCAAACGATTTAGGTATATTTACGAGCATAGGAAGATATGATGGAATATTGTTGCAAACCATTATGCGAAGAGCTGTCATTTTTTAAAGCGACTCATT
Organism: uncultured Legionellaceae bacterium; assembly: GCA_964196565.1. GTDB lineage: Bacteria > Pseudomonadota > Gammaproteobacteria > Coxiellales > Coxiellaceae > 2-12-FULL-42-15. The sequence continues at coordinate 36,600 of CAXMUH010000053.1, read as the reverse complement.
TCACTCAGCAGCTTGAGAGTTATAACAATATTGTTTTCTTTCACAGTGCGCGTGTGGATAAAAAATTAGCCCGTTATAGTTTTGTTGCCCTAGATCCATTTGACTTTGTTGTAGATGACCGAGGCACTCCAGGGTCTGATGTTTTTAATAATATTCAATCCAAGCTTGATCAGTTTCAGTTATCACCATTGCCTGATTTACCGCCGTTTCAAGGTGGTTTGGCTGGTTTTATAAGTTATGATATCGCCAGAAAACTTGAGAAACTACCTAACCATTCACGTGTTGATATCGAGTATCCCACACTCGTACTGGGTTTGTATGATTTAGTGATGGCGATCGATCATGTGAAACAAAAAGCATGGATTTTTTCTTCAGGTTTTCCTGAAACGATAGAGGTGACGCGTATCGTTCGCAGAAAATCACGCCTCGATTGGTTTTTAAATGAAATCAATCAGAAATACCCTGCCACAAAAAAATTGAATCCTGTGGTCGAGCCCATTGAAATTGTGAGTAATTTTACAAAAGATCAATATCTTAATGCGGTAAATAAAGTGATTAACTATATTTCAGAAGGGGACATTTTTCAGGCCAATTTATCCCAGCGATTTGATTGCAGATTGCCGGCGGCGCTTTCACCTTTTGATTTATATCAACGTATTGCTGAACATAACCCAGCGCCTTTTGCCTCTTATCAACGTTTTGATGACCTCCATATACTGTCTAGCTCGCCAGAACGTTTTCTTAAGCTCACCCATGATCGGGTAGAAGTTCGCCCCATTAAAGGCACAATAAAACGATCACACAATTTGATGGAGGATGATAAGCTTGCAGAAATCCTGAAAAACAGTAAGAAAGACCGCTCTGAAAATGCGATGATCGTGGATTTAATGCGTAATGACTTATCCAAAGTGTGTTTGCCCCATACTGTAAAAGTGACACAGTTTTGTGGATTAGAAAGTTTTGAAAATGTGCATCACTTGGTTTCTGCTGTGGAAGGAAGATTATCACCCGATTCAGGTTTGGCTGATCTATTAAAAGCAACATTGCCTGCAGGCTCGATTACCGGTGCCCCAAAAATTCGTGCCATGGAAATTATTGATGAACTTGAGCCGACCCGGCGTGGGCCCTATTGTGGTAATGCCGTTTATATTGGGTTTGATGGTGCGTTGGACTCTTCTGTTTTAATTCGAACATATGTCATTAAAAATAATAGGGTGACTTTTCAAGCGGGTGGGGCAATTGTTTTGGACTCTGATCCTTTGCAAGAATACGAAGAAACACTAGTAAAAGCGAGCCTGCTTGAGTTTGCACTCAATAATCCATTACAACAAACAGATTTGAAGTATGCAGAATGATATTGTTAATTGATAACTATGATTCATTTGTTTTTAATTTAGCACGATATGTGAATGAGTTGGGTCATAAATATTTGGTAAAAAGAAATGATGCTATCTCGATCGAAGAGATTATTAACCAAATTAAACCAAGCCATATTATTTTATCGCCAGGTCCCTGTACTCCATTAGAGGCGGGTATTTGCATGGAGCTGGTTTCAAAGCTAGCCGGTAAAATACCTATTTTAGGTGTGTGTTTGGGACATCAGGCTATTGCTGCAGCTTATGGAGGAGAAATTGTAAAAGCGATGCGGCCCACTCATGGGCAATCGTGTTTAATTCACCATGATGGCATTGGATTATTTCAAGGTTTGCCAAATCCTATTTTAGTCGGAAGGTATCATTCACTAGCGGTGTGCCCTGAAACCTTACCCAAAGGAATTCACATTAATGCACGCAGTGAGGAAGGCGATATTATGGCAATGCAGCAACCAGAGTTATCATTGTTTTCGGTACAGTTTCATCCTGAGTCAATATTGACAGAGCATGGTCATGATTTGTTAAGAAACTTTTTATGCATGTAAACTTGTTGGCCAGGTTTTATTTTTCCCGGCCAGTTGTCGTTGATCGAGCTATTTCAAGATAAAGGTGTGTTAATCTTTCTTTGCTTTATACCGCAGACTAAAACAACTAAACTCAATGTTTTAATATTGCCTAAGGGATAAGCTGATGAGGAGAAATCCAGAATCATCGTGTATATATAAAACTATAGTCGGTGTGGGTTATGCGGGTATAGCCACGCTTTTTTTATATGAAGTTTTCAATTTTGAAACGGGTCATGACGGATTATTGAAGTTCAATGAGATAGTGACACATTTTCCTGAGTCAGAGTGGACTATATCGGCTTGGGCGATTATATCAAGCACGGTGATACTAGAAGGTATAACCAATGTCGCTTTGATATCCCCAGTCAGAGAAGCTAGACGAATATTAGGCATCAAGGAAGAAAATACCACTTTACTAAAGCAGAAGCTACTTGATACAGAATCTTTAGAGGAGATAACTGCTGCGCCTGAACCCATTAAATTAGTTAGCTGCACACCGCTTGGGATGGTTACCTTAGTGTTTGTTGTGGCTAATTGCTCGGTGGCAGGATTAGCAAGTATTATACCCATTAATACCTCATTGGGGGTAACGCCATTTTCTGTGACAATTATGATTCCAATGGCAATTTTGTCATTTGTCTACCAAGTATTATTGGGTGCAGCTGACACGGTTGAGGCCTATGACGAAATTAGCAAGGGTTCAGATTCAGTGTATGCAAAATTATGGCGCTTGAGCCCGTTTCAATTTATCCGCAGCAGCATTGAAGGGTTTCTTATAACAAATGCCTATTATTGCATTGTTTCGTCTTATATAATTGATGACGTCTTTAATACTATATTCCAACGCCCGGATGTAGTTGGACCGCTGCAGTTTTTAGCTTCTATTGCGAATATTTATATGCTTACCCCTCGGCATGAGCGATTATATCAGCGTTTTTTAAAGCCATTTAAAGTCGGTAGTGATTACATTTTAAATAAAATCACCGCCACAGAGCGCAATAAAGTATGGAATAATGCAACAGCGTGTGAAAAAATTACTATTGGAGCACAATCATCGATTTATGCGCTCGTTGTTATGGGCGTCAGCGTTTATTTTACAGAAAAATATTTAAGCCTGCTGCTGCCAAGTGGGGCATATAATACTATTTTTAAAGCCGGGCTTGATGTGCTTATGGGCAGCGCAAGTTTTGGATTTATCTTTCAGACAGAGTGGTTCTTGAAGCAGAATGAGTTAGTGGCAAGGGAACAATCAATTCATATTCCAGATAATGAAGAGCTTGGTGGTTTGCTTTCATCAGTTTCCACTATATCGAACCTTGGGTCGCAACTCACTCGAGGTATCGTTATGCTGATATTTTTTGTGGCCGAATTGAGTCAAATCTTGGAGCCAATGGATTCAGTCCTGTTGACCTTGATTGTGGGAATAGTTGTCGGTTCAACTAATTTTGCTTATTACAAACCTAAATTGCAAACTAGATTCCGTGAAGTCGGCGACTCCATGCACGGGTTTTTCACTCATTCAGAAAAAGAAGATCGGCCTGAAGATGCAAATAGCGAAGGGTATGTTTTGATAGGTTCATCACCATAGATTTTGTGGTGGATTGCGCGCTCGCAAAGACGGGGCTGGATTGCTTCCCGCTTCGCACTCGCAAAGACGAAGCAGCAGGCTTTATTTGGTGGATTAGTAACGTTAGTTACGTAATCCACCTTACATAAGTGCATAACTAGGCAAGCAATGCCAACGACGCTTTTGAACGCGGTGGTTGTTTTAGATAATCACAAATCAATCGACCTGCTTTAGCAAGCTTAACCATATCAATGCCAGGATTAATGCCAAGGCCTTCTAATAAATAAATCACATCTTCGGTAGCAACATTACCGCCGGCGCCCGGCGCATAGGGACAGCCTCCAAGGCCGGCAACCGCGGAATCGATGGTGGTGACGCCAAGTTCTAAGCTTTGATAAATATTGGTGAGCGCTTGCGCATAGGTGTCATGAAAGTGCACCGCAATTTTTTCGATATCGACACTTTGATTGACCGTTTGAATTAATTGTTTGGCTTTGTTTGCAGTTCCAATTCCAATGGTGTCACCCAAAGAGACTTGATAGCAACCCAGATCAATTAACTGTTCGGCCAAGGTGGCTACTGCTTTAAGTTCTATTTTACCTTCATAAGGGCAGCCTAAAACACAAGAAATATAACCGCGTGTCGGAATATTATTTAGCTTTGCTTTATCAATAACCGTTTTGGCACGTGCAAGGTTTTGTTCGATGCCTGCATTGGTATTTTTTATCGAAAATGTTTCTGAAGCAGCAAGAAAAACAGCAACTTGTTGTGTGTTGGCTTTAATCGCTTCATCGAGTCCATGTTCATTTGGAACCAGCGCGCAGTAAGTAACATTTGGATTGCGCTTTATGCCATTCATAACCTCAGTGTGGTCGGCCAATTGTGGAATCCATTTTGGGGATACAAAGCTTGAGACTTCTATCATCTTAAGTCCCGTTTGTGAAAGCGCATCAATTAATTGAATTTTTAATTGTGTCGGAATATTGATGGGTTCATTTTGCAACCCATCCCTCGGACCGACTTCAACAATGGTGATTTCGCTTTTTGCCATCAGCTTTCCCTGTGGATATTTATATGGTTTGTGCGTGCTCTTGTTTCGACGGTTGAGAAGCAAAAGGTTTTGCTTTATCAGCCCAATATTGCGCATCTTTAACCAGTTGTGTGGTGTCGAGATGGGTAAATTCGCCGGATTTTAATAATTGTTTGCCAGCCACCCAAACATCACTGACTTGCAGTCGATTAACTGCATAGGCTAAATGTGAAATCGGACTATAAATAGGCTGGGTAAGATAACTGCTAAGATCAACTGCAATCACATCCGCATATTTTCCAACTTCAAGAGATCCGGTTTTATCGGCGATGCCAAGCGCTTTCGCACCATTGATGGTCGCCATTTCAAGTGCGGTTGCAGCGGGTAGAGCGGTTGGATCTTGGCTTACGGCTTTAGTTACAATGGCTGCGGTATTCAGTTCTGCAAACATATCCAAGTCATTATTGCTGGCAGCGCCGTCAGTTCCCAGTGCAACATTAACTCCAGCGCTCAGTAATTCTGCAATCGGAGCAAAACCACTGGCGAGCTTTAAATTTGATTCGGGACAATGGACCACATGGGTATTGGTTTGTTTAACCAAGGCGATTTCTTCTTTGGTTAATTGTGACATATGGATACTGATAAATTTATCCGATAATAATCCTAAATCATAAATTCTTTGTAACGGGCGTTTTTGATATTCTTTGATGCTTTGATCCACTTCAAAAGCAGTTTCGTGTACGTGCATGTGAACAGGTAAATTAAATTTTTCTGAGAGTTTTTTTATTTCCTTTAAACTATTATCGCTGACGGTATAAGGTGCATGTGGGCAGAGCGTCCAGGTAATTAAATCCGAATCAGGTGGGTTGGTTAAAGTCGCATTTGCTTTGGCAAAATATCCGGCTTCATCAGTTGCCCATTGCGTTGGTACGCTCATAATAACGCAACCCAGGCTTGCACGAATGCCTTCCTCGATAGCAACAGCCGCTGTTACATCTGGGAAAAAATAATTATCATTAAAACACGTGGTGCCGCCACGAATCATTTCAGCAATAGCGAGGCGTGAACCCACGGCAACTGATTCGGCATTTATCAAGGCTTTTTCAGCAGGCCAGATATGGTTGTTAAGCCAATCCATCAATTCTAAATCATCTGCTAGGCCGCGAAATAGATTCATTGGAGTATGTGCATGCGCATTGATAAGGCCTGGCATGATCACATGTTGATCGAAGGTGATATGTTCTTTTGCTTGATATTTTTGCAGGGCGTTTTTTGTGTCCAGTAAATCAGCAATTTTGCCGTCATTAACAACAACAGAATGGTTTTCTAAAATGGTATTTTCGGGGGCAATAGGCAGTATCCAGCGGGCGGAAATGATGAGATCGACACTGTTCATAAAAGACTCCTTGACGGTGATAACTGGAACGATAGTCCATCTTAGCGTAATTCGATTTAGATGCAAGTGGGCACTGTAATTTTAAGTGAAAAACACTTTCTATTCATAGGGTTAAGTAGCAAGCCTTTTCGGGGCTTGCTCTCTAGGAGCGCTGTATTCCTTATGCTATAATCACCGTCTCAACATTTGAGTATAAGTTTCTGTTTTATCGAGGATAAGAAAACCATGGCACAGCCAGCAGCGAGTGAAATTGTAGACGTAACTATCGAGGACGAACTTAAGCAATCCTACCTTGATTATGCAATGAGTGTGATTGTAGGACGCGCCTTACCGGATGTTCGCGATGGGTTAAAACCTGTTCATCGACGCGTTTTATATGCAATGAGTGAACTCAGTAATGATTGGAATAAGCCGTACAAAAAGTCAGCACGTATTGTTGGTGATGTCATTGGTAAATATCACCCGCACGGTGATACAGCTGTTTATGACACCATTGTGCGCATGGCTCAACCTTTTAGTTTACGGTATATGTTGGTTGATGGTCAGGGTAACTTTGGTTCCGTTGATGGCGATGCTCCGGCTGCTATGCGATATACAGAAATCCGCATGTCGCGTTTCGCCCATTATTTATTAGCTGACCTGGATAAAGACACCGTTGATTTTGTGCCTAACTACGATGAAAGCGAAAGAATGCCGGTGGTTATGCCGACCCGTGTTCCTAACCTATTAGTTAATGGTTCATCCGGTATTGCGGTTGGTATGGCAACCAATATTCCGCCACATAATTTAAATGAAGTCATTGCTGCAACATTGGCAATGATTGATGATTCTAATATTTCAGTTGAAGCCTTGATGAAGTATATTCCAGGTCCTGATTTCCCAACCGCTGGATTAATTAATGGCCGCGCCGGCATCGTTTCAGCTTACAAAACAGGTCGTGGACGTATTTATGTTCGCGCTAAAACAGAAATAGAAATCAAAGAAAAAACGGGCCGCGCATCAATTATCGTGCATGAATTACCTTACCAGGTTAATAAAGCACGTCTTCTTGAGAAAATTGGCGAATTGGTTCGCGATAAAAAACTTGAAGGTATTACCGGCTTGCGTGACGAATCCGATAAAGATGGTATGCGCATGGTGATTGAAATTCGCCGTGGCGATCAACCGGATATTATTTTAAATAACCTATTTACCCAAACCCAAATGCAAACTGTTTTTGGAATTAATATGGTGGCATTGGATAAAGGCCAGCCACGCATTATGAATTTAAAACACATGATTGGTGCTTTTATACAGCATCGGCGCGAAGTTGTTACTCGACGTACAATTTATAACCTGGCAAAAGCACGTGCACGAGCTCATGTTTTAGAAGGGTTAGCCGTAGCACTTGAAAATATAGACCCAGTGATCGCTTTAATTAAAAAAGCGAACACCCCAGCAGAGGCTAAAGAAAAACTATTAGCTAAATCATGGGCTGAGGGTTCTGTTGCGAAATTACTTGAAGGCGTGTCAATGTCTGACACTCGCCCAGAAGAGTTAGGTGAAGAGTATGGTTTGCATAAAGATGGTTATCATCTTTCTCCCGTTCAAGCGCAAGCGATTTTAGATTTACGATTGCATCGTTTAACTGGTCTTGAAATTGATAAGATTCATAAAGAATATAAAGAAATTATTTTACTCATTGCAGAATTACTGAAAATTTTATCCAATCCAGTGAGATTGCATGAAGTGATTCGTGAAGAATTGAAGGAAGTTAAAGATCAGTTCGGCGATGAGCGTCGCACAGAGATTTTAGATAATAAGCAAGACTTTACTTCTGAAGATTTAATTACTGAAGAAGACGTGGTGGTTACATTTTCACACGAAGGTTATGTTAAATCACAATCGTTAGATAGTTACCAAGCGCAGCGTCGTGGTGGGCGTGGTAAAATGGCAACGACGGTGAAAGAGCAAGACTTTGTGAAAAACATGTTGGTGGCCAGCACGCATGATACAATTTTATGTTTTTCAACGATTGGTAAGGTTTATTGGCTCAAGGTATATCAAGTTCCGCAAGGTGGGCGTGCCGCTCGTGGTCGACCAATCGTTAATTTGTTACCGCTGAATCGAGAAAAACAAGAAAAAATTTCTGCCATCTTACCGATGAGTGAATTTGTTAAAGAACGAAATATTTTTATGGCAACTGAACAAGGTGTTGTGAAAAAAGTTCCACTGACAGAATTTGCGCGTCCGCGTCCAAGTGGAAAAATAGCATTGGAATTAGCCGATGATGATCATTTGGTTGGAGTTGACATAACGGATGGCAGTAAAGAAGTGATGTTGTTGTCGGATACTGGAAAAGCGATTCGTTTTAAAGAAAAAGATGTTCGTCCGATGGGTCGAAATGCACGAGGTGTGCGTGGTATCAAATTAAAAGCCGATCAAAAACTGATATCACTGATTATTGTGGATGAAGATGCAAAAATTTTAACAGCAACTGTGCGTGGATATGGGCAACGAACATTAGTTTCAGACTATCGTCCAACGGGTCGTGGTGGTCAAGGCGTGATTGCTATCCAGGTAAGTGAGCGCAACGGTAAAGTTGTTGCGGCCACTCAGGTGACCGATGAAGAAGATGTGTTATTGATTAGTGATCAAGGCACATTGGTTCGAACGCGCGCAAAAGAAATTTCTGTGATGGGTCGAAATACTCAAGGCGTACGTTTGGTTAACCTTACCAAAGGTGAATCATTAGTTGGACTGGAAGCCTTACCTTCAGAAATCGAGAAAACTGACGCATAAATAATAAAAAAGCACATACTAGATCTGAAGTAGCCCGGACGACTTGTCGGCCGGGAAGCATTCAGCGAAGCTGGATTCAAATTATATGAGGTACACATGTCTAGAGTTTATAACTTCAGCGCTGGTCCCGCCCAGATTCCTGAAGAGGTATTAAAAGAAGCTCAAAATGAACTTTTAGATTGGCAGCATAGCGGAATGTCGGTAATGGAAATGCCGCATCGTGGCCAAGATTTTAAAAATATTGCAGAACTTGCAGAACAAGATCTTCGCGATCTACTTTCCATTCCTACTAACTATAAAGTGCTTTTTTTACATGGCGGCGGACGCAGTCAGTTTTCCATGGTGCCTATGAATTTGGCAAATAAAGCCGCTTGTATGGCTTATGCGGCTACGGGTACTTGGTCTAATTTCGCACTCCAAGAAGCGACACGTTATGGAAAAGTGAAATTGGTTGCCAGTGGTGAAAATCACAATTTTACTGATATTCCACCACAAGCGGATTGGGATATTCCAAAAGATGCAGCGTATTTGCATTATACCGATAATGAAACCATTCAGGGCGTTGAGTTTTCTGATACACCACAATCTAACGGTTTGCCATTAGTTGCAGATATGTCATCCAATCTATTGTCAAAGCCGTTAGACATTAGCCGTTTTGGATTAATCTATGCATGTGCCCAGAAAAATATAGGTCCTGCTGGTATTACCGTGGTGATTATCCGTGAAGATTTATTAGAACGCGAACCGATGCCAATGACACCGACCATGTTTCAATATGCAATTCATGCTAATGCAAATTCACTTTATAATACGCCGGCTACATTTCCTTGGTATGTTTCAGGTTTAGTTTTCAAATGGATTAAAAAACACGGCGGCGTTGAAAAAATGGCGCAAAATGCAAAAGCTCGTAGCGATATGCTTTATCAATACATCGATCAAAGTGATTTTTACGCAAATCCCGTAAATCTAAATTGCCGATCTCGAATGAATGTGGTTTTCACGTTGGCAGATGCTAACTTGGATCAAAAGTTTTTAAAGGACGCAGAAGCGAAAGGTTTAACCAATCTTAAAGGCCATCGCTCAATTGGCGGAATGCGCGCCAGCATGTATAACTCCATGCCACAAAAGGGCGTTGAACTTCTACTTGAGTTTATGCGTGATTTTGAAAAGCATAACCTATAACAAACTACGCAGGGTATGTATGAAAATTAGACATCATGTTTTACAGAGTATAGTTGCTGCCTCATTGACGCTATGTGGTTTTTCCGCATTTGCTGGATCGCGGCACTTGTGTCGAATAATACATAAAATAATAAAGGACACTGTCTATGCAGGTGAAGACAGCAAGGTTCGCCTTGAAGATAACAAATATATTTTCCCAAGAAGACTTCCAAGACAATTAAACCAAATAGCCATGGACAGTAAGGCGATGAGACTGATGTGTGATATCGAAGGACGGCCAACTTGCATGACAGATCCTATGGGTCCTAATGTCGCATTTATTGGTTTACGTAATGTCCTTCATGCTGAAAATTTAAGTTTTCAAATTATGCTGGGCGAGGATCGCGGGCAAGTTAATTACTGGTCAAGTCGTTATTATCAGACCTATTGTGTCGGTTATTGAAACATTACGTGAATTAAAAAAATGAGTCTACTTAAATTTTTTGGATTTCTGCGTAGAAAGCTTTTTTAAATGGGTTCCCGGCCAACAAGTTGTCCGGGCTACGTCAAAGCCAATTTTGGCACCCGTAGCCTGGTCAGTAGATCCCTCGACTTCGCTCGGGACGACATCCATGTCGGCTGGCCAGGAAAGTATCATGCGTAGCATGATACAACAGGCTGTAACTCAAGTGAATTATCAGGCATATTTGGTTTTTCTGAGATGGGTTTAGCAAATAAGGTAAGATCATATTCCGCTTGTTTTGCTTTGCGTTGGCTGTTAGTGCCATACAATTGAAATTTATCGCAGTGTTTAAAGCCATAGCGTTGACCCGTTTGGATCATATTTATGGCGATACGTATCACTAATAAAGGCAGGATAATCACTTCGATGAAATTATATGCCTGGCGCATAGTCTGACTCATTTCGCTGCGATCGGTGAATTGGTTTTGTTGTAATAGAGATAGCATTTGTTGATGATGTTGATTGATTGTTTCAGTATTCGCCTTTGGGTTTATGGGGTTGGCGAATAATTGATGAAAAAGCTGACTTCGTTTGTTGGGTTGACTGAGTTCAAAGTTAGTTTTAATCATAGTTAATGCATTATTTGTATCTGTTAAATATTGCAGAACACTTTCTTTAGGAGCGTCAACTTTACTATTTTCATCTCCAATCTTTTTCATCTGCGTTAGAGGTAATTTGATTGTGGTTCCTTGTGTCATTGCATTCGCTGGCCAGCCAGCAATTGAGTTCGCAGAAGATTTAAAAAAGTCAAAATAATTGCGAAAATCTATTAACTGTTGATATGCTTTTGCTTGATCGTTGTAGAGAATGCAGGCTTCTTCAGACTGCGCAAAACTAGTTGCTTTGCAATATTCTATTAAATCTGTAATCCCAAGCCTAATTAAATAAGATGGCGGTATTTTGCTTAGAGTTTGTAGTAATTGTTCTTTTCCATCTACTATAACTTGCTTTGAGATTTCATGAACATGCGCTCTGACGTGAGTTAGATACGAATTTAAATGTTCGAGACCGAGTAAACTAAAATAATTTGTTAGGGTGTCTCCAATGTTTATGTTTGGGTCTGCAACATAATCTTCAATTTGTGTGCGAATCGCAGTGGGTAAGTTTTTAGTAATTTGTGACAAATCTGAGCCAATCTGGGAGCGCATTAATCCGTCAATAAATTTCCGGTAGTCTTTAAATTTGCTCATTTTTCAGCTCCCTTAAGTCAATTCCCTGAGTGATTATGTAATTGTACTGCTATTGTATTAAGGTAATATGAATAAGGGGGACTTCATTTTCGGTGGCTCTGCGACGTAGCTCTCTGGATCCTGTCTCGATCTTTCATAGACTCGCTTATTTGTGGTAGCATATGAGCCTCAAATAATAGAGGTAACCATGCATTTACAGTTCACAGTGCGACCAAACAAGGCACTTGGTGGCGATATACGCATACCAGGTGATAAATCAATCTCCCATCGCTCGATAATGCTTGCTTCTATAGCTGCTGGGACCACAACCGTTGATGGTTTTTTGTTCGGGGCTGATAATCTTGCAACCATGGGGGCAATGCAGGCGTTAGGCGTAAAAATTAGTACAAATAAGCTTGAAAACACAGTAACAATTGAAGGCGTCGGCAAAAATGGCTTGAAACAAGCCAAAATGCCATTGGATATGGGAAATTCGGGCACCGCGATGCGATTGCTAATGGGACTTTTGGCTGGTCAAGAATTTGACACGACATTAGTTGGCGATGAATCTTTATCGGTGCGACCGATGGCCCGTGTAGCAACGCCTTTAGCGCAAATGGGTGCCAAGATTAACTTATCAGAACAAGGCTCAGCTCCCATTACGATCTGCGGCGGCCAAAATTTAACAGGCATTGATTATTTGTTACCAATGCCAAGCGCACAAGTTAAATCAGCGATTTTATTAGCAGGTCTTTATGCAACGGGCGAGACCCGTGTTACTCAACCTGAAGTCTCGCGTGATCATACTGAGCGCATGTTACAAACTTTTTCTTATCCTGTTAATACAACAGGTAATAAAATCACTTTATCAGGTGGCGGTGATTTGACCGCAACCAACATTCGAATTCCTGCTGATATCTCATCGGCTGCTTTTTTTATGGTGGCAGCGACCATTTCACCTGATTCTCGGGTGGTGTTGCGTGAAGTTGGGATAAACCCGACTCGAATTGGTATTATCAATATATTACAATCCATGGGCGCTAATATTCGTTTGCACAATTCAACCAAATTTGGCGAAGAGCCGGTGGCGGATATTGAAATTACCTCAGCAGAATTATCAGGTGTTGATATTGATCATGACTTGGTAGCTTTGGCGATAGATGAAATGCCGATCGTTATGATTGCCGCTGCAAACGCAAAAGGCATCACACGTATTCGTGGCGCACGCGAATTGCGGGTTAAGGAAACGGATCGAATTATGGCTATGGCCATGGGGTTAAAACAATTAGGTATCAATTGCCAAATTTATGATGATGGCATCGATATCGAAGGCGGTGTTTTGACCGGAGGGCATGTCGAAAGCTACAGTGATCATCGCATTGCGATGGCGTTTGCGATTGCTGGCTGTGCTGCCAAACGAGCAGTAACCATATCAGATTGCAAAAATGTAGAGACTTCATTTCCAAACTTTGTGGAATTAGCCAAGACATTAGGAATGAACATTGACAGTAAATAGGATGTTATGAAATCACCAGTAATCACCATTGATGGCCCCTCAGGTACTGGCAAGGGCACGATAGCGCAGATGTTGGCAGAAGCCTTGGGATGGCACACCTTGGACAGTGGCGCAATTTATCGAGCTGTGGCCTGGGCTGCATTGAGCCATGTTGTTGATCCTAATAATGAATCAGCGCTTGTGGCGATGATAGCTCGCTGTGAGATTCGGTTAATTGTGCAATCACCCCAATTACCGGTACAGGTTTTATGTGATGATCGCGATATTACCAGGCTGATTCGAGTTGAAGAGGTGGGCATGGCGGCCTCAAAAATCTCTTCTCACCCAGAAGTTCGTTTGGCTGTTTTGCCCTTTCAGCGTGAATTTCGGCAGAATCCAGGTTTGATTACCGATGGTCGCGATATGGGAACCGTGGTCTTTCCCGATGCTGACCTTAAGATCTACCTGGATGCTGATCCTGCAGTTAGGGCAGCAAGACGACATAAGCAGTTGTATGATAAGGGAATTCACGTCAGCCTGCGAGATATTGAGACAGGTTTGTCAAAACGTGATGTTCAAGATATTACGCGTCAAGTAGCCCCGTTAAAGCCAGCTGTGGACGCTTATACGATCGATACGACCCATATTTCTGCAGAGCAAGTATTTGCCAAAGTTATGGCATTTGTGCGTGAATTTGTATTATAATTAGGGCCACTTACGGGAGCCTTGTTCAACCATTGAGCATGGCAAAATACACTAACCTATGCCGCCAGGCATAGCAACTTTAAAGAAATAACTATTATGAGCGAAAATTTTGCAGAATTATTTGAGGAAAGCCTTGTTAACGTAGATTTGCGTGCAGGTTCTTTAGTAAAAGCCACGGTTGTTGAAATTCGGCCGGAATATATTATGGTAGATGCTGGATTAAAATCTGAAGGCATTATCCCTAGAGCCGAGTTCCGTGATGAAGAAGTTAATATGGGTGACGAAGTTGAAGTCGTTATCAAGAAGGCTGAGAACGGTTTTGGTGAAACCAAACTGTCTCGTGAAGATGCGCGACGTGCGCAAGTATGGCAAAAACTTGAAAAACTCCATGAAGATGGTGAAATTGTCATGGGTGTTATCGTTGAGCGCGTTAAAGGCGGATTTACCGTTGAAGTTGAATCGGTTCGCGCATTCTTACCAGGCTCGCTGGTCGATGTGAAGCCTATTCGTGATCCTTCATACTTAGAAGGTAAAGAGCTCGAATTTAAAGTTATTAAGATGGACCAAAAGCGCAACAATATTGTTGTTTCGCGCCGAGCGGTTATGGAAGATGAAAGCAGTGCTGAGCGTCAAGAACGTTTATCAGAATTGCAAGAAGGCCAAGAAATTACCGGTATCGTTAAAAACATCACAGATTATGGTGCGTTTATTGATTTGGGTGGTGTGGATGGATTACTCCATATTACTGATATGGCGTGGAAGCGCATTAAGCACCCAAGTGAATTGCTGAACGTTGGTGATGAGATGCGAGTTAAAATCTTAAAATTTGACCGTGATAAGAACCGTGTTTCATTGGGTATGAAACAATTAGGTGAAGATCCATGGGTTAATATCGCACGTCGTTATCCAGCTGACACACGTATGTTTGGTAAGATTACTAACATCACCGATTACGGTTGTTTCGTACAATTGGAAGAAGGGGTTGAAGGTTTGGTGCATATGTCTGAAATGGATTGGACCAACAAAAACATTCACCCAAGTAAAGTCGTACAAGTTGGCGAGGAAGTAGAAGTGATTGTGTTAGACATCAATGAAGAGCGTCGTCGTATTTCATTGGGTATCAAACAATGTAAATCGAATCCATGGGATGATTTTTCACAAAAACATCAAGTGGGTGAAAAAGTTCGTGGTGCCATTCGATCCATTACCGATTTTGGTATGTTTATCGGCTTACACGGTGAAATTGATGGTTTAGTGCATTTGTCTGACTTATCTTGGTCTCTTCCAGGCGAAGAAGCCGTTCGTAAGTACAAGAAAGGCGATGAAGTTGAAGCCGTTATTTTAGCGATTGATCCTGAGCGCGAACGTATTTCTTTAGGCGTAAAACAAATGGAATCGGATCCGGTTGCAGAATATGCTGAAGCCAACAAAGATGCGGTCATTAAAGCTACGGTTAAATCAGTAGACGGTAAACAAGTTGAGTTGATCTTAAAGGATGAGATTACTGGAATCATGCGCATTGCAGATTACAGTTATGATCGAGTGAAAGATCTTCGCAATGAGTTAAAAGAAGGCGAAGAGTTAGAAGTTAAGATTCTTGGTATAGACGCCAAGTCTCGCTTGATTCAACTTTCGCATAAAGTGCTCGAAAAACGTCCAGATAGCACAGGCAGTCGTGCGGTAGGTGATGCACCTACTAAGGCGACACTGGGTGATCTGCTAAAAGAGCAAATGAAAGACAAAAACGGCGATTAATTAATAAAGATGTGGGGTGGATTAGTAACGCCAGTTACGTAATCCACCTTACTACTGCTCACACACCCATTAAATTGCTCAATATACGAGTAGCCCATAAAGATGGCTAAGCGGGATACCATTAAGATTACCTACAAGATATAAATTAGGCTACAATACGATACCTACAGCTTGGTCGTGGGAGGGTACCTATGAGATATATTTTTTACATTTTTTGGATTGTCGTCATCATTATTGGGGTGACCTTTGCTGGTTTAAATTCGCATGCAGTAATGGTCAACTATTACGTGAATGAGAGCAAGATTCATCTTCCTATATTGTTGATCATAACGCTCGTGTTTGGTGCGATTCTGGGTATAATTGCCATGATCCCCATGTTATTAAAAAATAAACAAACAAACCGAAAGTTAAAGCACAGGATTAAGCAGATTGAGCAAGAGGTAAACAATTTGCGCGCAATCCCAATTAAGGAAGCCCATTAGTCATGTTGCAGTATTTATTTTCCTTACTTCCGGTGGCGGCAGGCTGTGGCTGGTATATGGGGAGAAAGAAAACCAAAAATGAAACACCTGGTCGACTATCTTTCAAGATGCGGCGTGATTATTTTAAAGGTTTAAATTATTTAATTAACGAGCAACCGGATAAAGCCGTTGATGTATTTATCAAATTATTAGAAGTCGATAGCGATACAGTTGAGACTCATCTAGCTTTAGGCAGTTTATTTCGACGTCGCGGTGAAGTTGAACGGGCGATCAGAATTCATCAAAACATTATTGCTCGGCCTAACTTGGCTGCTCCACAGCGACTGCAAGCATTATCTGAATTAGCACAAGATTATTTACGTGCGGGTGTGCTTGATCGAGCTGAGCGGTTATTTTTAGAGTTAATCGAAGTTGGTGAAAAAAATCAATCGAGTTACCGCTTTTTACTCAACATTTACCAACAAGAAAAAGACTGGCAAAAAGCCATCGAGATTTCACAGAAGCTGCAAAGTTTAGGCGAACCAATGGGCACTTTGATCGCGCAGTATCATTGTGAAATGACCGAGAAACTAATGGCAGCAGGTCAAACCAATGAAGCTCTTGCTCATTTAAAAAAAGCGCAGTCGTGTGATAGTACTTGTGTGCGCGCCAGCGTGATTCGCGGACAAATTGAGTTTGAGAATAAAAATTATAAAGCGGCCATTCTCAGTTATCAAAAAGTCATTCAGCAGGACATGGCTTATTTGTCTGAGGTTATTAATCCACTGATGGAAAGTTATCGCAAACTCGAAGCCGAAGATAAAATGATGAATTATTTTCGTCAGTGTCTTGCAAAGAATCCGCATATTTCTTTAGTGCTTGCTATTTCTAATTATTTGCAACGTAGCCAAAGCGATGAACATGCGGTTGACTTTATTGCAGAACAAATTCAGAATCAGCCTTCATTACCAGGATTAAAGCATTTAGTTAAAAGTTATCTTAAAAAAGCAAGTTCTGCCACACAGCAGAAATTAATTGTGATTAATGATTTGATTGACCGCTTACTGGATGACGTGCCGATTTATCGTTGTGGTCAATGCGGTTTTTCAAGTAAAAGTTTATATTGGTTATGCCCAAGCTGTCATAGCTGGAGTTCGATTAAGCCGATACAGGGGTATGAAATCCACTTAATTAAATGAGAAGATAGTGAAAACAGATTGCAGAATTATTGTGGCGCTCGATTTTGATTGCATCGAGAAGGTGAGAGCTTTTGTTAAGCAGATATCACCGCAGCTTTGTCGATTAAAAATAGGCAATATACTTTTTACTCATTATGGGCCAGCCATTGTCGAAGAGTTAATGAATCAAGGTTTCGATGTTTTTTTGGATTTAAAATATCATGATATTCCTGCCACGGTAGCCGGTGCGGTTCGAGCAGCAGGGCAGCTGGGTGTGTGGATGGTCAATTTACATATCTCCGGTGGTGTGGCAATGATGCAAGCTGCACGTGAAGCGGCCGATCAGTTTCAACATAAGCCCTTGCTTATTGGTGTGACCATACTGACGAGCTTGGAGCAAAGTGATTTAAAAGTAATGGGAATGATCGACACGATAGCGAATACAGTAAAAGAAATGGCGAATAAAGCAAAACAAAATGATTTAGATGGTGTGGTGTGCTCATCGCTTGAGGTAGAGCAATTGCGCCAAACACTAGGCGAACAGTTTTTATTAGTGACACCGGGAATACGTTTAGCAAGCGATGCCGCGGATGATCAAAAACGTATTATGACACCAGCGGCTGCAATTAAAGCAGGTGCTAGTTATTTAGTTATCGGACGCTCAATCACCAAAGCGGTTGACCCTCTGGCAACATTAGAGAAAATCTCTAAAACAATTTAATTTTAGTGTAGCCTGGACGACTTGTCGGCCAGGTTTTTTTTGGTATAGGTACATAAATGCAAAACATACTCCAATCCATCGATCAAAGCATGGGCTTACTAAAAGCCAATTTTACTTGGGTTATATCCGCGATCGCCATTCTATGGGGCATCCAAGTTATCAATAAACTACTTAGTTACAAATTAAACGTCCTAGGCATTCATCCGCGTCATCCACTCGGTCTTATAGGCATTGTGTTTTCACCCTTTTTACACAAAGACTTCCAACATTTATTTTTAAACACCATTCCATTATTTATATTGTTAAATGTTTTAGTTTTATATGGAGTACACACCGCAATTTATGCAACCATTGTGATTGGTGTTTTTTGTGGCCTTGCCATTTGGCTGATGGGTCGCAAAGGAGTTCATATTGGCGCCAGCGCCATTGTGTTTGGGTATTTTGGATTTGCACTTGGGGGCGCATTTTACACGCATAACTTTATTACCATTTTAGCGGCTGCTTTGAGTCTATTTTATTTAGGCAGTATCTTAGTCGGATTAATTCCAACCCGCTCACAGGTATCCTGGGAAGGGCATCTAGCAGGATTTATAGCTGGAATTCTTTACAGTTACTATTTATTTGGTTAGTTACGGTCCAATTTTTTGACTTGACCCCATCACTCTATAAGCAAACCCTTGATTTATAAAGTTTCCTTACATTGCGCTTGTCTCTTTGTTACACTCTTGATGTTAACTCAGGAAGAGACAGTTATAGCCGTGTCCGTTACACGATCTAAAAGGAGTGATTTGCTATGCTCAAACCTTCATCTGCCGATCGGAATATTAAAAAATCAAACGCCAATTTGGTATTAAAATTTGTTTTAACCTGTGGTTTAGCGCTTACCTTGGCGCTGAGTGCGCAGGTGGGGTTTGCCTCGAGTGGAACATGGAATGGAATTGGTCCTGCCTGGAATGCTGATGCCAACTGGAATCCTGATGTTGCTTTTCCAAATACGGTTGCGGACATTGCCACTTTTACTGAGCTAGGAGCTGCGCAACCCACATCTACGATTCCTGTCGTCGCTATTAATGTAAGAGAGATCAATTTCGACGCTGTTACTGTTACTAACTACACGGTAACAATCGAAGGAGGGGGTTCTCTAATCTTTACAACCACAGGCATCACAAATACTTCAGGCATTGCACAAAATATTTCAAATTCTGGGACGTTAACTTTTAACACTACAGCAAATATCGGCAATAATGTGACAATAACCAATAATGTGGGAGCCACACTTAATTTTAATGGTACTGGAACCGCAGTCAATGCTGTGGTTATCAACTCAGGTACTCTTGAACTCGGAGGCGCTGGAGCCATTGTAAATATTGGTAGTCTTGCAGGTTCAGGAGCTGTTAATTTAGGTGGAGGCGGACTAACTGTCGGCGCACTCAATACAAGCACAACAGTCTCAGGGATTATTGCTGGAAATGATGGCTTGATAAAAGTAGGTACCGGTACATTGACGTTAACTGGAACTAACACATACTTTGGTACCACAACAGTAAACGCTGGAACCTTAGTTATTAACGGAGACAATAGTGGGGCTGGTGGCGCTATAAACCTTAATTCAGCAAATTTAACCGTAGGACTGAGCGCAGCAGAGGCTGCTGCAAGCACTGGTGGGGGTGCTGTCTCCACTGGAGATAATGTTAATATTCGTGGTTTTGGCACCATAGGCGGTCTGCTTAATAACCTTGTTTCTAGTGGTACAGTGTCTCCGGGTGCTGACAATTCAATTGGAACCCTTAGCGTTACGGGAGCTTACAACCAAAACGCCACTCCTGGTACACTAAATATCGAAATCAACAGCGCGGGTCAGACGGACCTTCTTGCGGTTACAGGCGCTGCGACTATAACGGGGGGACAATTAAACATAGATACAACTGGCGGTTTTATAGCAGGTCAAACCTACACCATATTAACGTCAGGAGGACTCCTTACGGGACAATTTGCCGCGCCTACTTTTAATGGGGCAGCACCAACATTTATAACGGCAACGTTAGCTTATCCGGGTAACTCGGTGACCTTAGCTATCGAGCCAAATGGGGCTGCGATTACTGCTGCTGCAGCGACAGCAAACGAAAGATCGGTGGCAGACTATTTGCTAGCACTTCCTGCAAATCAAGTGCCCGCTGTCTGGAATACCTTTATCTCAAGTAACCCATCGAATGCAGCACTTAGTTTAGCCTTAGCTCAAATCTCCGATGCCACCACAGCCAACCAAAGTGCGGTCGCAGCAAATATTGCGAAAGCGTCTGGTTTTGATGACGAGTTAGCGGATCGATTTAGTTTATTTCCAGGTTGTCGCAATGTGGGCGGATCCTGTAAAAAAGCGAGTTTGCCTTCTTCTCACGGCATTGCTGTGCGCAAGACTAAGCATGGGCCTCATCACACCATTACTGTGAGCAAGACTATACATGGTGTGAAAATCGTTGATTGCAATCAAATACGCAGTACTTGGGTGGTAGTTGAAGGTGAAAGTGATAAATTAAAAGCAGGTGCCGTCAGTGGGATTGATAACTCGTCGGGTGGTATTGCACTTGGTTATGAAATACCTATTAAGCATAGTGGCGCTATTGGTAGTGCCTTTAGAGCGGGACATTTTAACAGTAAGGCCACAGGACAAGAAATCAGTAACGCTCACGGCAACTTATTTCAGTTAGGTGTGTATGGTCGCTATCAAGTGCATCGATTGCTTTTGGGAGCGTCGGTTGAAGGTGGGGTGACAGATGGGATTAACGCCACTCGAACCATTACTTTTGCCAATGCAAATATTTCTTCGAATTATAATGTTTATCTTGTTTCTGAGCAGTTAAGAGCTGCGGTTGATTTATTTCATTCGATAGTAAGACCCTACGTCGGTGTTTTTAATCAAAATTCAAAACGTCCTGGATTTACTGAGAATGGTAATTCTGGTCTTGAGTTAAAACTTAACAAAAGTATGTACCATAGTTTCCGTAGTCAACTGGGTATCATGTTAAATGTGCCAGTGGGTCAAACCGTTAATCTGTTTGCTGCAGCGGCTTGGGAGCATGAATTTGCTAACGATTTTGTCGATATGAGCGCGCAATTGGCTCAAGTTGGTGGTAGTGCATTTTTTACCGTACGATCCACTGCGATTGGTAGAAATACGGCGGGCGTAAAAGCCGGTATGCAAATTACCAGTCATCGTAATTATGATGTGTCATTTTTGTATGTCGGACAGTTTGCCAGCAAATGGCATGAGAATGGCGGTCGAATAGAAGCGAATTATCGGTTCATGTAAGTCATCGTAGTGGTTTGCGAAACAGGGGCGTGGGGTCAAGTCAGAAATCTTGCCGCTCACAGGGATCCTGGGAAAGACATCTAGCAGGATTTATCGCTGGAATTTTGTATAGTTATTATTTATTTGGCGAGCCACGGTATTGTGTCAATTGTGAAGTCCTCTAGAATACAGTCTTCTTTAACATAAAAAAGGAGATTGAAATGAGAGTTGTTTTATTTGCAGCCATGGCGTTATTATTTTTAATGGGTGATGCGAGTTATGCCGCCAGGCATAAGCATCCGTTGTCAGTGGTTAATATCAATCAAGCGAGCACGAAAGAACTGATTACAATAAATGGCATCGGTAAAAAGCGCGCACAAGATATTGTTACCTACCGCAAAGCTCATGGCAAATTTAAAACGCTTAATGACCTTGGTGCAGTAAAAGGCATCAGCAATAAATTATTAGCCCGCATTAAATTAAAAAATGCTAAGCGCATTAATTTTTCGTAATAGTAGCCCGGACAAAGTGACCTTTAGGTCATGCGGCCGGGAAAATAAACTTTGACGTAGCCCGGACAGCAGTTCCCTCGACTTCGCTCGGGACGACATCCGTGTCGGCTGGCCGGGAAGCATCATCCTAAATTGCATTAGGATGCAGAAACAGATAAAGTTACTCCGGTCGATTAAACGACAAGGAGGAATAATGTCAAAGCAAACAATCTGTATCACTGGTGCTAGCAGCGGCATAGGCGCAGCACTGGCTTTGGGTTATGCCAAACCGAATACGGTGTTGTTACTGATTGCACGTAATAAAGATCGTTTAAATGCAGTTGCTGCCGAATGTGAGCACAACGGCGCCACCGTTATTCAAGGTTTAATTGATGTGTGCGACAAAGATAATCTTAGCGCTTGGTTGATCGATAAAGACGAGCAATTTCCAATCGATTTACTGATTGTAAATGCTGGGTTATCGACAACTCAAGCTTCGAAAGTGAGCGAAGGCGAGTTTGCAGCAGAATCAATGTTAGTTGATGTTCACCTTCAAGGTATGCTCAATACAATTTTTCCACTGATTAGTCGAATGCAACAACGTCAGTCAGGGCAGATAGCGTTAATGAGTTCGATGAATGCATTTATTCCTATCCCGCGCAGTTGTATTTATGGAGCAGTAAAATGCGCCATTTTACATTATGGTTTGGCACTTAGAACAAAACTTGCAGAAAATAATATTAAAGTCAGCGTGATGTGTCCTGGTTGGGTCAAAACAGCATTAACCGATGCCAACACATACGATATGCCATTTATGATGAATGCTGATGCAGCTGCAAATATTCTTATGGATAACATTGCAAAAAATAAAGCGATTATTGCTTTTCCTTGGCAGCTAAAAATAGCATTAAAAATACTAAACTGGTTGCCGTTATTTGTGCGTGAAAAAATAAGCTTAAAGCTAAAATAACGCTGTTCCACGTGGTTCCACGTACGCCATGTTGAAAAAAATTACTTACAAAACATGAGGCTATCAAACCCATCTAGGCGTACCGGATACGATACGCCTAGTTGTGTTTTTCACCGAAATTGGCTGGATTGCTTTGTCCCGCCAAGCTCCGCTCGCGGTCCTCGTAAAGACGAGTCCAGCACTGTAGCAATCCAGCAAAACAACTTGAAGCGCATCTGATCAAACTGCTATGATAGGCTCATCTTTTGTCATGGAAGCAGGAATTGCACAACGATGCGTGACTTTATTTTAACCAGCCTTATTGCCATTCTCGCCTGTCTCTTTTGTATATGGTTATTGCGCCCACTTGCGGTGCGTGTCGGCTTTGTGGACCGCCCCAGTGACCGTAAGTTACATGAAGATGAAATCCCCATGATCGGTGGTATTGCGATCTTTTTTGGCTTTTGTTTTTCTTTATTACACCTTCATTTTTCCTTAATGCCTTATCGAAGTTTGTTAGCCGGAAGTGCAATTTTAGTGCTAATGGGGGTAGTGGATGATTTTCGTGACTTAAGTGCACGCTTGCGTTTATTTGGACAGTTGATGGTAGCTTTAATATTAACCTCGTGGGGTGGGTTACTTGTTATACACTTAGGCAATATTTTCTTTATTGGAAATGTCTCACTCGGGTTATGGGCGCTACCGTTTACCGTCTTATTAGTTGTTGCTTATATTAACGCGGTTAATATGATTGATGGTCAAGATGGATTGGCGGGTTGTGTGGCCTTGGCGCAAATATTTTGGCTGTTTATTTACGCTTATCAGTTAAAGCTTTCTGCAATGCCGCATATTTTGCTAATCCTGTTTATGTTGTTGTTGGTATTTTTAAATTTCAATATGCGTTTGCCGTGGCGACGCAAGCCAAGTATTTTTCTGGGTGATTCAGGCTCGACATTTATTGCCTTTTTGTTGGCTTGGGTTGCGATTAAAATTTCACAAACTAATATTGCTATGGTCAATCCAATTGCATTGCTTTGGATTATGGCGTTACCGTTATTTGATCTTATTAATGTGGTGATTTATCGTCTTCGTCAGAAAAAATCAATTTTTACTCCAGGTCGAGATCACTTTCATCATGTGCTGCATTTTGCTGGAGTCAATAAAACACTGTCTACTTTATTGTTGGGTTTATTGCAACTTGCGCTTGGCGGGATAGGTTATTTATTAAATTATTCTCATATCAGTGAAGGGGTTAATTTTATTATATTTGCCTCAACCCTAACTGGGTATTTGGTGTTGGTTGTAATTACTCGCTCACCAAAACAACTAAAAAATAGCAGTACCGCAGATGAAATCGAGCAATATGCAGAATGAGTTACCAGGACTTGAAGTAAAGCATTTAAGTTATGCGCGTGAAAATCAATTGCTGTTTGATCAGCTTAGCTTTAGTATCCCACAAGGTAATTTATTTCAAATCGTCGGTCAAAATGGCGTCGGTAAAACCACTTTATTGCGCATTCTAACCGGCCTATTACAGGCTGATACGGCAGATATTTGTTGGCAAGGCCAATCAATCTATCAAGACTTAGAAACGTTTCATCGTCAGTTATTTTATTTGGATCACAGCATTGGCATTAAATCCCAACTCACAGTAAAGGAGAATTTATTGTTTGATCAACGTTTGAAGGCTGTGAGTCGAGATACGGCAGAGACGGCTTTACAGCGTTTTGGTATTAAACATTTAGCGAATAGCCTGTGTGCTAAAATATCACGTGGTGAAAAGCAAAAGGTCGCATTAGCAAAAATTCAATTGAGTCACGCCAAACTATTTATTTTGGATGAACCGTTAACCGCATTGGATCAAGTATCGGTAAAAATAGTAGAATCAGTGTTGATGGGCGTTTTAAATAAACAAGGTACCATTATTCTTAGCAGCCATCGCGCGCTTTTATTGCCGAAAGCTAAAACCTTAACGTTAAAAGGAGCGCAACATGTATTTAGTTAGCCTCATTAATACGATTAAAAAAGAACTGTTGCTTTATTATCGGCTGCAAAGTGAATGTTTAATCAGCGTATTATTTTTTATTATTATTGCCGTTTTATTTCCTTTAACCCTAAATGTAACTTCACAAAAATTAGCATTATTGGCACCTGGGGTTATTTGGGTTGCAGCGTTGCTGGCAATACTATTATCTTTACCTCAACTTTTTCGTGATGATGTGAATGATGGTAGCTTGGCGCAACACGTATTAGCGCCAATGCCGCTGCCATTATTAATATTGGGAAAAGTAATCGCGCATTGGATGGTGTTTAGTGTGCCGCTGATTTTAATCAGTCCGTTGCTCGCGCTATTATTTCAACTGTCATTAAAAGCAACCGGATTTTTAGTGCTGTCTTTGATTTTAGGCACACCGATCCTGCATTTATTAGGCGGCTTTGTGGCAGCGCTTACCACAGGCTTACGACAATCGAATATGTTACTCGCATTGGTGTTAATCCCACTAACGGTGCCGACGCTTATATTTAGCTGTGGACTGGCCGCGAGTGGTTCGCTTGCTAATGCCGTGGTTCCCTTGTTGTTATTGGCAGCAATTTTAGTATTTGCATTAACCTTGATTCCATTTGTTGCAGCATCGGCGCTTAAAGTCAGTGTGAATTATGAACATTAGCGTACACTCACGCCCGGCGTGTTTTTCCGTTTTTAACTCACCATCTGCTCAACCCAGCTTGGCTCCTTAACGCCATTGACAGTAGCGATCGCTGCGCCTTCATAAGCTTGAGTGAATTTATCACTAAAAAAGATATTTTGTGTCACTGGAGATAACGTTCTTATATTAATAATAATAGGTTGATTAGGATCATCAACGACACTAGGGTTAAGCCTGTGTGCATATGCAGCTAAAGCATATCGCATCTGTGAGTTTGCGCTGATCTTAACTTGCAGTTCTCTAACCCATGGAAATAGTAGTGAATACTTTTCTTGATTAGCGAGTTTAAGATATTTTATTTCAAACGGATTAACCCAACCAGCTGGTGGATTGGTACCAGGTTCAGGATTACCTGCTACTAGCGTTTCAGGAACCGTATAAGCAGATGCGGTATCATTTCCAATAATTCCAGTATAGAGGTCTGCCCAACCATTTACAGACCAAGCTTTATCATTGGTGTCTGGATAAGGTGGCGTTGTGCTTGGTGTTTTATTCCAAAATGGCACAAATACCATTGAGGCACCTTTATATATGCCTTGTGTAAATTCAACAGCTATCCAGTTACCATTATATAGCGACCAATTTTTTTTGTCTTTATTCAGCCAAGTAATCAACTTGTTCGCCACTTTTGGTTTCTTTAGTGCGATAGCATTTATTAAATTATTATTCATTATCACAGATCGAACTGCATTCACAGCAGGTTGTGATTTTACTGGACCTAAGTCTCCCCATAGCAAACCATTATTACCACTAAATTGATAAATGGATTTAAATCCTGCAGGAAGATGACTATTATCCGCAGTCAATTGCACTGACCATGAGAGTGCTCTTAGTCGTGGCTGCCCGATTTCATATTCTCCTGCAACTGTTTTACCCTTTGCATTTGGCGTTTTACTAACAAGAGGTGGTCCTACATAAGCGCCACCAAAACCTTCTGCTACAACACCACGGTCATCAACTAATTTTAGAGACATCTTATAGTGATAACTTTGAACGCTAGATTTTCCATTCTCACCATAACGCCAAAGAAACGTTTTACCGCTGCCTGTCATATCATAAATATGTCCGGGCTGTCCTACTTTACCTTTAAAAAGTGGTGGACGTGGATCTGCTTGTTTATCGGATTGCATTGACCAAGTTGCGCTTTTATCTTTTGTTAGTAATGGATAGGTACCTACATGAAAATTTTTAAGTGTAGCGCTAGACTCAATTAAATCCAGACTCTGACCAATTGATTGCAGCACTTGGTTTTCACCGCCATAAACACTATCAATATAGTACTGGACATTATCTTGTTTAAAACTCATTTCCAAAGAATGAAAGCCTAATCCTAGTGTTTTACAGGTTGTAATACATGTTTTACCAAGATCACCAACTTGAAGCATCAACGCTTCGAAGGAAATAGGTTGTTGATCAGCTTTATTATATAGAGTACCTAAATAACTCCAGGTATACTCGCCGTGTTCAGCTACCATAGCGCCAGGAAGACGAATGTAGTTTAGATTACCATTTGGTGAAGGCAGGAGGTTGCCTTGCTTATCGACAGGGAGCCTACAGCTTTTTCCTATGCATGGATCCGTGGCTGAAAATGTAATTGTGGTACATAAACTAAGTATAAGAGTAATGATATATTTTCTGCTAAACATCTACTTCCCCGGTGCTTATATATTTTTTAAACATCTTTATGAATAATTAAGTGAGTATTATAACTGCAAAATTGTGTAATTCAACTTGAATTTGACTCATAAGTGCAACTTTTGCTAATTATTTGATCAGGCGAATTGCTTTATATTTCATTTTGGTTATTAAAACAAGTAGTTGCCAAGTGGCGTATTAGCATATGGCTTGTATTCAGCTCTGAGGTAAATGTGAAAAAGAGGATGCATTGCCTAGATGTCAGACAGTAGAAGCTTATGAAGCACTGTTGCCATGGAATATCTGCTTAGATGAAATTTCTGCCGAGTTGTCCGCATTAGCACTAGTAGGTGCTGAAAACGTTGTTACGTGTGATTTTGATAATTGTAATGGTGCGGCAACATCTGAGTTGTCTTTTAAGTTAGTTACAACACGTATATACTCTGAGTCATTTGATCGTCTAGCATATTCAATGGCCTCCTCATATTTCCCCATCATCAATAGAATGTTTGTTGCTTCTATCATGGCTTCATGATAATAATTCCAAGTATTCGGAACTTGTTTAAAGTACTCAAGAGCAAGTTCTATTTGACCACAATCCAAAAGCTCTTTCGCATATATTTTATATTGGTTTTTCAGATGATCTGGATTGTCGTCGAATGGAAATTCATTTTTTGTATTAATTTCAGCAATTAAATTTAACGTTTTGTTTAACAGATTAATTACTCGCTCATGTTTTTTTGCCATATTTCTATATGCACTAATTGTAAAACATAAGGGGAAAATACATATTCCTGAAAAAATAGTATAAAAGAGGGCTTTGTTTCGTTGTCCTTTCAAATAGCTTATTCTTAATTCTTGATATTGTCTAAGTGGTTCAATGCTCATCTTTCCCATTGGACGGCCATGTTGAATATTGTCTATTCCTGATAATGCAGATTTATGGGCGTAGTATATCAGGGGTGTAGTTTCTTGGGATGGAATTCGGAGTAATGTAGAGTATGTTTCTAGATTCCGCATAATATTACCTTTTAGCTTGGCTCCATTTTTCCAGGTTTTGACAAAGAAAAGATAACAAATAGATGATCTGAAATCAACGAGTAAAATTATCATGCTATACATAATTGTTAATTAATGTGGTGTGGTGCGTTTATTTATGAGAAGAATAGTAGCCGTTCGATAAATTACGTGTACCTTGTCGAAAGTTACGTATTCCTCGATTGCTTTAGCTCCTCGCAAAGATGGATAGATAACAAATTACGAAAAGCGGTATAAGCTTAGCCACCTGTACGTGTAGCTATAGCTACAGCTAGATCATCAATTCTGCCAACTTCTTTGATAACAGCTATTTCTCGATTAGTTTTTGCGAAGGAAAACAAACCGCTTTGACCCATGCACCATCGGATTGGCACAATCAAAAGAAACAGCCCAGTTAAAACTTGGACGAAATCAAGGAATATACGTCGAGGCAGGTGCCTGTTGTGAAAGGTGTCGCTCGCAAGATTGATAAGTTCTTGTTTTTTGTCGGCAACATCTCCTGGTTGAAGAATTATATTTGTAGAATAATTTAAATATGTGGCCAAAGATTCTGTGACTTCGTCGTTTTTGTCATTTTTTCGATATTTTTTAATATAGTCAGAAAGACCTTTTATCAGTAGCGCTCGGTTTTTTATATCAGGCTCAGGTTCGTTATTCCGATCTCTTAGTAAACCGAGTAATTTACGTAGATTGTTTTTAGTATAGTAAGCGGATATTTTAGCTATAATCAGATCTCTTTTACCTTCAGTAAAATATTGCAGAGAATTGCAGTTGTTCTTTTCAACAAGTTCTGTGGCTTGTAATAGGACTTTTAATATAGTGATATTGTATGGTTTATTTTTATGTTGAAGTAGGATCTTTTGCAAAGGATCCTCATGTTTTTTATGTTCTGGTTCTGCGTCCTTATGTTCTGTGTCTGGAGGTGAAATGGCTTGAGATAAATCCTTTGGAAGTGTGGGACTAGGATCACCATTTATTATAGCAACCAACAAGAAGGGCGCGTCAAGTTTAAGATCAATAATCGCAGTGCGGAGCAACGCCAGCCGGTCACCTTGTATTCTTGGATCTGGGTGCTTTATTAACTTTGCGATGGTTGTGTTTCTGTATTTGTTTTCTCTTTTGGTTTCGTCTGTTTGCCAAGCTTCGGGACCGGAAGGTTCTTCTTTCATGACAGTATGCATTCCATGCTGCATAAACGTATCTATTGCTTCAAATCTAATATCTTCTCTTAGTAAGCAATAGAGTGCCGTTGTTTTTGTTGCATCCCCTAGTGTGCTGTTGTCGTAGTAATTTTCACGGCTTTTTTTATGTGTCTTCCTGAAATATTGTATTGCTTTAATAACAAAAGGTGCTTTTTCGTAGTCGAGATCTATTAAGTGCTTTTCGTAAAGGACTATATGGCCTACACCAAGTCTGAAAATGTTTGCGTGAATTGCATTACACAGATTATTCGCGTCAGTGCAATACCGGCGACTATTGTATTTATGGATTAGTATCTTTAGTAAGTGTTCAACTTGATTGTGAGGCATCATCTTAAATGCCCCAATAAACTTTATTAATTTAGGGTTGGTAGATTTGCTATAAACGAGATCATAGTCAGCTAAGTTGCTACGGATTTTTTCTGCTAAAGTAGGCAAGTTCGTTTTTAATAAATTCACTCTTTTTAAGTCGTTATCTAACCTTTCAATATCATTGCAAGGTTTAAGGTTTTCAAAATTGACGAACATTTCTAAGAAATCATTTATTTCAGTTTGATCTTCATCCATTATTGTGAATTTACATTCTAGGAATTCTTTTCTTGTTCCTTCGAAATTAGCCAAAAGAGGTTTGGCAATGACCGTTATTTTTTTGTAAAGATTAGACGACAGAGTTGTAAGATTTGTGACATATAAACTTGTTAATTCACGATTAATTGCTATTAACTCTTTGATTACAAGATGCGGTGGCTCTTGGCTATTTAGCGTTGCATTAAATTTGTTATCTATGACCTGTAATTTTTTTGCTACGTGTGATTTCTTGGGTACTCTTCCAATAATGCTTTGTAAAGAGGTTGTTGTCTGCCCGAACAAGGTTCGTGCTTCATGTATTTGTTTCTGATGCTCTTCACCAAGTTGCGTTAATGTTTTTTCTAAGCGTTGTTTTTGAGTTTGTAGTTCTCCCTCCCTGGTTGTAAATTCAGCTGTGGTCTCTACAAGGTTTTTTTTAACATCACCACTAAATGTAGCTGCAGGGATTGGTTGTAACAGCGGTGTTAAGGTGATTTCATCATTGGTTATGTCCTTACCATAGCTTTCAATTATGTTTAGCATTTTGCGGAGATCTATTGCTAGTTGGGAGACCATGTCGAGAATCGCGTTGTAGGAATTCAGTTTGCGCCTTAATAATAAGAATCGTTTACTTAACGGGTCTGTTATTGCTTTAATTTGGGCTACTTGCTGCTTTACCAATTGTGCCATTACTTGAGCGGTGCTCATAGCTAGCATAGTATCCAGCTGTTGTTTAGGGTTGAGGGTGCGCAGTATTTGTTGAAATGAGGTATTTAGCCGATTTAATTCTACGTCTCCTAAGAGTTCGCTGTCGACAGGAACTTGAGGTATGCTGATTAGCTCTTCTCGCTCAAGCATGATACATCCATAAGCTTTTTGCGCGAGTTGCTCATCCGTTGGATTAGTCATATTGCTTGCATTATTTATACTTTGTTTTACTTCTTTTTCATCTCTTTTTATGTCTTTCTCAAATTCAGGTAATAATTCCTCGTTAAGGGTCCGCTCCTTTTGAAAACCTAACGGTTTATTTTTATCAAAGTATTCTGTTTTAACGCGAGTTACTGCCGTTTTTATCTTTTCGAGAACTCCAATCATTTCGGTATAGTCACCTAGATTAAAGCCTTGGGTACTGATATCTTGATAAAATTTTAATTTTTTGATAAGGGTTGTAGATTTTTGAAGTATAATTAAAACTCGTTCTTTGGTTGTCTGTTTTTCTTCAGTACGGCCTGTATCTGTTCTCATTGGTATCATACCTATATTTTAATCGTTATTACTGTCCCTATTGTATCAGAAGATGTGGTTAGAACTAGTCAGGGGTAAGAAACACTCTGTTGCTTCAGAGCGAATTATAGTATTAATTAGATCATATTCTGCCGCCTATTAAAAGTTAAAGATTTATTTTATAATGCACTTATTGAGTAATGGAAAATAAATTATTATGTGGGCATTAATTAATAAACTGGCTGCGCCTAGGAGCTTCTATTTAGTTGTACAACGTTTGCAGCCTTGGTTTTTAGCTGTTTCTATCCTATTTTTTTTGTTTGCTTTGTATACTGGATTATGGACGGCGCCTGCTGATTATCAGCAGGGCGAGGCGTATCGAATATTATTTATTCATGTGCCAGCTGCGGTGCTGTCTTTGTCTATTTATGTTCTAATGACTTTTTCTGTGGTGATTTATTTTGTTTGGAAAATTAAATTAGCCGATATGTTGGCAAAAATAAGCGCACAGTTGGGCGCAATTTTTACAACTATTACTTTGGTGACTGGCGCCATTTGGGGTAAGCCGATGTGGGGGACCTATTGGATTTGGGATGCGCGCTTAACCTCTGAATTATTGCTACTATTCATCTATTTAAGCATAATCTCATTACGTTCAGCTATTCCCGATAATCGCCTGGCTTCAAAAGCATGTGGATTATTAACCTTGGTTGGCGTGATTAATATACCAGTTGTCCACTTTTCTGTGCTGTGGTGGAATACTCTACATCAGGGCGCGACGCTGTTAAAATGGTCAAAGCCGAATATGCCGAGCTCTATGTTATTGCCGCTGGTGCTTATGTTGGTGGCGTATACGCTGTTTTTTTGCTATCTGTTAATATTACGTTTGCGTAGCGAAATCTTAACCCGCGAACGCCGATCGCGTTGGGTTCAAAAATTAACACAGGAGTGTTGAGTTGGGGCATTTTCATTCTTTGCATGCATTTTTACAAATGGGTGGTTACGCGAAATTTGTTTGGGCGGCATATGCTTTCGTGTTTATTTTGTTTTCAGTTGTAGCCATTAAATTTCATTTACAATTGCGAAAATTATTGCAGCACTCAGACAGTAAAGAATTACCCAAGGAAGTGGTTAGTTCCTATGCGCCCGAAACGTAAACGAAAATTACTGGTCATTATTATAGGTGTTTGTGGCCTCGCTGTTTCCACTACCCTGGTATTATTGGCATTGAGTAAAAACATTGATTTATATTATACGCCCTCACAAGCGTTGGCTGCCCATTTAAAACTTAATAAAAATTTTCGTCTGGGTGGTTTGGTAAAAAAAGGCAGTGTGATTCGCGATCCACATTCGTTGTTGGTCAGTTTTATATTAACGGATTATAAGCACAGAATTCTTGTTACGTATTATGGTGTGTTGCCGACGTTGTTTCGTGAAGGGCAAGGCATTATTGCCAGTGGCCATATTAAAGCTAACGGAGTTTTTGAGGCGGATAACGTGTTGGCAAAACACGATGAAAATTATAAGCCGCCCAACATTCATTGAAAAGGATATTCGATTAAATGCTCCCTGAAATAGGCCATTTTGCATTAATACTGGCGTTATGCTTGAGTGTTTGCCAGATTATCGCGGGTAGCGCTGGCGTTGTTTGCAAAAACCAAACCTTAATGTCGATGACACGATCCTGTAGTTATGGCCAATTTTATTTTGTGGCTGTTAGCTTTATTATTTTAATGCTTTCATTTGGCTTAAATGATTTTTCCTTGGGCTATGTGGCAGCCAATTCAAATACGCAACTGCCATTAATTTATCGTTTGTGTGCGGTGTGGGGTGCGCATGAAGGCTCGATGTTACTTTGGGTATTCGTTTTAAGTATCTGGACGGCAGGTGTTAGTTATTTTAGTCATCGATTGCCTTTGGATATTATTGCCCGGGTATTGGTTGTGTTGGCGCTGGTTGCTATGGGCTTTTATCTTTTTATTTTATTTACCTCCAATCCATTTTTACGTTTATTGACTTTGGTTCCTGTCAATGGTCGTGATTTAAATCCATTGTTGCAAGACCCAGGCTTAGTTTCACATCCGCCGATGTTATATATGGGTTATGTGGGCATGTCCGTGCCGTTTGCTTTTGCTATTGCGGCATTATGGGCAGGGCGCTTTGATGCCAATTGGGCGCGCTGGTCTAGGCCTTGGACGACGTTAGCGTGGTGCTTTTTAACCTTAGGTATTGTGCTCGGCAGTTGGTGGGCTTATCGAGAATTAGGTTGGGGTGGTTTTTGGTTTTGGGATCCAGTTGAAAATGCTTCGTTTTTACCGTGGTTAGTGGCGACTGCATTAATTCATTCGTTGATGGTGACAGAAAAGCGTAACCACTTTAAAAGTTGGACTGTGTTACTGGCCATTTGTGCTTTTTCGTTAAGTTTGATTGGAACATTCTTGGTGCGATCGGGTGTTTTAATTTCCGTACATGCTTTTGCGATTGATCCGCGTCGTGGTGAATTTATATTACGTTATTTATTTTTAACCATTGGTATTTCGTTATTATTATATGCTTGGCGTGGCCGCAAAGTGGTTAGCAAAAATAATTTTAGTATTTTTTCACGCGAGAGTTTTATTTTAGCAAATAACATGCTGTTTTTTGTGGCGATGCTGACAATATTATTAGGTACCTTATATCCGCTGATTGTTGATGTGTTAGGTTGGGGTAAAATTTCTGTGGGCGCGCCGTATTTTAATGCGGTGTTTATTCCGATTTTTATCCCATTAGTATTGTTAATGGGGCTTGGGCCATCTTTTTATTGGCAATACCGTAATCCAAAAGCATTAATTAGACCAATGATTATTATTTTTATTGTGGCGATTACGCTTGCACTTCTTATCCCTTTAATTTTTTGGCATCAAGATTATCAAGTGGTGTTGGGATTGTTTTTAGCTTTCTGGTTGTTGCTAACAACGCTCTATTATCGTTATCAACAAGGCTTTACAATTAAATATCCGCGACAATGGGGCGTCATATTCGCACATATTGGATTATCGATCACAATCGTGGGCGTGGTATTGGCCTCCAGTTACAGTGATCAACGTGATTTGCGTTTGCAAATGGGTGAAAAAGCAAAGCTGGGGCCTTATGTATTCCAATTACTTTCGGTGAGTAAAGCCCAAGGCCCGAATTACACGGCAGCACGTGCTAATGTTGTTATTCGAAAGCAGGGCCAACAAATTGCGCTGTTACATCCTGAGTATCGACTTTATTCAGTGGTAGCGCAAGCGATGTCTAAAACATCCATAGATATCGGTTGGCGCCGTGATTTATATGTTGCTTTAGGGGAACCTTATACCGATGGATCGTGGTCGATGAGAATTTATTATAAACCTTTTGTGCGCTGGATTTGGTTCGGTGGTTTATTAATGGTTTTTGGCGGTTTATTAACTGTTTTTTTTCGAAATCGAAATGTGCAAAACAAGGAGAAGTTGGCATGAAGAAATTACGTACCCTTTTGCCATTGCTATTATTTGTGGTGGTGTGTGTTTTCTTATGGAAGGGGCTTAATCAAGATCCGCATTTAATTCCGTCGCCGCTGGTCAATAAGGAAATTCCGCAATTTAATCAAAATGACTTAATAGATCCAGGGAAAAAGTTAACATCGAAAATGTTTATCGGTCATATTTCATTGCTGAATGTGTTTGCCTCCTGGTGTGGTTATTGTTTGGGTGAGCATGCTACCATTATGGATATTGCAAGAACACAAAAAAATCTTACCGTGTATGGTTTGAATTATAAAGATCGCAAGCAAGATGCGCTGAGATGGTTAAAAAAATATGGCAATCCATTTAATCAAATTATTTATGACCCCATGGGTTCACTTGCAATTAATTTGGGGGTATATGGCACGCCGGAGACATTCCTGATTGATTCAAAGGGTGTGATTCGATATAAACAGGTGGGGCCTATTACCAAAGAAGTTTGGCATCAAAAACTTTTGCCACAAGTCATGAAACTGATTGCCAAGGAGCAAAACAATGTCTAGGTGGCTGCTTTTGATAACCCTGCTATTTTGTAGCACCATTATGGCGTCTGAAACTTATCCATTTGATAGCAATGTTTTGCGCCATCGATTTCAAGCCTTAACTCAAGAGTTTCGATGTTTAGTTTGTCAAAATGAAAATTTGGCGGCATCAAATGCAGGCTTGGCGCGTGATTTAAAGGATAAAATTTACGTTATGGTTGAGGCCGGCCAATCGAATCGGAAAATTGAAAAATTTATGCTAAAGCGTTATGGCGATTTTGTTATGTTTCGACCACCTTTGAAAAAACAAACTTTACTTTTGTGGTTTGGTCCATTGATATTATTATTGCTCGGCTTTGGCATTGTGATGATGGTGGTAAGGAAAGCGTCTTGATGGTCTCAAACAGTATCCTATTCTGGTTGATTTTAATTGCTATGGTGATTGCAGCTTTGAATATTGTGCTGTTTCCAAATTTGATGCGAAAGATAAATTCAAAAATTCAAATTTTGGTATTGGCGGTGATCAGCATTGCGTTGCCTTTGGGTGGATTGGCGTTGTATTGGCATTTGGGTGCATGGAATGACTTAGAACAATATTGGAAAAATAAGAAAAATTTAGCTTTAGTGCAACAAGAACTCAAGCAAATTCATAATCCTTGGCAAGTGGTGGATAAATTAAAGCGATATTTGCAACAAAATCCAAAACAGGCAAAAGGCTGGTATCTTCTGGGTAAGCTCTATCTTGATCATCAGCAGTTTCGCCAGGCGAGTGACGCATTTGCAAAAGCGCAACAGTTCGATCCTAATCATCCGTTATATCAGACGGCAAATGCTGAGGCTTTGTTTTTTGCTAACCACAATCGGCTGAATTCTATTGCTAGAAAGATATTAGTACAAGTGTTAAAGTATCATCCGAAAAATGTAGATGCCATTAATCTTTTGGCCATTGATGCTTTCAATGCTAAACAGTTTCGGCGTGCCATTGCACTGTGGGAGAAATTAATTGAACGTTTTCCGCCGCAAGGTGCTGATGCTAAGGTACTTTATGCTATGATAGCCAAAGCACAAATGAAGCTTAAACGTAACTAGTGCCTCGCGTTTGAACTGCGTGGCTCGTTGCGATTGAATATTAAATGATATGTGAGGGAAAATGCGTATTATATCTAGACTAAAAAACTATCACCCAACGCTGTGGTTGGTGATCATATTATTGTCATCATTGGCGATTAAGTTGGCAGTATTTTTTATTTTTTACCACGGTGATCATGCACAAATAACCCAGCCAGACACCGGCACCTACACTGTTCCAGCCGAGTTTATTGCCTCACACCATGGATTTTGGCATTCTCTATTTTATACTCAGATGTTCGAACGCACGCCGGGGTACCCTTTATTTCTCGCTGCAGTATTTTCCATGTTTGGCGTGCATTTAACATCCGTTGTTCTAGTGCAAATCATATTAAGCTCAGTTTTAACGATTTGTGCCTATATTATTTCAAAGCGGCTGTTTTCAGTATCGGTAGCGCTGATCACTGCTTTTGTGGTGAGTTTTAATTTTTTATTTATCACGTATAGTTATTTTGTTTTATCTGATTTTATAAGTGCGATATGGT
>CAXMUH010000052.1:0-2903 GCA_964196565.1 uncultured Legionellaceae bacterium | reverse complement strand
CTTTAACTTATACATTATTAACCCAATCGTTTAGTTTGGTGTTTGTATTGCGTGATAATGTAATGCGTTGGATTGGTGCTCCCGGTTCTGGATTGCCAAGTCCCGAACAATTGGTTGGCGATACCAAAGGTGCTATTTCCGGTATGGGTAAAGCCACTGGTGATGCTTCGAGCTCAGTTTCGACCGGAGGTGGTAAAACATCTGAAATTGGTGCACAAATGATTAAGGACAACAATAAGAAGGGTGGAGATGTGAAGCCTGACGCCCCACCTGGCTGAGCCGCCGTAAGCGGTCTATTAACTACATATAGTCAATAGACCGCTTACCATTATAAATTAATGCACTTGCTTTAATTTATATTCATTTCCATCTGTGGTAGCTAGAAAGTTTTTATTTGAATTTTTCTTATCGAGAAAATCATTTGCCAGGTTTTTTAGCCGATTATCATGGTCAGAGATAGTGTGGCTTGCTTCATAAGTAAAGCCAATGACTGTATTGTTATCAATATATTTGACAATTATATCTGCTTTTTGGTATTTTTGATCCATTCTTGTTGGATCTTTTTTAACTAGAAATGTCTTTTCATTTGGTGATTCTCGTTTTAAAAAAATATATTTTAAATCTTTAATAATTTCATTTGTATTCATTATATTCTCCTGATTGTGATTTCATCTTGAGTATAGTATAAATTAAAAGTTAGAGAATATTATGTGCAGAAACTTCAATCTAACTGTAGCGGTAGTTAAAAAGCTGTAGGCATAAGATAATTGACCTAACTTAGAAGCTTTAGTTTAAGTAATCTGCTGATTGAAAAACAGTTTCGCGCCATTTCCAGCAGAAATTTTATTACATAAGTTTTATATTGTTTGCGTATGTTTATGGCTCCTTCCTCTGATGCTTCCCGGCCGGCGGAGCCTGTCACGCGCGAAGCGTGAGGGTCGTCCCGAGCGAAGTCGAGGGATCTATTGGCCAGGAAGATTGCGTGAGAGCAAGATGACGAAAATGGAGTACCTGTTGATTCTACAGAGAGTCATGTTAGAATAAAATTGCAACACACAATGGAGTGTGGGATGTGAGAGTTTTCTAAGTGATTATTTGGCAGGGGAGGACTGACTATTCCCTGGTTATCTAACAGAGTTTTGTTTAAAGGGAGTTTGACATGGAAAAACACAATTACGCGATTTCAATTGTTCTATTTATCGTTGCCGGTAGCGCAATGGGTTTACCTGACTATGACCATAATAAAGAGTCACCATTCAAAAATTGCTATAAGAATTATCAATCTACTGCCGACCTTCGAAAGTGCTTAGACAAAGATTATCAGCACTTTGATGGGCAGTTAAATTCAAACTATAAAATTTTAATGAGCCAACTGCCAAAATTCAGTCAACCAAAATTGAAAGCAGCTGAAAATGCATGGGTTGCATTTAAGGATAAAGAGTGTGATTTAAACGCTTATAATCAAAAACACCCGGGCACTATGGCAAGCCTTATTTATGCCAGCTGCCAAATTGGATTCACAAAACAACGCGCGGCTGAGATTAAAACCTATATCAATAATTTAAAAAAATATGGTGATATAAATCATTAATTTGATGCAACCGATATATACCCAACCCAGTATAAAATCAGGTTTAGCCTCTGGCACTGTCATCCCGGCGTATGCTGGGATCTCATTAAGATAGCGTTTAACTCAAGAGATTCCGGCATACGCCGGAATGACGCAGGGAGGAGTGATATTGATTCACACCTATTTTTATACAGCGATGGGTATATCGTCTTAGCATTATGAATCACGGTTTTTGGGCCACCTCGATGCCGTCTTTGCGACCGCGAGCTTTGTGAAGCGGGAAGCAATCCATTTTTATCTCTCTGGATCGCCGCAGTCGTTACACTCCTTCGCGAAGACGGGACTGTGGATTGCTTCACGGCCGGCACGCCGTCTGGGCTTACGTCATTTCTCACATAAATCTCATATTTGCCATCCATGGCGATACAATAATATTTTTTACGCCACCTGCCCTCACATCCGTGTTCGGGCGCTCGCCGGGCAAAATGCTTCGCATTCTGCTGTTAACCGGCTTGCCCTGGACGACTTGTCGGCCAGGATGATTATTTTCCCGGCCGCGCAATCTATGATTGCTTGTCCGGGCTACATTAAAACCAATTTCGGCAGTCGTAGCCGGCCTGGTTAAACCGACACGAGCCTGCCACACGCGCGAAGCGTCTGGGCCGCCTGGGCTACATTAGAGAGATCGCTGTGCTTGGATCATTAACATTATCACCCCAATAAAGACCAGAATTGAGATAAATACGCCGATAACCAAAGCAAGCATCATTAATAGCGAAATAACAAAGATCCCAGCTGGAATAAATAAATAAAAGAACAGCCCATTTAATTTTTTCCAACGGTCAAAAAAGTTTGATAGTTTGCGAGGCTTAATATCACCGGGTTTTGCTAAATAATTAAGGTTTACCAATGGCAATGTGCTTTTCTTGCAGGTTAAATAAATTAACAGAATAAAGCCAACAATCGCAGCAGTTTGGGCAAAATGTTGTTTGTAAGGCAAGTGGTTGATCCAATGAAAATGTTGATTTCCAAGAATAAGTAATCCGAGTATGAGTGGTAATATTAATGTGGCGATTATCATTGAACGTAACGCGTGTCCGTAGGAATAGCGTGCGACGAAAATGCTGATTAAGGGCACAAACGCAAACAATAAACCCAGTGAAAAAATATGCCACTGTAAATGCCAGTTTTTTGTTAACACCGAGCTCAATAAAGAAGTCGAAAGTGCATTACTTTTCCCATGAGTTAAAAAATTAAGTGCAAACGCCGCTAGTGCCAGAATAAGACTCCAGATTATGACCGTTAATAACATACCAAAAGCGGGGCGCCGAGT
>CAXMUH010000051.1:0-5941 GCA_964196565.1 uncultured Legionellaceae bacterium | reverse complement strand
GGTGGATTACGTAACTGACGTTACTAATCCACCCTACAGTACTAATCCACACTGCAGTGGGTCAAATTTTAATGAGGTTTATTGTGCAATACATCAGTACACGCGACAATCAAAAAAAATTCACTCTGTCAGAGGCGATGTTACAGGGTTTAAGCCCAGATGGTGGTTTATTTATTCCTGAATTTATCCCTAAAATTAATATTGAAAATTTTAATCCCTTTGGTAGCTATTCTGAATTTTGTGAGAAAGTATTGGCGCCTTATTTTAAGGGTGATAAACTCGAAGCTAAGTTACCTGAATTATGTCGCAACAGTTTTACCTTTGATGTGCCATTACATCCACTCAATAACCAGACCGCCGTGATGGAATTATTTCATGGGCCAACGTTATCGTTTAAAGATTTTGGCGCGCGATTTTTAGCCTCAAGCCTGAATGAGCTGGCGACAAAAGATAAAATAACTATTATGGTAGCAACCTCTGGTGATACCGGTTCTGCGGTGGCGGCGGCCTTTTATCAAAAGCCCAATATTGATGTGATTGTTCTATTCCCAGAAAATAAAATCTCTAAACGCCAACAAAGTCAGATTACTTGCTGGGGGGACAATGTGAGTGTTTTTGCATTACAAGGTGTGTTTGATGATTGCCAGCGGTTATTGAAGCAAGCTTTTAGTGATTCGTGGTGGCAAAGTAAAATGCATTTATGCACTGCAAACAGTATTAATTTAGGGCGGTTTCTGCCGCAGATTTGTTATTATGCTTATACAAGCTTACGTATTTTTAATGATAAAAAAGCTAAGCCAGGCTTTATTGTACCCTCGGGTAATTTGGGTAATGTCACCGCAGCCTATTATGCCAAAGCGATGGGTTTCCCGATTGCTGGGATTACTATTGCCAGCAATCAAAATCGCGTGGTGTCAGATTATTTAGAAACAGGTGAGTTTAATCCCAAGCCAAGTATTGCAACGCTTGCTAATGCGATGGATGTGGGTAAACCGTCCAATTTTGAGCGTTTGCATTATCTTTTTAAAGATTTTGAAACGTTTAAACAAAATGTGGCGGCATATTCTGTGAGCGATAGCCAAATTAAAGAATCCATATTAGAGACCTATCAGCAATACGATTATGTCATTTGCCCTCACACTGCAACTGCAAACTATGCGCGCCGCTATGTGGATGATCAATTATGGGTGGTGGTGGCCACCGCCGATCCGTGTAAGTTTGAAACCATTATCGAGCCGATAATTGGTCATGCACTACCAATTCCTGAGTCACTGCAAAACATTCTAAATCGAAAAACACAATTTAAAGTCATTTTGCCCACCATGGAGGCAATTAAAAAAGCGGTTTTAGCAATTCCCGCTGAATAATTGTATTTTATGGTATTTTATTTGGCAAGTTTGAGATGGTAAGTTTCGTAACAAGATGGCACAATAAATCAGGCTGAAGTTTAATAACCAAGAAAGGCTATAAGTTAACCAATGCCAACACAAGCTGATCAACATAGCGCAAACATTAAATATCTTCCAGAGCAAGCTGAACTGGTTTGTAGTGGCAATTGGACGATCAACGATATCGATACCATCGAGTCTGATATCAGAAGTCTGGCTAATAAAATTACACAATCAATTGTCATCAATGCCGAGGCGATGAAAAATGTAGATAGCGCGGGCGCGATGCTTCTATTTGATTTGATTGTGAAGCTTGATAAAAAGGGCAAGCGCGTTAAATCGGCTCACTTAAATCCCGAGTGCCGGTCTTTGTTGGAATTGATTCATGATCAACAAAAAGACGCTTTTCATAAAATGAAACCCAAACTCTTACCCAATTTTTTGTATATTTTGGGTAAACGAACCATAGAAAAATTTTCCGAGTGCACTAAATTTATCACATTTATTGGGCATTTTGCTGATAGTGTGGTTCATCTTGTGCGTAATTTACGTCACCCACCTTGGCAAGCTGTTTTATCCACCGTTGATGAAGCAGGCTACCAAGCACTGCCAATTGTGGGCCTTTTAACTTTTTTGGTT
This sequence comes from uncultured Legionellaceae bacterium, assembly GCA_964196565.1. Lineage (GTDB taxonomy): Bacteria > Pseudomonadota > Gammaproteobacteria > Coxiellales > Coxiellaceae > 2-12-FULL-42-15. Next base: position 3,914 of record CAXMUH010000051.1, on the reverse strand, counting down.
GGCGTTGTGGTGACTTTTCAGATTGCGCTTCAGTTAGTGACCTATGGTGCCAATATCTACATTGTTGATCTTACCGGAATGATTATTTTCCGTGAATTTGGGCCACTGATTACCGCGATTATTGCCTCAGGTCGTACCAGCACGGCATTTACCGCGCAAATTGGTACCATGAAAGTGAATGAAGAACTGGACGCATTAAGCACGATGGGTGTATCGCCGATGGAGCGTTTGGTGGTGCCGAAAGTCATTGGGCTGTTAATTGCGTTACCGTTGTTAACCGTTTGGGCTGATGTTTTCGGTATTCTTGGCGCTATGTTTATGGCAAAAGCTAAACTTTCTGTGAGCTTTTATTCTTTTTTTCAGCGCTTTCAACATGTCATTGAGGTGCGTCAATTTATAGTTGGTCTGGTAAAAGTGCCGGTATTTGCGTTGATAATCGCTTTGGTGGGATGCTTCCAAGGTTTTCAGGTGGGTAGTAGTGCGGACAGTGTGGGTAGAAAAACAACAAAGGCAGCGGTGCAATCGATTTTCTTGATTATTATTGCTGATGCTATTTTCTCGATCATTTTTAGTATTCGAGGTATTTAATGAGCGCACCGGTTATTGAGGTTTCCAATTTAAATACTGTACTTGCAGGTAAGGTGGTGCATAGAGGGCTTAATTTGACAATCGAAGCTGGTGAAAAAATTGCTATCATTGGCTCCAGTGGATGTGGTAAGACCACGTTAGTTCGAAGTATTTTAATGCTCTTGAAGCCTAAATCTGGCACAATAAACGTATTCGGCATTAATGTGACCGATTGTACGGAAGAGAAAGCCCGAGAGGTCCAAAGCCGATGGGGTGTGATGTTTCAGGGTGGTGCGCTGTTTAGCTCACTCACTGTATTGGAAAATGTGATGTTTCCAATGCAAGAAGATACTGAAATTAGCCAAGCGTTAATGCAAAAGATTGCATTGTTTAAAATTGCACTGGTTGGTTTAGGCAGGGATGCAGTAATGAAATATCCATCAGAATTAAGTGGCGGTATGAAAAAAAGAGCATCGATGGCGCGTGCCATCGCACTTGATCCTGAGCTTGTTTTTTTAGATGAGCCGACGTCTGGTTTAGACCCCAAAAGTGCCAGTGAATTTGATAGTTTTTTGCTGCAATTACACCAAGCGCTCAATCTGACCATTGTTATGATTACCCATGACCTCGATACTTTATGGCGGGTACCCGATCGAGTTGTTTTTTTGGGTGAAGGCAAAGTGCTAGCCGCCTGCCCTATGGCAGAGCTCGTTAAAAACAAACATCCAATAATTAAGGACTATTTTGACAATGTGCGTGCCAAAGAGTTTGGCGGTGTTGGAGTAGGCGATGGATAATAAAGTTAATTATACGATTGTCGGTGGTTTTGTTATTGCTCTACTAGCGGCATTAATCTTAATTATTATGTGGCTGACCTCAATGAAGCACGATGAGGTTTATAATATATACATCACTAATGTGCGTGAAGAGGTATCTGGTTTAAGTGTGCAAAGTCCCGTTCGTTACAATGGTGTTAAAGTAGGGTATGTTTCATCACTTAAATTGAACCCGAATGATCCACAACAGGTAAAAATTGTGATGAAAATTGTTGAGGGTACGCCAATCACCACCAGCACCATTGCAACTTTAATGTCAGAAGGCATTACCGGTATAGCGTTTATTGGTTTAAAAGCATTAACTGCAGAAGCGCCCATTTTAAAAGCTCGCCCGGGTGAGCTTTATCCGGTCATTCCGTCAGAGCCTTCATTGTTAATGAAGATATCAACAGCTGTGCAAGAAGTCACAGAATCGATCTCCGCATTAAGCAAAGATGTGCGTCAAGTATTCGATGACAAAAATCGCATGAACTTAAGTCGAAGCTTGGCGAATATTGAGAAAATAACCCATACTTTGGCTATTAACTCAGCAGAAATCAATCAAAGCCTTAAATCGGCGAATTCATTATTAAGCGATGCATCAAAGGCTAGCAAACAATTGCCAGGAATTATGACTCAAGTTAATAATACATTAACCGAGTTGAATAAAACCGCGCGCTCAGTAACTAAAGCTGGTAACAGTGTGACAGAGGCAATGGGTGAAACCCAGGTGAGTTTACAGGGACTCTCGCAGCAAGTATTGCCAAGTGCGTCACAACTTTTACAACGATTAAATAATTTAAGCGGATCGCTTGTCAAGGTCACGAGTGAGATGAGCCAAAACCCTGCTATTATAATACGCGGTAAAGCACCTGCAAAACTTGGACCTGGAGAAAAATAATGAAAAAATTTAAATTAATTATTTTTTTTATGGTAAATGTTTTGTTTTTGAGTGCCTGCTCACCCGTTAAACTCCCGGGAGTTGCAAGCTACTCACTAACGAGTTTACACGCCAAAAAAGCACCTGGGCGATCTCGCACTAATATAACCTTAGGTGTGACAGCGCCGAGCGCGAGTCCAGGATATGAGACTTCGGATATGATTTATATGATCACGCCGTATCAGCTTTCAAGTTTTGCGCTACATAAATGGGTCGCGCCGCCTGCACAAATGATTTTACCGATCGTGGTACAAGCCATTCGTAGCACAGGCTATTTTAAGGCAGTGGTGTCAGCGCCTTATTCTGCAACAACCAATTATCGTATGGATTTTCAGCTATTAAAATTACAACAAGAATTTTTGTTGCCAAAATCGAAAGTGCGCATGCAAGTTCAAGTGAATTTATTTAACAATCGAACCAGTAAAATTATAGCAAGCCGTCGATTTAATGTGTTGGTGCCTGCTGCATCCAATACGCCTTACAGCGGAGTGCTTGCTGCCAATAAAGCGATTACTCAAATCGCTTCACAAATAGCGCGCTTTTGTAAATCAAAATTGCATTAAGAAGCAAAGTAGAGACTAGATTACATTTCTGTGAGCGGAGGAAGTGCGAAGGGGTCAAGTCTTGACTTTTACCTATATAAACTTGCCGAGTAGTGATTCATATAGGTAAAAGTCAAGACTTGACCCCTTCCCAGCTCAGGACCCGTTTTATGCGCTTACACTCAAGGCTACATACTCTGAATTTCTTTCAGCGTTAGGTGTATGTTCCTTATTTTGTCCCCAAAAACCATATCGTCGATTTGCATAATAAATACTGCCAATAATCGATGTAAGAACTAAAGTAGTTAGCGCTGCCGGCCAAATAATTGCTAATGCACTTACGCCAATAAATGTCGAGACACTTATTGCAAGTGCAGAGGAAGACATTAGGGCCCATAATGAGAAGCTAGCCGTACCCGCTGATAGTGCTCCCAACGTAATAAGCGTTCCTGGTAACACTCGAGATGAGCGTTGACCTTTTATTTTTAGCTTAGGTTTTTGATCATCCTGAGGTGATTGTTGATAAGGCATACCTAAAAATTGTTCAACTAGATTTTTAGTATTCGCGCATGTTTTATCGCTGATTTTATTCAACGCCTTATGTGTTACATAAACAGCTTGACAATCGAATAACGTTTTTGAGCAAATACCCGGGGAGCGCTTTAATAATTTCGTATTTCCCCCCAAGGAAAAAAGTATTAATAAGCTAATAGGCATAGATGTTTTGGCTAGCCTCACAATGGTTTTACTAACGACTTGGTGCATATACCAATAATCATCGTTGAGCTTTACGATTAAGGCATCAAGGCAAGCCACTATTTTTGCCTCGTCTTGTACATGCGAGCCCAGTTGGCCGATGGCAATAGCGGCGGCTTCGTGCACAGACAAATTATCATCGTTGAGCTTTACGATTAAGGCATCAAGGCAAGCCACTATTTTTGCCTCGTCTTGTACATGCGAGCCCAGTTGGCCGATGGCAATAGTGGCGGCTCTGCGCACAGGCCAATTATCATCGTTGAGCTTTACGATTAAGGTATCAAGGTAAGCCAC
>CAXMUH010000050.1:0-12217 GCA_964196565.1 uncultured Legionellaceae bacterium | reverse complement strand
TTATGGGTCTATGATGTTACAGATCGTCGAAGCTTTATTAATATTCAACAGGAGTTTGAAAGAGGCGAAATAGCTGGTAAGGCACATTATCTTATTGGAAATACCTGCAACTTAAATGCAAATAGAGCTATCTTATCAGAAGATGCGCAACAATATGCTGACGAAAATAAAATTGATTTTATCGAAGTATCAACTAATCAAAATCTTAATGTTGCAGAGATTTTTGCTCCATTATTAAATCAGCTCAACTCACCCGAATATTTACAGATTCAAATGGCGGAGCGGCAACTTTTGCCACTTAAAGCCATGAGCCTGCTGGTTAATCTGGCAAAACTTGAGCGTGATTCCTCATTTATCGTATTAGCGTATCTCAACAGTTATTCTGATCAGGTTTTAAAATCTGTTAGTGACTCACTACTAGATAGTCAAACAAAATTAGTAATAACAAACTTACAACAACACCCCCGTCAAAACAGGCAAAGCATATTTAAATTAGCCTCTGAGGCTAAGGAAAAACTAGGTGCGGATTCATATTATGTTAAAGCCATAGAGTCTTCGAAGATGAAAGGTGATTCGGACGATAAATCTAACGACAAACTTGCTGCTCCATCGCCCGCAACCTAACCACCAACAGATGCCGGCCAGCCGACGGATGTCGTCCCAAGCGAGTGCGAAGCACAAGTCGAGGGATGTGCTGACCTGGCTATATTAGAGCCTAACTGCATAATTTATGTAATCTGTATAGTCAACTATACAAATTACATAGAATATTTGCCTTATCCCTATGTAATATGTATAATATAAGCTTCTTTTGACAACAAAGGGGCTGATGTGATTAATTTGAAGCGTACAATGGCCCCCGAGCTCCTCGCGTCAGCGGCATCCTACCCTGTCGTAACCATTCTAGGGCCCAGACAATCAGGCAAGACAACATTATCAAAAGCAACTTTTCCAAACAAGACCTACGTTAACCTAGAAGAGCCAGATATTCGCAGCTTTGCCGAAACTGACCCACGTCATTTTTTAGAGCAATATCCTGACGGCGCAATTTTAGATGAAATACAAAGAGTACCGACTTTGTTGTCCTATATTCAAGCCATCGTCGATAAACTCGAAGACGTAGGCATTTTCATCTTGACTGGCTCTCATCAGTTATCTCTCGCAGAGGAGATTACCCAATCATTAGCAGGCAGAACCGGGATTTTACACCTGATGCCTTTAAGCCTTCACGAACTGCAACAAGCATCATTGACCTATGATTTAGATCAGCAATTGGTAACTGGTTTTTATCCACGCATCTACAAATACAATATTGAACCACAGCGCTTTTATCGCGATTATGTGCAAACTTACATTGAGCGTGATGTGAAAATGTTATTAAACCTAAAAAATTTAGATCAATTCCAAAGGTTATTAAGTTTGTGCGCCACACGAATTGGACAGACAATTGATTATACTCAGATGTCAAATGCTTTAGGAATATCACGACACACTGTAAAGGAATGGCTATCGATATTAAAAGCATCATTTATAATAACGACATTGCCACCTTATTTTGAAAATCTTGGAAAGCGCATTACTAAATCATCAAAGTTATATTTTAATGATGTCGGATTAGCGTGTTATATGCTGGGTATTCGAGATGCTAATCAAGTCGCCCATCATCCTTTGCGCGGTTGCTTGTTCGAAAATTTAGTAGTCAACGAAGTTTCAAAGCTTCTTTTGAATAAAGGAGAAGAAACTCAACTCTATTTTTATCGCGACAGTAATCAACTTGAAGTTGATCTGCTTTTTCAACAAGGGCTATCACTTATTGCGATCGAAATTAAATCTTCAAAAACATTTAGTAAAGAGTTTCTAAAGGGACTACTCAAATTTAAAAGCATCGCAAAAAAACACAACGTTGTAGAATACATTGTTTATAGTGGTGATCACGAGCAGATGGTTAATGACTGCAGAGTGATAAACTATAATAACATTAAAAACATATCTTCAGAAATTCACGGCACCAAGGAATGACTTGAATCATTTTTCCATTGTGCCATGCACAATATTTCTGCTTATATATTGCTCAAATACAAGCTAATTGTCATGGCTTTGCAAGGCGGGTATGATAGCGACATGACTGACAAGCAACAAACAACTCACTTCGGTTATGAGCAAGTTCCGATCAATGAAAAGACCGATCGGGTTAAAGGCGTGTTCAAATCGGTAGCCGAAAAGTATGACCTAATGAATGACTTAATGTCATTTGGGGTCCATCGCATTTGGAAACATTTCGCAATTCAACTTTGCGCGATCCGCAAAGGTCAAACCGTGCTGGACCTGGCTGGTGGCACGGGTGACTTAACCGCTAAATTAAGTCCATTGGTTGGCGATAATGGCAAAGTGATTTTGGCTGATATTAATAGCGCAATGCTTGAAGTTGGCCACGCGCGTTTATTGGATCAAGGGATTACTCACAATGTCGAGTGCATCCAAGTTAATGCAGAAGCGCTACCTTTCCCCGACAATTATTTTGACTGCATTATTATTGGTTTTGGATTACGCAATGTCACCGACAAAGACCAAGCGCTACGCTCAATGTATCGAACTTTAAAACCCGGTGGTCGCTTAATCATTCTTGAGTTTTCACACGCCAATGCGCCTTTACTTAAAAAAATCTACGATACTTATTCTTTTAAACTGCTCCCTAAAATTGGCAAATGGGTGGCTAAAGATGAAGACAGTTATCGCTATTTAGCCGAATCGATTCGCATGCATCCTGATCAGCAAACATTAAAATCAATGATGGACGCAGCAGGCTTTGAAGATTGCGATTTTCATAATTTAACGGGTGGCATTGTGGCGCTGCACAGAGGATATAAATACTGATGCGCGCATTTGTACTTCACCAACTTGAATCCGTAATCAATGCATATCTGCGCATGGATCCAGAATCAATTGAGCGCTTAGCAAAATTACAAGGCAAAACGATTTTGCTTAATATTGAAGATTGGAATATTAAATTTTATATTTTACCAACCCATAATGGACTCGAGCTCCACCGTGAACTGAATGAAAAACCTTGCACCACCATAAGCGGAAAATTAGATGCGCTCGTTCATCTGGGCTGTGCACAAGGCAAAAACAGTGCGCTATTTAAAAATCGTGTTGATGTGGAAGGTGACTTACAAACCGGTGAAACCATTCGCGATATTCTTGCCAAAGTCGACATTGATTGGGAAGAACAATTATCCAAAGGTATTGGTGATATTGGCGCACACAAGGTTGGCAATTTTATGCGTGAAATTAAAGAGATATCACAGAAGACCCGACAAACACTTGAGCTAAATTTAAAAGATTTTTTGCACCACGAAACCAATTCTCTGCCCACACGCGCGCAAGTAAATACATTTATTAGCGATGTATCAACCATTCGCAATGATGTGGATCGGCTTGAAGCACGGTTGTTGCTACTTCAAAAACAAGGAAGTAACTCGCCATGATCGGTCCCGTTCAATTAGCACGCTTAATCCGCATTAATTCTATATTATTAAAACATGGCTTAACCCGTCCTGTTGTTGCCAAAGGGCCCGCTGTTTTTAGATATTTAAGCTATTTAAATCCGTGGAGTTTTAAAAACGATTCTGACAGCCGCGGAAAATCAATTCGTATAGCGCTCGAGCAGCTCGGACCTATTTTTGTTAAATTCGGCCAATTGTTATCAACTCGCCGAGATTTATTACCCGATGATATCGCCGATGAACTTGCAAAATTGCAAGATCAAGTGCCACCTTTCCCGGGCAGTCAAGCAAAAAAAATTATCGAGCGTGAACTGAATAAGCCGGTGCTTGATGCATTTGCAACTTTCGATGAAACCCCACTGGCTTCAGCTTCCATTGCGCAAGTGCATGCCGCCACATTACATGATGGCAGCGAAGTTATTATAAAGGTGTTGCGACCTGATATTCTTAAAACCATTCGCCACGATATCGCCTTAATGTATCTTGCAGCAAAAATCACACAACGTCTTTCAAAAAGAGCAAGACGCCTGCGAATCAGTGAACTTGTTGCTGAGTTCGAACAAACCATTCTTGATGAGCTGGATTTAATGCGTGAAGCTGGTAATGCCTCGCAACTTAGACGCAACTTTGAAAATTCACCGATGATGTATGTGCCAAAAATTTATTGGCCCTATGCGCGCAACACCATTATGGTCATGGAGCGCATTCATGGTATTCGTATTTCAGATATTGATTCATTAAAAGCCGCCAACACCAATATGAAAAAATTAGCAGAATACGGGGTTGAAATATTTTTCACTCAAGTTTTACGCGATAGTTTTTTTCATGCTGACATGCATCCCGGGAATTTATTTGTCGATGTTCATGATCCGCAAAATCCGAAATACTTAGGTGTCGATTTTGGCATTATGGGTACTTTAGCACCTGAAGATCAACACTATCTTTCTGCCAATTTGTTGGCTTTTTTCCAGCGCGATTATCGCAAGGTGGCGGTATTGCATGTCGAGTCTGGCTGGGTGCCAGCTGATACCCGCGTCGATCAATTTGAATCTGCGATTCGTACGGTTTGCGAACCCATTTTCGAAAGACCGCTTAAAGACATCTCCTTTGGGAGTTTGTTACTTAACCTGTTTCGGACTGCAGAACGCTTTGATATGAAGCTGCAACCACAATTAATGCTACTGCAAAAAACACTGCTGAGCATTGAAGGTTTAGGTCGACAACTTTATCCGGATCTTGATTTGTGGCACACCGCCAAACCTTTTCTAGAAAAATTTGTACGCAGCCAAAATGGCATCGTGGAAGTTGCAAAAACTGCCTTAAAAAATATGCCTCAAATGGTTGAGAAGCTGATTAAAACACCGGAAATTTTATTTGACGTTTTGGAACAAACTCAATGGCAACAAAGAATTAATCGCCAACAAATGCCTAAAGTCAAGCCTAAACGCAAGAATAGCAAGCGCAGTTTTTTATTTGGTGCAGGGTCTACACTGGCCATTGGCACGATTATTTCTCTTATTGTTTCATCCAACGAACACACACCGATCTCACACTGGAATTGGCTCACTGGCGGGTTCGCGCTTGGGTTTCTAGTGATTGGTTGGGCTTTTCCAAAAAAATAACCACAGCATTAATTTTTTGTTAATATTGTTGCGTTATCATCATCAAACGCTCAAATTTCTGGGCAAACCCTACGGTTGGAAGATATGGGTTAAATGAATTAAGGGAATTTTATTATAATACGAGGTAAATAATGCCAGGAAACAATCAAGGTAAAACGGTCGGGCAAGGAAACTCAGTCCCAACAGAACTAATAAGTCATATTGAAGTAAACGACAATCCTACTGAATCACAACCAACCGCCGTGGTTCTCTCAAAAGTTACTCAAGATGGGCGTGGAAGACATCCTTCTCAGTCGCCAGCTCTAACATTCACTGTAAGTACTGATTGGGATATCCCGGAACTTAAGCTAAATGCAGAAGAAAATCCTCCAGTGCCGCAACCCTCGGCGCTTCCACCAAGCCACCCTAAAACCACAAGCCTGTGGTCCAGCGTTCATACTTTATTTAAATCCGACTCGAAAGACAGACCAGATTCCCCATATGGAAAATTAATCAGCCATCAGCACCTTACTCAAGCTGATCATAACTTACTAGACACAGGGACCGAGGATTTTCCAAATATTTCACCATAATAATTGTGCACGGAGATTCGTCTTTGCGAGCAACGCGAAGCAATCCAGTTTTATTATTTCTGGATTGCCGCGGCCTGTGCCCTCCAGGTATCGTTTCACTCCCTCGCAATAACAGGTTAACCGACGAAGCAAAATTTTTTTATCCATTAATTTTTTGTTAATATTCATGCTGTAGCATCAGAGTTCGCTCAAATTTCTGAGCGTTCCCAGTGGTTGGAAGATACGGGCTAATTTAATTAAGGAAAGATTATATTTGAGAAGAAGTTACTCATGAGCAAACTTAATAAAAAGACGAACTTTGAAAAAGGGCGACGCAGTCCAGATCCAAAAGAAATGTTAAGGCTTGAAACAACGCCTGCAATGGATGCTACACATAACAAGCCTCCTACCACAATAGACAGATCTCATTCGGGACGCCCTTCACCGCGTACCCTAGGCGCAGTTGCGATAGTAAAATTTTTATCCAATCCACCCAATTTGGATGATTCTATTCAGCAAGCAAGAAAGATGGGGTTTTCAGCCGTGTGCCACAGAAATACTTTGTTTAGCACATCCTCCACAACCACACCCCCTGCACCACCCAATAGTCCGAGCGGACATAAGGATACTCCATATCAAAAATTAAGAGACGGGAGGAAACTTACCCCTGAGGAGCTTTTTACACTTGACGCAGGGGGCAATGCTTCCTCCAGTTTTTCTGCTGGACAATAATATTTGAGGTGAGATGTATCCCGTAGCAGGGTGGATTAGCTGTCATCCCGCACGTGATGCGGGACCCAGGAAATCATAAGGGCGTAATCCACCCTACGTCTTTTATCCCGAATACCCACTGCTTCTAAAAATTAATGCTTCTTGCAAATGCGCGCGCGCTATGTTTTCTTGCTGGTCCAGATCAGCAATGGTGCGTGCTACTTTAAGCACGCGATGATAGGCGCGGGCTGACAGACCTAATTTAGTAATCGCTTCTTCCATATATTGCTGATCATTTTGACTTAAACCGCAAACACTATTTAATTCGCTATTTGTCAGCATTTGATTTAATTTTTGCGAACGATCAAACTGCGTTTGTTGTGCATGACTGACACGCAAACGAACTTCAGCACTTGATTCTGTTTTATTTGCAGCCGGATTAAGCAACTGCTTAACAGCAACTGGCCGCATCATTACCCGCAAATCAATGCGATCTAATAAGGGGCCTGAGATTTTGCTTTGATAACGCCGCACTTGATCTACCGAACACTGACAACGCTCACCTTCATCCGCATAATAACCACACGGACATGGATTCATTGCCGCAACTAATTGAAACTTAGCTGGATATCTAACGGAATACGCCGCACGTGAAACCATCACTTCACCGGATTCAAGCGGTTCTCGCAATGCCTCCAAACAAGCGCGATTAAACTCAGGGAATTCGTCCAAAAACAAAACGCCTTGATGCGCTAATGATACTTCACCTGGAAGTGGTTTTCTGCCACCACCCACCATGGCCACACTGGATAAACTATGATGTGGCGAGCGAAACGGTCTGGTCGCACCATAAGAATAACAATCAATTGCTTTGCCTTTTAATGAATGAATTGCAGCAACTTCTAACGCCTGCTCATCGCGCATCGCTGGCAATAATCCTGGCAAGCGATGGGCTAACATTGTTTTACCCGCACCGGGCGACCCGATCATTAATATACTATGAGCTCCGCTGGCTGCAATTTCCAAAGCACGTTTTGCTTGATGCTGTCCCCTGACTTCTGATATATCTGCATAATCGTTTTGGAGTTGAGGTAAATCAGTCACTCTGACTTTAGTTAATGGCGAAAGCCCTTGGAAATGACGGCACACATCTAATAAATGATTAGCCTGCAAAATATTTGCGTCATGAACAAAGGCACATCTTGCAGCGTTCTTTTCTGGCAAAATAATACTGCGCTGACTTTTGTTTGCTGCAATCACCATAGGCAGCGCACCGGTAAAAGCTCGTAAACCCCCAGAGAGTGCAAGCTCACCGCCCATTTCATATTGGTTTAATTTTTCTTTGTCTATTTGTTTTGAAGCACACAAAATTCCAAGTGCGATGGCTAAATCATAACGTCCACCTTCTTTTGGCAAATCAGCTGGAGCTAAATTTACTGTTATGCGCCGCAATGGAAAATTAAAATTACAATTAATGATCGCGCTGCGAACTCGATCTTTGCTTTCTTTAACAACCGCTTCTGGCAGACCCACAATTGAAAATCCTGGAAGTCCATTCGATAAATGCACTTCGACTTCAACTAACTGAGCTTCAATACCAACATTCGCGCGACTATAAACTACGGCCAGTGACATGTTATTAGCTTTAAAACTTGGCTAAGACTTCTCCAGGTCATTTAGTTTTTTCTCAAGCCTGTCAAGCTTTTGGCGCGTGCGTGCAAGCACTTTTGACTGAGCATCAAACTCTTCTCTGGTCACAAGATCCATTTTATTAAAAGCAGATTGAAGCACGCTTTTAAAATTTCGCTCGATGTCTTCTGGCAAGCTGGTTAAACCTTGCGGCAAAGACTCGAGTAGACGCTTTGCGATGTCGTTAATTTTATTGGAATCCAGCATAATGTTTGTCCCATTTCTTAAGTAAATAGACTAATATTGTAATCCATTCAGGCATAAAAGAAATACCGTAATAGCCCAAATGACCAATTGAGATTAGCTCTCTAATTAACTATACTTCATGCATGACAAATAAATACACTAAGAGAAATTAATATGATATTAAACAACATATTAGAAGCCGTAGGTAAAACCCCGATTGTTCAATTTAACCGAATTGGTCAAAATCTCGACTGCAAACTGTTTGGTAAGTGTGAGTTTTTAAACCCTGGTGGATCTGTCAAAGACAGAATTGCCGCTGCCATGATCGAAAGGGCAGAGCAAGACGGTACAATTAAACCGGGTGACACCTTAATCGAGCCAACATCCGGGAATACGGGTATTGGTATGGCGCTTGCTGGCGCCGTTAAAGGCTATAATATTGTGATTACCATGCCGGAAAAAATGAGTCATGAAAAAGAAGCCGTACTAAAATCATTGGGAGCAACAATCTATCGCACCCCAACCGAAGCTGCTTGGGATTCGCCTGACAGTCATATTTCTCTTGCAAAAAAATTACAAAAAGAACTTCCGAATGCGCATATTCTCGATCAATATGCCAATCCAAATAATCCCAATATCCATTTTGAAACCACAGCTCAAGAAATCATTGATGATATGGGTGATAACTTAAGCATGGTAGTGATGGGCGTTGGAACTGGCGGCACGATTACGGGTGTTGCGCGACGACTCAAGGAATTTAATCCAAAAATTAAGATTATTGGTGTTGACCCTGAAGGGTCAATATTAGGTGGCGGTGATGAGGTAAAGCCTTATTTAGTCGAAGGCATTGGTTATGATTTTTTCCCTGATGTATTGGACAACACGTTAATTGATGAATATGTAAAAACTAATGATGAAAATTCGTTTATTACTGCGCGCAAAATAATTTGCGATGAAGGTTTATTAATTGGTGGCTCATCCGGTTCTGCAGTATGGGCAGCATTGCAAGCCGCTAAATCATTAGAAAAAGGCGAACGCTGTCTGGTTATTTTGCCTGACTCAATTCGAAATTATTTAACTAAATTTGCTGATGATAACTGGATGCAGTCTCATCACTTTAAATAGAGAACCAAAAGTAGAGAACCAGCATGACAGATGAAAAAAAACTTAAATTAGATACGCGTGTAATTCATGGTGGTCAAACGCCTGATCTAACAACCGGCGCCATTATGCCGCCCATCTATGCGACATCCACTTACGTGCAAGAAAGTCCGGGCGAACACAAAGGCTTCGAATATTCTCGCACTCAAAACCCAACCCGTTTTGCCTATGAAAGATGTATTGCTAATTTAGAAAATGGCAAACAAGGTTTTGCGTTTGGCTCTGGAATGGCAGCCATTGCAACACTCATTGAAATGCTGCTCCCAGGCGATCATGTTATCGTTATGGACGATGTTTATGGCGGCACCTTTCGCTTATTTCAAAATTTACGTCGTCAAAATAGCAATATTGAATTCAGCTTTGTTGATTTCACTGATTTAAAAAATGTCGAAAACGCTATCCAAAAAAACACTAAAATGCTATGGGTTGAGTCTCCCAGCAACCCCATGCTTAAGATTGTTGATCTGGCCAAGGTTGCTACCTTAGCGAAAAAACATAATCTAATCAGCGTGTGTGACAATACCTTTGCAAGCCCTATTATTCAGAACCCCTTGGATCTGGGCTTTGATATGGTTATGCATTCCGCTACAAAATATTTAAGCGGTCACTCAGATGTGATTAGTGGCGTAGTTGTTATTGGTGATAATGATGCGCTGATTGAGAAGCTTATGTTTCTACAAAATACCATTGGTGCTGTGCCCGGACCCTTTGATTGCTTTTTAGCACTGCGTGGCTTAAAAACGCTAAGCCTGCGAATGGAACGTCACAGTGAAAATGCGCTAGCATTAGCAAAATGGCTCAGCCAACATAAAGATGTCAATAAAGTTTATTATCCTGGTCTCGAGAGTCACCCTCAGTTTGATATCGCTAAAAAGCAAATGCGCTTATTTGGCGGCATGATTTCTGTTGAGCTTAATTATAACTTAGATCAAGCTAAAAAATTCCTATCTCGTACCAAGCTTTTTCAATTAGCTGAAAGTCTGGGTGGCGTTGAAAGTTTAATTGAACATCCGGCGATCATGACTCATGCCAGCGTACCCGTTGAAAAACGTGAAGAATTAGGTATTAGCGATGGCTTTATTCGACTTTCAGTTGGCATTGAAAATGTGGATGATCTAAAGGCAGATCTTGAGTCGGCTTTTTTGTAAGTGTAGCTCGAACTTTGTGCTGAACGCTCATGTTTTTTCTGCAAGATGCCGTGAATAGATGGTTATATTAATTTTTCCTTAATTTTGTTGTAGTATATTATCCCTTTATAATAGTACCAACCAAGTTCAACGAATGCGGCAAACATGTCGCTATAAGGCTCATAAATATGCGATTAGTAGCAGATCGATTAACCTCAGGGCTTGCTTTGATGGCAGCAGGATTTTTTGGAGGGCAATATTATTATAAGCAACAACAATTTGAACATATGGCACAAGATGCCGGCGTTAAAGTACCACCAACACCATTACTGAATGTGATGACACGGCATGGATTTACCCAATCAGGGCAAATCGGCATTTTAACTTTTCTACATATCTATGATATTGCAGTACCCAACAAATTTGCTGATGAATCCATGGCACACGACTGGCTTAAAACCAGTACCCAAAAATTTTTACGGAAAGGTGAACGTTGGTCCCCAGAAAATCAAGCTCTTGAAAAAAAATTACAGGAGCAACATCAGCGAATGATTGGAGCGACTCATCAATTAGATTTAATTGCTGAAGAAAAACCAGATCCAAATAAATTTAAAGATTGTGTTGTAATTCTACCTGGCGCTTTAGATACACGCGTTAAACAACGTATAACAGACCTTGAAGAAGCTGAAACCAAAGGGTTTAGTATTACGGGTGTGGTTGTGGCAACCGGCTTTCGACAATTGCTCGGTAGAGAATGTCCAGATTTAAATGATCGACAAGAACCGGCCATGATTCAGCATTTATGGAATCAACGTTGTGCAGTTAATCCAAGCTTAGCTAACTTGCCATTTAACTTATCCATTGCTCCATTGAAACCAGGGCAAAAACGTTCAACAACAGTGGATACAGCGCAAGCTTTAACGAATTCTGCAATGCTATCAACTAATAATATCTTAGTCGTTATTGAGAAGCCTTATACCGGCCGGTTTTTATCAATTATTGCTGAGCACTTACCTAATCATAACGTGAGTTGTTATGCGCGCGGTTTGGATCCAGACAAAATGAGTTTATTTACAGGTTCTGATGAAGTGGCAAGAAGAATTTATTTTCAGTTTCCGCAGGTACAAGCATGCATTCATGCTGAGCAGTGCAGGGATGAACAATTTGATAGCCTTTCAACCAATTTTGATCCTTTTTGATATAAATATATTTATACTTTCTATCCTCTATAGGGGATAAATGTGGATAATCTGAAAACAGATCTTGAGTCGGCTTTTTTGTAAGTGTAGCTCTGTGTGACGTAAAATTGACTGTATGCTAGCAAGATCTGAGCGGCGCCGTTTTCTGCGCAAAGCGCGCCAAGCTAATTAAAGGCGCAAAGGTTTTAAGGCTTTTCAGGTGCATCATACATTTAAAAAGGATTATATTGCGGTTTCAGCAGCGTCACATAAAATAGAATAAATTCATCGGGGATCACCCGAGACCCTATCCCCCTTTGCGCCTTATATAAATCTTTGCGCGCTTTGCGCAGAAAACGGCGCCGCTCACACAATATCAACTCTCATTTTCTTGCATGTCACACACAATACGAAACACAAAACAAAAATAACTTTACCCCCTAGCGCGCATAAAAGACCGCAACAACATCGCTGCATTATAGATTA
>CAXMUH010000049.1:0-9375 GCA_964196565.1 uncultured Legionellaceae bacterium | reverse complement strand
CCGGAAATCCTCGTAAAAAATTTACGTAGGCATCTATGTTTTCCCTTGAACCTGCCACAAACGCATTGATCCCTTCGGTACTTAATAAGATAGTACCTTTAATATTTAAATCTTGCGCTTTTTGTTTTAATTGATCGCAGACACGCATCAATACATCAAGCCCCATGGAAATAAATTTATAACCTGCAATATTGATAAAAGTTTTATTGGTCATCACGCCTCAACATATGGGTAGCTGTTTGGTCGGTAGGATAAATTTTTATGACGCGAACGTCAACGTGTTTGGGCCGAGTAGCACAATAAATCACGGCATCTGCAATGTCATCCGCACTCAAATTACCTGTTCCCTGATAAACTGAATCCGCACGCTTTTGATCGCCTTTAAATCGGGTTACTGAAAACTCGGTATCAACCATACCGGGATCCACCTCACTCACCCGAATCGCACTACCATGGACATCCATTTTAGTGCCATCGCTTAACGCTCTAAGCGCAAACTTGGTGGCGCAATAAGCAACCCCACCCGAATACACTTCATAAGCTGAAATTGAACCAATATTGATAATATGGCCTGAATTTCGCGCTAACATGCTGGGCAGCACTGCCTTTGTCATATAAAGCACACCCTTCACATTGGTATCAATCATTCGATCCCAATCTTCTGCAGTGCCATCCTGAATCTTTTCTAAACCCAAAGCCAAGCCGGCATTATTGAGCAAAATGTCAATAGATTGCCATTTTTGTGGCAAATTTTTGATAAACCGGCTCACTTGAACTTGATCGCTTACATCAAGATGCTCTACCAACACCTCAACTTGATGCTTAGTCTGCAACTCTTTAGCCAATTCAGCCAATAGGGATTCGCGCCTAGCCGTTAGCACCAATTTGGCCCCAAAAGCCGCAAATTGTTCAGCACACGCCCTGCCAATACCCGCAGATGCACCTGTTATCAGCACAACTTTGTCTTTTAATGGCTGCATATCACGCTCTCCAATCTCAAATGGTAGCTAGTATATCATAAGAAAAGAAGAATCCTTGCCCAGTTCTACAACCCCTGGATTTAATGGAAATAATTCGTTACACTACATCAAAGGATGCTTACAATGTAACTGCACATAGGCGTTATTTGGTGAGAGCTGAACAGTTACCTTAGAATTATGGATGATAAATAAGCATGAAGCGAACCACAATTGCTATCGTATTAATCACTTTCAGCGGCCTATTAATGAGCTGTGCCACACATCCAACTGACCCACAAGATCCTTACGAACCCTTTAATCGAAACGTTTATAAACTTAATAACTGTATCGACCATACTGTTTACCGACCCATTGCACAAATCTACAGCCATCTCTTGCCACCATTTGCGCGCAAAGGCGTCACCAATTTTTTCAAAAATATGGATGAGCCGATGATTTTTACCAATGATATACTGCAAGGTAAAATGCGCTATGCCGGTATTGATGTGGCACGCTTCGTGATCAATACAACCATTGGTATCGTCGGCTTATTTGATGTTGCATCTAAAATCGGTCTTCCAAAACACACCAATGCTTTTGGTAATACCTTTGCTTATTATAGTGATAATAAAAAATCACCGTATTTAGTGATTCCGTTCCTGGGCCCATCGACATTTCGTGATGCGTTCGCTATACCTTTTAATATTGTTACCAATCCTATTTTATATTTCAAAAGAAGCGGCATAACATATGGACTCACAGCCCTTTATTATGTTAATTTACGTTCTCGATTACTGCCATTAGATAAACTAATCGATACTGCATTTGATCCCTATGCTGCAATTCGCGATGCATATTTAACTCATCGCAATAATGACATTGAAATCATTCTAACACAGGGTGATTATATCCCAGGACAATCAAAAGAGCACCGAGGCCTCGATGAGTTTATTAAACACGGCGCTTCAACGTCAAGTGAAGATCAAGAAGCAGTACAAGAGTTTACTTTTGGTGATGAACCAACTTCTGAAAAACAAACCAGCAACTGATCCTAAATCGTGTTAAAGATCGTTTTATATCAACCAGAAATTCCACCAAACACTGGAAATATTATTCGACTTTGCGCCAATATGGGCGCCGAACTTCATCTTATTCATCCGCTTGGATTTAAACTTGAAGATAAAAGTTTGCGTCGCGCAGGACTCGACTATCGC
Source organism: uncultured Legionellaceae bacterium (assembly GCA_964196565.1). Lineage (GTDB taxonomy): Bacteria > Pseudomonadota > Gammaproteobacteria > Coxiellales > Coxiellaceae > 2-12-FULL-42-15. The sequence continues at coordinate 7,202 of CAXMUH010000049.1, read as the reverse complement.
GAATATGCGGATATTAAGGAATATCCGAACTATGATGACTTTATTGAATCCAATCAACCCGAACGACTGTTTGCTTGCACGACAAAAGCAACCCGATGTTACTCGGTGGCGAACTATGAATTAAATGATTATTTTATATTTGGCCCTGAAACACGCGGCTTACCACCCAAGGTATTAAACTCACTTAAATCACAGCGTAAAATTAAAATACCCATGCAACCCCACTCACGCAGTTTAAATTTATCCAATGCCGTTGCAATAATTTTATATGAGGCCTGGCGACAAGTTGGATTTAAAAACGACCCTGTTTAACATATACCCAAGGCGTTTGGAAATTAGGCCTTCTTAGCATGGGCTTTGACATTGGTAGCTTTGATTTTTTGGCTAAAAAGCCGCTCGAAGATGTTTTCTCTTACGCGGCGGCGCCGCGCCTATAATGAGACGCAACGAGGTCTTATTTTTAATCAATACGGCAAAGTCTTTCGTGGCAGACATTATTGTCAATGACCTGGTTATCGTGGAAATTAAGTCACAAAGCACAAATCAAGAGATACATCGCATGCAATTACCATCATATATGAAAATATCAAGAAAAAATTAGGATTAGTACTAAATTTTGGAATGAAGCTAATGGTTGACGGAATAGCTCGAGTTGCTAACGCCTTATAGTTTTTATTATCTTCTTTGCGTTCTTGTCATAAGCGCAGCGTCGCCGCGTAAGAGTGTCCGTTTAGACGTAGCACCTTAAAATTTTAAAACCTAATTTCCAAACGCTCTGTAAGGCGCGAAAACTAAGTACCACTTACCGCTTTGACATAGCCCCCGTGGTGCAACTCACTGGTCTTTAAATAATTGTTCACATGCCCAACTAGAACGCCCACGTTATTCTGATCAAACATACCCTCATGATCGCCTGGCACACGAACCACCTCAACCGGTAAAGTTGAATAATAACTCCAACCATTAGTCGGGTCATCGATCGGTTTGAAAAGTTCATTGATATTATCAGCTTTAAATAAAATAAGTTTAAAATCTACAGCTGGCATATGGTACTGCTGCAGCAACATTTCACGCTGATATTGCAACTTTAAAAACCAATCTAAATCTGAAATGCCAGCTTCAAGATATTGATTTCTAAGCTTACTAAATTGTTGTTTCATAAGATCATCGAACAACTCTTTTTTTGCAAGTGTAGAAGGATATTGCGCCCAACCATCAAACAAACCAACAAAATTAACTTGATGGCCCATTTTTATTAAACGGTCAGCAATCACCACCGATAAAGTTGACCCAAATGAGGCTCCCGCCAGATAATATGGTCCTTGTGGCTGTGTTTTCAAAATCCAATGGCAGTAACACTCGATCATTTCATCAAGCGTGTTAAATAAAAACTGTTTCGATTCTAAAGCTGGATCGGTGATGGCGTAAAGTGGTCGATCAGGATCTATATATTGCTTAAAATAACTATACCAAAATATCCCGCCACCCAGTGGATGCAGTAGAAATAAAGGCTTCTTAGTGCCTTTGGATTGCAACGCCACGACTGGAGATTTATCAAACTGAGTTATTACAACATTATATTCTTTTGATTCGACTTCTGACATCAACATTAGCAAACGATCAATTGTCATATTTTCAAATAAATCTGTGAGCGAAATTTTGATATGAAACAAATCTTCTATCGAAGCTAACAATCGCAAAGCGCGTAGAGAGTTTAAACCCGCACTAATAAAGTCATGATCATTTTGGATAAAATCAATCTCTAGGATATCTAATATGGTTTTTTCGAGTATTTTTCTCCGTGGCGTCATTCTACGTGAATCCAAACACAATTCTCGAATTACGTTCGAATGCAAATGTTCAGTATCTCTTTTTTCATTGATGGTTAGCGGTATTTGATTAATTAAGTAATAGCGTTGGGGCAGCATATAAAGTGGTAGCTTAGCTTTCAAATAAGAATCGAGCCCCTCTTTTGTTAATTCTGCGCCTTCATTATTAACAATGTATGCGACAATCGTTTTCTCTTGTCCTGCGTTTTTCAAAAGTGCAATATAACAGTGTTGAATTCCTGGATAGGATTTAAGATTTTCATAAATCTCATCAAGCTCAACTCGATAGCCCAATACTTTTACCTGGCTGTCCAAACGATATAAATATTCTATATTTCCGTCCGAATGCCACAAGCCCATATCACCAGAAAGATAGACTCGAACTTTGCTTGCTTGCTCTTGAAAAACAGGAAAATCCATAAATGATTTTTTATTCAGCTGATCTCGATTTAAATAACCTTTACAGACACTCTTCCCGCCAATCACAATCTGCCCAGGAATACCAATAGGACAGTGATGGTAGAATTTATCTAAAATGTAGACTTGATTGTTAAAAGAAGGTGTTCCAATTGGAATTGATCCATCCAGTGATGCAATATTCTTAAACGTTGCGACAAACTTTGTCACCGCAACGGTGCATTCGGTAGGGCCGTACTCGTTAACCACTTTATGCGTAGGCTGCAACTTTAACCACTGCGCCACATCCGATTTAACCAGCGCTTCTGCTCCCAGTAATACCCATTTTAAAACAGATAACAGCTTAATCATTACCGGGTATTTTAATAAGTTACTGAAATAACCTGGGGTACATTCTATATGAGTCACTTTGTTATCGTGCAGATGCTGAAGGTATTTTTTTGGGTTCGCTTTTATATTTTCAGGGCAGATTACAACGGTAGCACCTCGCATCAATGGCACTAAAGTGCAAGGCACCGACAAATCAAATGCAATCGAACATGAAAAATCAACCCTTGAAGAAGAGTTTAACTCAAAACTTTCATTAAACCAGTGATAGTAATTTAAAATATTTCGTTTGGATACAATCACACCCTTTGGCTGACCTGTCGTTCCTGAGGTATAGATGATATATCCTGCGTCTTCAGCGTCAATCGGTTTATCTGGATCACATCTTAAGGCTAGACTATGAACCTTATTTGGGCCAATCAGGATACTGTCACCAAGTTTGTTATCCAAACAAGACAGTTTCATCTCGTCGATATTTTTGTGCGTTAAGAGAAATTTTGCATTACAATCATTTAAAATAAAGTCAATTCGCACTTGTGGAAATCCGAGATCCAAACAAACATAAGTGCAACCTTCTTTTAAAATGGCCATAATACAGACCATAAGTTCATAACTGCGCTGAAATAAAATGGGGATATGAAGCACTTGATTTTGTCTAAGCTCACAAAGCCATTTGGAAACTTTATCAATATCATTATAAAACCTTTGATAGGTATATGTTTTACCTTCAAATATAATCGCTGTATCGTTTGGATTCGCATTGTTTTGCACCAAAGAGTATATGTCCATCGATAAATCTCGATCAACAGGTGTTTTATTAAACTTTGAAACAAGTTTTTCAGCCATCTGCATCGATAGAATGGGTACGCGACTGATCGGCATATCGGGGTGCTTCAACAGATTCACGTGTAATGATGAAATATAATTCAGCATATTATCTAACAAATGTTTTTTTGTTTCACCAACCCAATCATAAGTTTTACTCATTAAAGAAATTTCATTCTTACTAAGGTCAATTTTAATAACAAGATCATAGTCCGTATATTTTTGCGCGGTATTACGCCCACCATCTAAAAGCAACAATACATTTTTACTTAGGTTTTTATGTCTCACCTCAGGATATCTTAGTGGTAATTCACGCTCTATCGGGCCCATCTTTTCTAATTCAAACAATTTTTTTGAAAGCGTATCAATCATTAGATTAAAGGACAATGTCTCATCACTTGCAAAAGTAAATGGCACACCCTCAAAATATGAATTATGCATATATTCGATTTGAGCCAATAATTCAGGGTATGCATACCAAACAGTAAAACTCTGATAGTCAGCTATCTTATATAAAAAGATAAGAGTAGCACTTAGCAAATTCATATAGCGCATAGATGCGCTAACCTTGGAGTCTAAACTTTCGGCAAACGACATAGAGCAAATCATGCGATGGCGATAAACCTGTTCATCATTACCTTGATTTTTTATTGAGAAAGGCCAGTCAGCCTGTTTAATCGAATGTATATGTTGAATCCAATCAGCCTCAAATCGCTTTTTAGAGCGAACATATGCACTCGAAAAAGTGTGATATCGCCTCGACAGTAAATCCAGTCGCTTACCAACCATCAATTGACACTTAGCAACAAGACTTTCAATGCTAATCGGTTTTCCATCCAGAGTTTCGAGATCACCGATAAGTATATTTTTGGTCTGTGTCGATATTAACAAATCGTCACTTATATCAATTATGACACCGGGAATATTACACACTCCCGACTCATCTATTTTCAATTTTTTAACAATATAAAAACTGCCATTAATAAATATTTTTGGCAGCACCACCTCATTGCGGATAGCATTAAAGGATAATGCACGATAAAGCCTTTCAATATCTTCTGCACGATCTTCTGGAGAAATAATTAGTTTTTCTGCACTAATCTCATTAACACCAAAATAGGTTCGCTTGATAATATCTTGTCTTTGAATAATAAAATTATTCTCTTCAAGTTTCTTAATCAGTAACCCAAACGAAGCTAACGCATGCTCGTAGCATTTTAAATTTAATGTCTGCGCGGTATCATCGGCTGCAATTGGAAACCGTTGTTGAACCAAAATTCCACCGGTGTCAATTTCACGCTGCATAATATGCCAGCTCACACCGTGATAGCGCTCATTATTAATGATTGCCCAAGTACTCGAATTTAACCCCGCGTACTTAGGCAATAGGGAATTATGCAGGTTAATCGCATAAACTCGCGGTAACTGTAATAATTCATCCGATAAGATTTTGGGGTTAACAACACTTAAGAGGAAATCCGATTGATGCGCTTTTGCATAATGATAAAAAGTGGTTTGATCTGTGAAAGACTTTATTGAATGAAAGGATAACCAACCCAGCACATCACGATTATTACTAAATACACCGAGAATTTGGTGATTGCTCCCCAGTAGTGCCTCGGCACATTTTGTTACCAGTGCATCTTCACCAACCAGATAAAATGACAATTGTTTTTTAGATAAAGACATTGTTAGAAATCCCCACCGGCATACTTCAAGGGATAAAGCCGATATCATTAAATTAGGATATTAATTCTCACACAAAATAAGATTACTGCCTAATTAAGGAAGAATTAATTAAGCTCTAATTACCTGATTATAATCTTAATTATTACATGTGACTTTTATTAAATCCGTTAAAGTTTTTTTGTAATTTTTCAGATCACATCATGGAATTTTATTTACCAACTCGCGCAAAAATGCTCCTTCGTTTTTTTTCTTATTTTAATATTTATATCGACGACAAGGTGATAAATGTGGTGGTCCGCATTTAACCTCTTGCTACCAGCATATTGCTCAGGAGCAACGGGGTTCCAGCTTCAACACACTCTATATCCCCTTGTTTTTAAATGATATATTCTGGCTAGTGCCCCCCTTAAGTCAGTATGCTATGCTTACCCCTTAGAAAGTGCTTAAACTATCATGAACTTTAAGGTCAACATTTTAAAATAATAGAGTACTGTTTATCATGTCAGATGAAAAAAATAAATTAACAAATTACCAAATTATTTTTAATCTTCTAGCCTCCAACACCAGCGATCGTGTTATTTTGTTAGATAAAAACAAAAAGGTTGTTGATATAAACTTAAGCCTACTCAACGAGTATCATTTAATAAAATCCAAAATAATTGGCACCGATTATACTCATCTTTTTGAAAAAATTAATTTCGACTGTCCCAACCTTGATAACATAAACAAAAAAAATAATAAGCAAATTCATTATTCCAAAGCAGATAATTTAACTGAAATAATATGGCTAACACATGCCCTGGAAGATGACTCAGATATTAAATATATTCTTATTGGAAAAAATTCCAACTATGACAAAATCATAAATAACTACCTTCAACTTAATGCAATGTTCGAGCACATGCCATGCAATGTGTATTGGATGAATAAAGACTTAATTCATATGGGTTGTAATAATAACGTATTAAATATGCTGGGTTTGACTCGCGAGCAGTATATTGGCAGCACTTATGAAGACCTAGCGCAATGGGCAAATTGGCCAGAGGGCCTCGCCGATGCTTTCAAGGGTGATGATATTAAAGTGCTCGAATCTGGCAAAGCTATTTTTAATGTTGAAGAAATGCCATTTTACGATGCCAATAATAATCTTTTATATCTTTTATCCAGCAGAGTTCCTCTGCGTAATCTAGCCGGCGAAGTAGTCGGCGTTGCCGGTATATCCACGAATGTAACTGATTTAAAACAAGCGCAACAAAAACTGATTAGCGCTATAAAACAAGCTGAAATTGCAAGCCAAACTAAAACTGATTTTATCGCTAATATGAGCCATGACATTCGCACACCGATTACTGGTATGCTCGGCTTAGCTCAATCATTAAAAGATAATGCCGAACACCACGATCAACAACAAGATGCGGGCTTGCTCATTGGCTCCACTAAAGAACTGCTAAAACTACTCAACGACATACTTGAAATTTCTAAACTCGACTCAGGTTATTCTGAAGACAAGGAAACCGTCTTCTCCATAGCAGACGTCATTTCTCATAACACAAAGCTGTTGGAGCCTGCGGCAAAACATAAAAAATTAGAATTAATTACTTCAATTGACAAAGCGATCCCACCTCATCTGAAGGGCAACCGCGGTCATATTGATAAAATTCTATTGAACGTGATGAGCAACGCAATTAAATTTACTGAAAAAGGTCACGTTAAAATCACTGCCACTCTCGATTCACACCAATATCAATCAGTAAACCTCATTTTATCGATCACTGACACTGGCATTGGCATTGCACAAGACAATCATAAAAAAATATTCGAGCACTTTACTCGATTAACGCCATCCTATCAGGGGATTTATAAAGGCAGCGGCTTAGGTTTATATACCGTTAAGCGTTATCTTGATCAAATGGGTGGGCATATTAGTATGATTAGCAACAAAGGCTGTGGCACCACTTTTACAATTATGCTGCCTTTGACTGTCGGAAATAAATCAGAATTAGATACTCAAACAAATGTTGCAGATGAAATTGACTTAATTGATAAGGAAGTTGAAACCAATGACGGATTAAATAGTACTAAATTACGTAATCCTGCGGCAAAAGTACTACACTT
>CAXMUH010000048.1:0-6012 GCA_964196565.1 uncultured Legionellaceae bacterium | reverse complement strand
TGCTAGCAAAGACGAAGAACAAGCGGTATCGACAGCCATACTTGGACCACGCAAATCCAAACAATATGAAATACGATTTGCGGTTAAACTCAAAACAGTGCCGGTGGAAGAGTAGGGGTTTAGTGTAGAAAGATCGGAGATATCCGCTTGTATTCTGCCATAGTCGGTGGCTGAGGCGCCGATAAAAACACCCGTGCTCGAGCCGCGCAATGATGTTGGTGGGAGACCCGCATCTTCTAAGGATTCTATTGTTGTTTCTAATAATAGACGCTGCTGCGGATCCATTGTTGCCGCTTCTCGTGGAGAAATGCCAAAATATTCTGGTTCAAATTGATCAATGTCTTGTAAAAAACCACCCCAACGTGAGTAACTCATTCCGCGCAGTGCATGATCAGGGTGAAAATATGAATCAATACTCCATCGGTCTTTTGGGATTTCAGTGATTGTATCTTTGCCTTGGGATAAAGTTTGCCAAAACGCTGTTGAATTGTTGGCATTGCCGGGCAGTCGACATCCTATGCCTACGATTGCAATGGGTCCTTCCATTTCGTACACTCCATTTATTTTTTAACTGCAAGGTAGCTGTTTACTCACCTGACGCACGGGGGCAAGTAGTTACGCTGCAAGTATACACCGGTTGCTGTAAATCATGCAAAACAGAGAAATCTGCTTATCCTGGTCAATTATTTTCAGCGTTATTTTCCAATTTAGTTTTGTTATAGTGGTGCCATGAATACAGAACAATACAAATTACCGGGTAGAAAACCATCCATTTTGGCGCTGGTGATGATGATCTCACTGGCCAGTGTTGGCGCAATCCTGTACACGCCCAGTATTCCTAGGTTAGGTCGTTTCTTTTATGTTTCCGGTAACACCATTTCGTTCACCATGACGCTTTATTTACTCGGTTATGCGCTGGGTCAATTAATCTATGGGCCGCTGTCAAATAAGTTGGGACGAAAAAACTCACTCTATTTTGGTATTTGTTTGGCAATTATCAGTTCGATTGCATGTGGTCTATCAGCGCCGTTTCACAGTCTAACTTTACTGATGATTGCCAGATTTTTTATGGCGATTGGTGCAGGTGTTGGCTTGACTGTTACCATTACCATCATTAACGATTTTTACTACTCTGAACAATCGCGGGTGATTATGCCAATTATAGCAATGTCGTTTGCTATTGTTCCTGGTATCGCCATATTTTTCGGCGGCTTGATCACTCAATATTTAAGCTGGCCGTATTGTTTTTATTTTTTGGCACTTTATTATTTTTGTGCATTGTTCGTTGCTATGACACTACCGGAAACATTGGCAAAAAGAGATCCCTCAGCTTTGCAGATTAAAAGTTTAATTCACGATTATTGGCCACTGCGTAAGGATTGGCGCTTGGTGGGTTATGCGGTACTTGTCGGTAGTGCTACCGCCTTTATTTATGTTTTTTCAACTGTCGGTCCGATTGTTGTTGCGCAGAAATTTCACTTTAAAGCTGCCTTATACGGTTCGTTGGCGGTTATTCCATCTGTGTGCATCGTGTTGGGTAATTTTATTTCATCAAAGCTCAGTAAGAAATTCTCAGAAAAGCAGTTTATTGCGTTTGGTATTACCTTGATGTCGCTTGGGTCAGCGGCTTTGTTGCTGGTTGTGGTTACTCAGCATTTAACTCCGTTCGCATTTTTCTTTTTAATTTCTTCGATTTATCTTTTGAATCCCATGGTATGGAACAGTGCATCGGTGTTAGCAACAAAGAATGTTGAAAATAAAGCAAACGCCAGCGCTATTTTGAGTTTTATTAATATGTCTGGTGCAATGGTCGGGGTGTTGGTGACGGGATCTTTTGTTCACTTTCCGGCAGTGTCGATGTCAATTGTCTATTGTGTGGTTGCTGTTTTAATGATTTTACTTGCGTGGCGATTGGCTAAGCGGTATGCCTAACGATTGAATTTGCGTCCCAATTACGGCGCGTTGGTGATTTCTTTACTGGTTTTGATGGTTGCAATTTTAGTTAGAAAATTTAAACTGGCGTTTTGCTCTTCATCAGAGGATGTTTGCGTTGTATCTGCTGCGATGACCACCTGAAAATCTCGATCATGCGCTTCGCGTGCGGTTAATTCCACCGCATTATTGGTGGCAACACCGCAAAGAATTAACTTTTCAATTCGATTGGCGCGCAGAATTAATTCTAGATCTGTGCCGTAAAATGCACTAACGCGGTGTTTAATGATGGTGAGGTCATTATCAGAAATTGATAATTCGTCAACAAACTTTGTTCCAGAAGCGCTGAGATTTAATGCGCCATATTGCTTTGCTTTGCTAAAAAGAGGCGATGTGAGTGAGGCGTCAGCATAATTTGGTCTAAAGCCAACTTTAACATTGCACACTAAATGTTTATTTTCTCTTGCCCAATTAAGAACGCGATTGGTATTCTCAACAATATGATGTTGTTCGAATCGTTTGGCATTATGGCCGAGTTTCCCATCTGGGTGACAAATATCGTTGATTAAATCTAAGCTTATTACACATGTTTTCATCTAAAATTACCTCTTCTTTCTAGCAGAAATTAATAAAGGCACAAAGGTAAAGAATAGCAAGCCCACAATCAGGATGGTTTCATACACCGCGAGATTGCCTATTTTTATCGAAGTGGGTGGGATAAAGCCAACAGCCAGTGCGAATAGACACACTAGAATACCAGCGCTTGCGCTGATATACATGGTCCAGTTTTTTAAGCGAAACGCGCCTGGTTTCTTTGGGGTTATTTTGTGTAGGCGAATGGCGGCTGCAAAGAATAGCAAATAAAACATAATAGCTAATTGCGCGGTGAGATCGCTTAAAATCCAGTAGGAGGTGCTAAACGCTTTGATAAAAACAAATAAGCTACAAATGGCTATAACCAAGATGCATTGTAATATCAATATAACAACTGGACTCTGATGACGATTTTTATATTTAAATACGCGCGGCAAGGAACCATCTTCGGCTGCTACCATCAAACCTTTAGTTGGGCCAATGACCCAGGCTGCAATACTGCCAAAGCTGCCGATAATAATTGCCAAAATGATTACGGGTAACAAGAATGAAAGGTGATATTACTTTAAAAATATTGAAAAAGCTTGATCCAATCCGCTCACTAAATTGAGTTTATGTGCTGGTACAATAATAGCGATGGCAAGTGATGCGAGAATCAGGCTGACGACAATAAAAATAGACGAATATAATAATGCTTTTGGATAATCCTTATCCGGATTTTTCACAGATTCTGCATGGGTTGCTGACATTTCTAAGCCAAACATACTAAATAAAATCACTACAATAAAAGCAATGTTTCCCATATTGGAAAAACTCGGAAAAAAGCTTCCCACACTTGGGGTAATGGCTAATGCTTTATGAGTAAAAACCCAGATTGCGGCCAAGACAATAATAAAAACCATCGGAATAATGGTGCCAACAATGGCGCTAATCACGCTGATCATACCTGAGGTTTTCATGCCGAAACTATTCACCACGGTGGCAATAATAAAAAGCCCAATAATCATGCTTACCATATAGACTTTGTCATCAACCAGCGCTGGATTGATAAAGTAGGCGATATTAGCGGCAACAAACGCGAGAATAGTCGGGTACCAAAATACATTATAAATCCATTGCAGCCAAATGGTCATAAAGCCCAGACGTGGCCCAAAGGCATTGCGAACCCACACATAGGCGCCGCCGGTTTTAGGATAATGAGTCGCAAGCTCAGCGGTGATTAACGCACACGGGATCAGAAAAAAGATACAGCCGAGGATATAATAGAAAGGAATGGTAAAGCCGTTGACGGCATTAACGGGCAGGTTACGCAGACTGTCGATGGCGATGATATTGATCATCACCAGCGTTAATACGCTGATTGTGCGTTTTCCTGTGGAAATATTGACCATAATTGTTTGTTAATCCTATGGTTAGATTGCAAATGCTGCACAAATGAAAATATCATGAACAGGCATTAGTTTCCATTGAAAATTCAGCGTATCGTCTGCGAGTCTGTAACAAATTCATTTATAGATTGAATATCAATTAGCAATCGACTATCCTTGTTCAGGTTTGTCAGAAGTGAGAGGTAGTGTTTTCGAATGTTGGATGCGTTTATCAACAAGTATCCACCAGCCATATTAGCATTGGCCGACGGCAGTATTTTTCATGGAGTTGCAGTGGGTGCAGAAGGCTCAACCACCGCAGAGGTGGTGTTTAACACGTCGATGTCAGGTTACCAAGAAATTCTCACCGATCCATCCTACTGTCAGCAAATCGTGACCATGACCTATCCTCATATCGGCAATGTCGGTGTGAATCCCTTTGATGCTGAGTCCACTCGTATCCATGCCGCGGGTTTGATTATGCGTGAGCATTCGCTGATTGTTAGCAATTGGCGCTCAGCAAAGTCACTGGAAGTTTATCTTAAGCAAAATGGCATCGTAGCTATTTCGAACATTGATACGCGTCGTTTAACTCGAATTTTGCGTGATAAAGGTGCGCAGAGCGGCTGTATTATTGCCTGTTCTTTAGATGAGCGTGATGCGTTGGCAAAAGCAAAAGCGTTTCCTGGATTGCTGGGCAAAGACCTGGCGAAAGTGGTTTCGACCGATAAAATGCTTGAATGGATCGAAGGCAGTTTTGATATCACCACTGGGAAATATGGCACGTTAAAGAATGAGCGTTTTCATATTGTTGCTTATGATTTTGGTGTTAAGTGGCAAATCTTGCGAATGTTGGTTGACCGCGGTTGTCGCGTTTCACTGGTGCCAGCAACAACTGATGCACAAGAAGTCTTATCGATGAAGCCCGACGGTGTGCTTTTATCTAATGGCCCTGGCGATCCAGCGGCATGTGATTATGCAATTTCAAATGTAAAAACCTTAATGCAACATAATGTACCGATGTTTGGTATTTGCTTGGGGTTTCAATTGGCTGCATTGGCATGTGATGTTAAAACCATAAAAATGAAGTTCGGGCATCATGGTGCAAATCATCCCGTACAAGATTTAGAAACAGGCGTGGTCTATATTACCAGTCAAAACCACAGTTTTGCAGTGGATAAACAAAACTTACCCGAAGATTTAAAAGTAACCCATAAATCGTTATTTGATGGCACATTGCAGGGTTTTGCCCACAAATCAAAACCTATATTGGCTTTTCAAGGTCATCCCGAGGCGAGCCCGGGACCACACGATATTGGTTATTTGTTTGACCGATTTATTGATTTAATGCAGGCTTAAAAGTTAATGCCAAAAAGAACAGACATTAAAAGCATATTAATTCTAGGCGCAGGACCGATCGTCATTGGACAAGCCTGTGAGTTTGATTATTCAGGAACCCAAGCGTGTCGCGCATTACGCACAGAAGGCTACCGGGTTATTTTAGTGAATTCAAATCCCGCAACCATTATGACCGATCCCGATATTGCGGATTCTACTTATATCGAACCAATCGATTGGCAAGTGATTGCGAATATTATTGAAAAAGAACGCCCAGATGCAATATTGCCAACCATGGGTGGGCAAACCGCATTAAACTGCGCGTTGAGCTTAGGTCGCGAAGGCATACTTGAAAAATTTAATGTTGAAATGATTGGTGCATCGCGTGAGGCGATTGATAAAGCTGAAGACCGGCAGTTATTCCAAAAATGTATGGCAAAAATCGGTTTAGAAACACCCAAGTCTGGTCTTGCGCATTCGATGGATGATGCGTGGAAAATTTTAGAAGAGCTGGGATTTCCCTCAGTGATTCGGCCTTCATTTACCATGGGCGGATCCGGTGGTGGGATTGCCTATAATCGCGATGAATTTTTTGAAATTTGTACGCGTGGTTTAGAACTTTCGCCGACTTCAGAATTATTAATTGATGAATCGATTATCGGTTGGAAAGAATATGAATTAGAAGTGGTGCGCGACACCAAAGACAATTGCATCATAATTTGCAGTATCGAAAATATTGATCCCATGGGTGTGCATACCGGAGATTCGATTACGGTAGCAC